>JBEAPC010000028.1:0-2537 GCA_041164585.1 Bacteroidota bacterium
CATTTTGTGGGAGACTATTATGTAAAATTCAATGACGCTTATAAAGCAGAAATAGCAGAATTGGTTGCTGCTGGTATGGACAGCGCCTTGGCAGAAAAAGAAGCCCCCATTATGAAAGCCACACAGGCCATGTTATTGGACTGGGAAGCTGGCAAACCTGAAGTAATGGAACTTTGGCGCAATATGAATGGCTGGGTCTATGAAGGCTTTGATTCAACTTATAAACGCATTGGTAGTGATTTTGACAAGACCTATTATGAGTCCAATACTTATTTATTAGGCAAAGACTTGGTTGCATCTGGTTTAGAGAAAAAAGTATTTTATCAAAAAGAAGATAGCTCGGTTTGGATTGATCTGACTGCAGATGGATTAGACGAAAAATTGGTACAACGTAAAGACGGCACCTCCGTTTATATCACCCAAGACATAGGTTTAGCCGTTCACAAGAACCAAGAATTTCACGCAGACCAAAGTATTTATGTGGTGGGTGACGAACAGAATTATCACTTCAAAGTGTTGAAACTGATTTGTCAAAAACTGGGCATTCCTGCAGCAGATGGTATTTTTCATTTGAGCTATGGCATGGTGGAATTACCCACTGGTAAAATGAAGAGCCGTGAAGGAACAGTGGTAGACGCTGATGATTTGGTAGATGCCATGATTGGTATTGCGCAGCAGAAAACAGAAGAGCTAGGAAAAGTAAAAGACTTTACAACAGATGAACTAGTTGAACTCTATGATACCATTGGGTTGGGGGCTTTGAAATTTTTCTTACTAAGGGTTGATCCTAAAAAGAAAATGATTTTTAATCCAGAGGAGAGTATTGATTTTCACGGATTCACCGGACCTTTTATTCAATACACACACGCAAGAATCAAGAGCATTTTGCGCAAGCAAGACAGTACTGCTTGGCAAACAATTTGTCTTGTTGGAGAACTGCTTCCCTTAGAAATGGCATTGGCCAAACAACAAGAGATCTTCCCATCGGTATTAGAAGAGGCTGCCACAGAACATGATCCATCTAAGATTGCTATTTATGTATTTGAACTAGCCAAGACCTTTAATACTTTCTATAATCAATTGTCTATTGGCAATGCAGAAACAGAAGAGAAAAAAATGCTGCGATTACAATTAGCCGCTTTGACTGCGCAAATTTTAAAAACAGGGATGTCTTTATTGGGCATTCAGGTTCCTGAAAGAATGTAAGATTTTCAAATTTTTTTGACCAATAAAAAAGTGTTGCAAGTATTCTTGCAACACTTTTTAAGTTTTAGGGGGAATTAGTGTTTTTTGGTCCTGTCCATTTCTCCAATCAAGGGTAATGCACCTTGGGTTTCTGCACGAATGGCAGTATGCAAAGCATTTTCCAATTGAATAAATTTGGCGGCGTTAATAGCACCAATGGCTGATTTTACTTTGCCATAATATTTGCTGTAGAGCTTTTCAAAAGCCATATTATTTTTCAAAACGTCTTTGGCCAATTGGTCTGCTTTCTCATCTGTTAGGGTTGCAAAATTATCTGCATAATCAGCAATCAACATCATGCGTTGTTTACCCAATTCTTTACGTTTAACTTCATAGTCCTCATAGATTGCGCCAAAGGCAGTAGCCTGTGGTTCTTGCAATTTCATATAGGCTTGTACCAATTCTTGTTTAGTCTTACCATACAAACTTTGGATTACGGCAATGTCTTCTTTTACGCCTGATTGGGCAAAACTTGTTCCAGCCATGAAAAGGGCCGCTACTACTAATAATTTTTTCATACAAATTTTTAAAGTGGGGAATAAAAAATGCAGCCCCAACATATCTTGAGGCTGCGCAAATTGAATTAGCTTATTCTTTTCTAAATGCTCTAGCAGCTTCCATTTGAAGATCTTTGTATTGTTCTTTTCCTGTGCTTACAGTAACAAATTTAATAGTTCCGCCTTTGAATTCACCTGGTGAACTATACAATTTACTTACCGGATCTCCACTATCATAACCCACACAAAGGCCATCACCAACAAGGGTAAATTTACCAACCTGTGCTTTCATTGAACCTGTTGCTACATGCTTATCATTGATGTATAATTTAGCCGTACCAATAGATTCATGATGTTCCCCTGCTTTTTCTTTGTTAAACTCCATACCAAATGTGTATTTGCCAGCAGTGATAGGAGTAGCAGAAACAAGTTTATATTCTGTAATGCCTAAGAAATTATAGACATAATACAATTTATGATCTTTGATAAATAAACTATGACCACCAAAACGAGAACCATGAGCAAAAATTACACCCGATGCATTGGCATCTTTTACTTCTACGTTGGCAATAATCTTAAATGACTTACCACGTACGTTTACGGCTACCGCTTCTGGAACAGAACTAGTATGTGGATAGTAAGTATAACTATCGCGGGCTTCTTCTTCAGTAGGGCGTTCAATGTTTAAGATTTCAGTTGCAGTACGATCATCTAAAGGAAGGGCCTGATTTTTATTAGCTTCTTCTAAATACAATTTCTTCAAAGCTTCTAATTTATCAGGGTATTGAGCAGCCA
>JBEAPC010000029.1:0-3553 GCA_041164585.1 Bacteroidota bacterium
TTAAATATTACAATTATGACAGAATAAAGCTTAATCTAAATGGAATGAGCCCGATACAATATCGAGCTCATCACTTTAAATCTTAATTACTAATTTTGTCCAACTTTAGGGGTTCAGTCCAATTGCTCGGGGCCTTTTTGGTATGATTAAGTTACTGAATTAAGCTCCAGCAACTTGTTTACGGATAATATTCAAAGCGGCACCTGCTTTGAACCATTCAATCTGCTGTTCATTGTAAGTGTGATTGGCTACAACGCTATCGCTGGTACCATCTGCGTGGGTAAATACCAGTGTTAATGCTGTACCTGGTGCAAAACTGGTTAAACCAATTACGTCTACGCTATCATCTTCCTGAATTTTATCATAGTCAGATTTGTCATTAAATGTTAATGCCAACATCCCTTGTTTTTTCAGGTTGGTTTCGTGAATCCTAGCAAATGATTTGGTTAGTACCACGCGAACTCCCAAATGCCTTGGTTCCATAGCTGCGTGTTCACGGCTACTACCTTCACCATAGTTTTCATCTCCAACAACAATAGAGCCAATTCCTGCAGCTTTATAAGCACGCTGTGTAGCTGGAACTGGTCCGTATTCACCTGTCAATTGGTTCTTGATATTATCGGTTTTCTCGTTAAAGAAATTTACCGCACCAATCAACATATTGTTACTGATATTATCTAAGTGACCACGGAATTTCAACCATGGACCCGCCATAGAAATATGGTCAGTGGTACACTTACCTTTAGCTTTAATCAATAGTTTCAATCCTTTCAGATCAGTGCCTTCCCAAGCTGCAAATGGATCTAATAATTGTAACCTTTTGCTTACTGGATCAACAGCAACAGAAACACCAGAACCATCAGCAGCAGGTGCTTGATAGCCAGCGTCTTCCACGGCAAATCCGCGAACAGGTAATTCCTGACCAGTTGGTTCATCCAATTTTACTTGCTCACCCTTATCATTGGTAAGTGTATCAGTCAATGGGTTAAAGGTTAAATCTCCAGCAATGGCCAAAGCGGTAACCAATTCAGGAGAAGCTACAAATGCAAATGTGTTGGGGTTACCATCTGCACGTTTTGCAAAGTTTCTATTGAAACTATGTACAATGGTATTTCTTTCTTTCTTTTCAGCACCCACACGATCCCACATACCAATACAAGGTCCGCAGGCATTGGCAAATACATCAGCCCCTACTGATTCAAATACGCCTAAGAAACCATCTCTTTCAATGGTATAGCGCACTTGCTCAGAACCTGGAGTGATTTTAAATTCAGCAGCCAGTTTCAAACCTTTCTCTCCAATTTGTTTGGCCAAGCTTACTGCACGGCTTATATCTTCATATGAAGAGTTGGTACAAGATCCAATCAAACCTACTTCCACCTTGGTTGGCCAACCATTGGCAGCAGCTACTTCTTTCATTTTAGAAATAGGCGTTGCTAAATCTGGCGTAAATGGTCCGTTTAAGTGTGGTTCTAAAGTATTCAAATCAATTTCAATCACTTCGTCAAAATACTGTGAAGGATTGGCATATACTTCTGGATCTGCAGTCAAATAAGACTTGATTTGATCAGCAGCAGCAGCAATATCGGCCCTGCCAGTAGCAGCTAAATAGCGGCTCATGCTCTCGTCATAACCAAATGTAGAAGTGGTAGCACCAATTTCAGCACCCATATTACAAATGGTTCCTTTACCAGTACAACTCATGCTAGTGGCGCCTTCTCCAAAATATTCAACAATAGCGCCTGTACCACCTTTTACAGTTAGAATTCCAGCCACTTTTAAAATCACGTCTTTTGGTGCAGTCCAACCGCTCAATTTACCAGTCAATTTCACACCAATCAATTTGGGCCATTTTAATTCCCATGGTAGACCTGCCATTACATCGCAAGCGTCAGCGCCGCCAACACCAATGGCAATCATACCCAAACCACCAGCATTAACTGTATGAGAATCGGTACCAATCATCATTCCACCAGGGAATGCATAGTTTTCTAATACTACTTGGTGAATGATACCAGCACCTGGTTTCCAGAATCCAATGCCATATTTATTAGATACAGAAGCCAAGAAATCATAGACTTCTTTGCTTTCAGAATTGGCCACTTGTAAGTCTTGTTTGGCCTCTACTTTGGCGGTAATCAGGTGATCACAGTGTACAGTAGAAGGTACAGCCACTTTGGGGCGTCCAGCCTGCATAAATTGCAACAAAGCCATTTGGGCAGTAGCATCCTGCATGGCTACACGGTCTGGTGCAAAATCCACATAGTGTTTGCCACGTTCAAATCCACTCAAAGCCTGATCGGCGTGTAAATGGGAGAACAAGATCTTTTCTGACAGTGTAAGCGGTCTGCCCAGTGCGGTGCGGGCTGCATCAACTTTGGCAGGCATTTCTGCGTACCTGGCACGGATCATTTCGATATCAAAAGCCATAGCTATAACAATTTATGATTTGAGATGATGAATAATTCAGTTGAACCTTTTATAAGCTGGATTCCCCAACCTTATTTCCGGTTTGCGCGAATTTACGTTAAAACAGGGTCTATAAACAAACTGTTTTGAACAAATTATCATTTCAATTGTCTAGTTTTGCATTGTATTCACCCCCTATAAATTGTATAACATGCAGAAAATTCGCGAGAACATAGAAATGCACGCATTTGGGGTTTGTACCGCCATTGGAGAAAAATTTGGTATTGCCAGCTCCAAGATTAGGATGTGGTTCATTTATATCTCTTTCCTAACCATGGGATCTCCCATTTTGGTATATATGATCTTAGCATTCTGGATCAATATCAAGAACTATATTTTGGCTGCCCGTAGGAATCCCTTGCGCAATTGGTAGTTTGCTGATTAGGAGCAATAAATAGCTTTTTGGAATCTTGGTTTGAATCCAATGCCATAACTCTTTTTCAATACTAGATAACCGCTTTGCGAATTTTGATTAATTGCTCTAATAAGGGCTCTAATAAATTTAATTGCAACATGTTGGCCCCATCACTTTTGGCTTCTGATGGCTTAGGGTGGGTTTCAATAAACAGCCCATTTGCGCCTGTGGCGATGGCTGCTTTGGCAATAGTGCCAATTAATTGAGGATTTCCTCCTGTAACGCCTGATGTTTGATTGGGTTGTTGTAGGGCATGGGTACAATCCATGATTACGGGTGTTTGGTGTTCTTGCATCCATGGAATATTCCGATAGTCTACTACCAAGTCTGTATAGCCAAAACTATTACCCCTTTCCGTTAGCATTACTTGTTCATTTCCAGCTCTTCTAATTTTGTCAACGGCAAATTTCATTGAAGGACCACTCAAGAATTGTCCTTTTTTTACATTGACAATCTTTCCTGTTTCAGCAGCAGCCACCAGCAAGTCTGTTTGACGGCAAAGAAAAGCTGGGATTTGTAAAATATCAATAAAAGGAGCCGCCATAGCTGCTTCTTCATGAGCGTGAATATCAGAAGTGGTAGGTAAGCCAAATTGAGTACCCACTTTCTTAATCAACCCAAGTCCATTGTCATCCCCAATTCCGGTAAAAGAATTGGCACTAGTTCTAT
>JBEAPC010000030.1:0-6871 GCA_041164585.1 Bacteroidota bacterium
CATCGGCAATAACAAATACTACTTTGGGTGATTTTGATTGAGCAAACAAGCTTTTAGAAAAACTAATACAGCTAATCATTAGGCAGATAAACAAAGCTATGGAGAAAGGCTTTTTCATAGAAGCAAAAATGAGTTTTCTAAATGTAATTCAATATGATGATTTTGTAAACTAGGTTATTAATCAAAAACAGTACATTTAAAAAAAATCTCAATGTCGGATTTTCAGGTAGATCCAAATATTGCTAGAGCCAAAACCATTGCCAAGGAATTCTATTTAGATGCCCAATATTTTGAAGCATCAAAGGAAAAAATCTTTGCCCAAAGCTGGCAATATATTGGTCATAAGGAACAAGTTGCTTTTAACGGACAAGTGCAGCCTGTATGCTTATTGGAAAAATATCTTGACGAGCCCTTACTATTAACAAGAGACCAAGAAGGTAAAACGCATTGCTTACCCAATGTTTGTAATCATAGAGGTAACCTGCTTTGTTATGACGCCTGTAATACCAAACAATTGCGTTGCAAATATCATGGGAGGTTGTTTCACTTGAATGGGACATTTATTTCCATGCCTGAGTTTAGAGACGTTGAAAATTTTATTCCAGAAAATAATCACTTGACCCAATTGCCCTTGTTTGAATGGGCTGGTTTATATTTTACTAGTTTGAATCCTGTATTGCCTTCTAGTGCTTATTTTCAAGAAATGATGGATCGCATAGCATGGTTGCCATTGGGCAAATTGGTCCATCGTCCAGATTTGGGCCAAGAGTTTGAAGTGCAAGCCAATTGGGCATTGTATTGTGAAAATTACTTAGAGGGATTTCATATACCCTTTGTACATCCCGCTTTAAATGCGGTAATTGATTTTAAAAATTATAGCACCGAATTATTTCCTTATTCCAATTTACAATTGGGCATTGGAAAAGATACAGATGTTCTTTTTGATATACCGGAAACATCGCCGGACTTCGGCAAATTAGTGGCTGCTTATTATTTCTGGGTCTATCCCAATCTGATGTTTAATTTTTATCCCTGGGGCTTGTCACTCAATGTGATTGAACCTTTAACACCTGCTACTACTAAAGTTAGATTCCTCAGTTTTGTTTATGATGAAAGCAAATTGGATCAAGGCGCAGGTTCTGGTTTGAGTTCAGTAGAAGCAGAAGACGAGGAAGTGGTGCAGAACGTGCAAAAAGGCATTAAGTCTAGGTTTTACAAACACGGTAGGTATTCGGTGCATAGAGAACAGGGTACCCATCATTTTCATTCTTTGATTGCTCAATCATTCAAGCATGAGTGAACTCAAGCGCAGCTTATCTGCTAATACCACTATTGCTCTAGTAATAGGTGGCATTATTGGCTCAGGCATATTTATGAAGCCCGCACTCATGGCTTCTCAGGTGGGATCGCCTTGGTTATTATTAAGCGCCTGGGTAGTTGCTGGAGTGGTTACTTTGTTTGGGGCACTCAGCAATGCAGAAGTAGCCTGTATGTTTCCAGAAACAGGAGGTCAATATGTGTTCTTTCAAAAAATGTATGGGAATGGTTTTGCCTTTCTCTATGGATGGAGTGCCTTTGCCGTTTTCAATACCGCCGGAAATGCCTCTGTAGCATGGGTTTTCTCTCAGTACATTAATTATTTTATTGAACTTCCAAGACTTGCTCCTGCCATTGAACTTGCCACCGTATGGCATATCCCTTATGTAGGAGATATTCATCCACTAGAAAATTTAGGTGTAAAATCAGTGACCATTTTATTGATTTTAATACTCACTACCATCAATTATTTTAGTGTAAACTATGGTGGTGCATTGCAACGTTTTCTTACTATTTTAAAAGCTGTTGCCATTGTTGTTTTAATTGGGGGCATCCTGTTTTCTGGCAAAGGATCTATGCAACACTTACATGAAACACTGCCCACCATGCCACAAGGATGGGCCATGGTAGGTGCATATATGGCGGCTATTTCAGGTGCTTTTTGGGGATACGATGGATGGAATAATATTTGTTTTGTAGCGGGTGAGGTAAAAAATCCGCAACGCAATATTCCGCGTAGTTTATTTCTTGGTTTGAGTTTTTGTATACTGGTTTATACCTTGGTAAACTTGGCCTATATCTATGTGTTACCCATTGGACAATTGTCCGCTTCATCTTTAGTGGCATCTGATTCAGCTACTGTTACCTGGGGTTTAATCGGTGGCGCTTTAATTGCTTTGATGATCATACTTTCTACACTGGGTTCTACCAATGCCAATGTACTAGCCACTTCAAGGGTTACTTATGCCATGGGCAATGGAAATAGATTATTTGCATGGGCTGGTAAACCCCAACCTAAATACAATACTCCTGGGAACGCTCTTTGGTTGAACGCTATCTGGACCGTGGTGTTAATCATCAGCGGGTCTTTTGATATGCTTACGGATATGCTCATTTTTGTAAGTTGGTTTTTTTATGGCATGAGTGGGCTTGGGGTATTTTTGTTGCGTAGCCGCATGAAGGATTTTCCACGTCAGTATAAGGTTTGGGGCTATCCCATTGTACCCATTTGTTTTGTCTCTTTTGTAGCTTTCTTTTTATGCAGCACCCTGATTACTGATATTCAACAATATAGATCCGGGACTGCGCCCATAATCAATTCTTTGTTGGGATTGTTAATTACAGCTATTGGTATTCCTATTTATTTTCTGTCTAAAAAGAAAACATCCAAATCCTAACAAAGTCTTTGCCTGCTTTTTTCTAACTTACTGCCCATAAATTCTTGCCATGAAACTGCTCAAACGCATACTGCTTGCTTTGTTGATACTTATTGTTATTGCCGGAGCCGGCAGCTATTTTTATTTGCAAAACCTAAAACCGGATTATAATGCCAACCTGCAATTGCCAGGATTGAGTGCAGAAGTAGAAGTGCTCTATGACAATTATGCCATACCGCATATTTATGCACAGAATGAAGAAGACCTGTTCTATGCATTTGGTTATGTGCATGCACAAGACAGGTTGTTTCAAATGGAAATGTTGCGTCGCTTGGCCGATGGTAGATTGGCAGAACTCTTTGGTGACAAGGCGTTGGCCTCCGACAAGTTTTTTAGAATGCTCAGTTTTAGAGAGCAGGCAAAACTTACATTGGCAGAAGTATACAAAGATCCCAACGCGCCATTTGTAAAAGCTGCCAAAGCATATTTAAAAGGAATTAACCAATATATTAAAGCAGGCAAGACCCCAATTGAATATACCATTGCGGGCATTCCTAAAACGGAATTCACCATGGAAGACATGGAAATCATTGTTGGATTCATGGGTTATACTTTTGTGGGGGCCTTCCGCGCAGAAGCGGTGGCTACCACCATTGCTAGCAAATTTGGCATGGATTATTTTAATGATGTTTTACAAAATTGGCCTGATAGTACCCAGTTGATTCCGGTGCAAGCTTCTGAGAAAGCATCGCTACAAGCATCTGCTAAAAACCTGACTAGTATGGCTGCGCAAGTTGGTAAGTTGCAAGAAAACCTGCCTTATCCTCCCTTCTTTGGTTCCAATGGCTGGGTAATTGCGGGTTCTAAAACCAAGTCTGGCAAACCCATTCTTTCTAATGATACGCATATTGCTTTTGCGCAACCATCAGTTTGGTATGAAGCGGAATTGGAATGCCCTGGCTATAAAGTATATGGTAATTTTCTAGCAGGTACACCCGTTCCAGCACTGGGTCATTCAGACAAAGGCGGATGGGGTTTGACCATGTTTGAAAATGATGACGCAGATTTTTATAAAGAGAAAGCCAACCCCGCCAATGCCAATCAGGTTTGGTATAAAGACCATTGGGAAGACTTGACAGTTCGCAATGAAACCATAAAGGTAAAGGGCGGCCCTGATGAAATTTTTGAAGTAAAAAAATCCAGACATGGTTATCTCATGAATGGTGCATTTGATGGCGTTAAAGAGATTGCAGACCCTATTGCACTTTGGTGGGTCTATCACCAATTTCCATCTAGACATTTACAAGTATTCTATAATCTAAGTCATGCTAGCAATGCAGCCGATGCTGCCGTTGCTGTAGAACCATTAACTGCTCCAGGTTTGAATTTTATGTGGGGCGATACTGCTGGAAATATTGCTTGGTGGGCTGCGGGAAAATTACCCATTCGGCCAGCACATGTAAATCCACAACTCATCTTAGATGGTTCCACTGGATTGGATGATCCACAAGGTTGGCTAGACTTTAAACAGAACCCACAGATCCTCAATCCCGCTCGTGGTGTGTTGTATACGGCCAATAACCAACCACAAGACATGGGAACAGGATTGGTGCCGGGATATTATGTACCAGCCAATCGCGCAAAGCGCATAGAAGAATTGGTTTTCACGGATAAAAAAGACTGGGATGAAGAGCGTGTTCGTGCTACTATCAATGACGTCACTAGCAGTACCTATCCGCCATTGCTGGCTAAGATTTTGCCCTTGGTAAACCAAGAGCAATTGAGCCCATCGGCCCGCAATGCCATGAGTATTTTGCGTAAATGGGATGGTGCTCACGGACTAGAAAATATTGAACCAGCCATCTATTACAAATTCAATTACCTGATTTTGAAATATGCCATGGAAGACGAATTGGGTGCAGAAACTTTTAGCCAATTTGAAAACCAAGCCAGTTTAAAACGTAATACGGTTAGCTTATTTCTAAACGATAGTTCTAAATGGTGGAACAATATTCATACCCCTGAAAAAGAAACCAGGGCTCAGATTTTTACCCGCGCCATGAATGATGCTGCTGATCAATTGGTAAAACAATTGGGTGAAAATAGCGCCAACTGGCAGTGGAAAAAAGTACATACCCTTGAACACAAACACCCTCTAGGGATAATTCCTGTGGCGGGTAAATGGTTTAACGTTGGTCCCATTCCACTCATAGGAGGAAGAGAAACTATCAATAACTTAGACTTTAACCTTGACAGCACTGGGCTCTACAAAGTAACCTACGGTCCTGCCCTGCGCAGGGTTATTGACTTTGGCAATCCAGCAGGGGCCATGAGTGTGAATCCTACTGGTCAGTCCGGTTTCTTTTTGAGCCCACATTATGATGACCAAGCATTGATGTTTGCACAAGGAGGTAAGCGTCCAGAACTCACTCAAAGAAATGAAGTAGAGAAAAAGAAGATTGGTAGAACGTTGCTGAAGCCATAGACGTTATCTATGGGTTAATTCATTTAAATAAATACCATAAATGCAACTGATGTTGTAATTTTATCCATTGACAATCATTTAAAAAACGATTCATATATGGAACAACATGCAGCTGGCGCTCCTGAGGGTAAATGCCCTTTTACAGGAGCTGGCAAAAAACAAGTAGCTGGTTTTGGTACTGGTAACCGTGACTGGTGGCCCAACCAATTAAAATTGAATATTCTTCGTCAGCATTCCAACTTGTCTAACCCCATGGGTGAAGCATTTGATTATGCTGCTGAATTCAAGACCTTAGATTTGGACGCGGTAAAACAAGACCTTGCCAAATTGATGACCGATTCTCAAGATTGGTGGCCTGCTGACTACGGTCATTATGGTCCTTTCTTTATTCGTATGGCTTGGCATAGTGCAGGTACTTATAGAACTGCAGACGGACGTGGTGGTGCTGGTAACGGTACACAACGTTTTGCGCCTTTGAATAGCTGGCCTGATAATACCAATTTAGACAAAGCGCGTTTGTTGCTTTGGCCTATCAAACAGAAATATGGTAGAAAACTGTCTTGGGCAGATTTGATGATCCTAGCTGGTAATATGGCTTTGGAGACTATGGGCTTTAAGACATTTGGTTTTGGCGGTGGACGTGCTGACGTTTGGGAACCAGAAGAAGATATCTATTGGGGTTCTGAAAAAGTATGGCTAGATGACAAACGTTATACTGGCGATAGGGATTTGGAAAATCCATTGGCTGCAGTGCAAATGGGTTTAATTTATGTGAATCCAGAAGGTCCTAATGGCAATCCTGATCCAATGGCATCAGCCAGAGACATCCGTGAAACATTTGCACGTATGGCTATGAATGATGAAGAAACCGTTGCTCTGATTGCAGGTGGACACACATTTGGTAAAACACATGGTGCAGGCGATCCAGGTAAATATGTAGGACCAGAACCAGCAGGTGCTCCAATTGAAGAACAAGGTCTTGGTTGGAAAAATACTATGGGAACTGGACACGGTGAAAATACCATTACCAGTGGATTAGAAGGTGCTTGGACAACTACTCCAACTCAGTGGAGCAATAACTATTTTGAAAACTTGTTTGGCTTTGAATGGGAACTCACAAAGAGTCCAGCAGGTGCACAACAATGGACGCCTAAAAATGGGGCAGGTGCAGGAACGGTTCCTGATGCACATAATCCTGCAAAGAAACACGCGCCTTTCATGTTAACTTCTGATTTGGCATTGCGTGTAGACCCAGCTTACGAAAAAGTATCTAGACGTTTTTATGAAAACCCAGATCAGTTTGCAGATGCATTTGCAAGAGCTTGGTTTAAATTAACGCATAGGGATATGGGACCACGCGCCCTATATTTAGGTAATGACGTTCCAGCTGAAGAACTGGTATGGCAGGATCCTATTCCAGCAGTTACTGAACCATTGATCAATGCAGCAGATATTGCTGATTTGAAAAAACAAATCTTAGCAAGCGGATTAAGCGTTTCTGAATTAGTGAATACGGCTTGGGCTTCTGCATCTACTTTCCGTGGTTCTGACAAACGTGGTGGTGCCAATGGTGCTCGCATTCGTTTAACGCCTCAGAAATATTGGGCAGTGAATAACCCAACACAATTGACCAAGGTATTGGATGTGTTGGAAAACCTTCAAAGAAGCTTTAATACGGCGCAGGCAACTGGTA
>JBEAPC010000031.1:0-4780 GCA_041164585.1 Bacteroidota bacterium
TTAAATCAGGACCCAGGTCTAAATTGGGATAAGGATAAACAGTAATGGTTTTCAGTGCCGTATCACTCACACAACCCTGCGCATTAAAAATATGCAAAGAGACTTGCACCAAACCACTATCACGGAACAGTTGCGATGGGTTTTGAATAGTAGCTGTATTCCCCGCAGAAAAATCCCAAACCCAAGTGCTAATAGCGCTTGTCTTGCCATCACTGAGGTCAATAAACTGAATGGCGTCATTGATGCAAATCACTGTATCCGATGCGCTAAAGTTTGCTTTGGGTTGCGGATAAATACTGGAAATAATTTTGGTGCTACTGTCTACACAATTGTTGTTGCTACGCACTATCAATTGAATAGGATAGGGACCCACTGCGCTAAAGCGATGGGTAGGATTGGGCAATGTGCTAGAGCTAGCATCATTGGGATCATTGAAATTCCATCTGTAACTCAAGAGCGCAGCAGTACCATCACTAATGCTGGTGTTGCTGGTGAATTGACCATTGCCATCGGGTAAGCAAATCTGTGGAATGTTAAAATCAACAACAGGAATTGGATTCACTTTAATAGTCTGTGTATTGAGCGCACTTACGCAACCACTATCCGTTGTTACACGCAAACTGGCAGTGTAACTATTGGCGGAAGCATAGGTATAAGTATAGTCATTGGCATTGTTGCGCACAGCGGTATTACCATCTCCATAGACCCAATTGCGTTGTACAATATTGCTAAAATTGGCCACAGAACTATCAGAAAATAACAACGCATTTTTTTCACAAAGCGGTGATGCAACACCCCATTTTGCAACAGGGCTTGGCCATACTTGAATGCTTTGCGTGGCCGAATCCTTGCAACCCTTGGCCGATGTTTGCATAAACTGAATAGGATACACACCTACTCCTGCAATAACAGGACTAAATACACCCGCAGCACTCACACCTGTTCCGGTATAATTAAATGTTCCTGCAACGGCATTATCATAACTGGTTTGCAAAATGGCTCTGGGAGTGGCTTCCAGACAAATACTGGGCATGATGCTAAAACCAACTTTGGGGCTTTGATTAAGTGTGATTACTTGGGTACTAATATCGGCGCAAGCACTGGCACTTCCTGAAAATGCTTTGAACTGTACAGAAATTGGTTTGCTCACCGGGCTTTGAAAATTAGCGTAGCGATACGCATAGACCTTATTCAAATAGGGATCATCATCAATGGTCTTGACTGATGGGGCGTTGAGAAAATCCCAAGTAATTTCTATTCTAGTAACTACGCCAAAATCTACCGTTGATGTATTTTGAATACGCACAGAATCATTGCTGCAAAGTGCTGTTGGTTGCAAAACCACAAACTGACTCTTGGGTACAGAACCATTCACAGTAAAGGTTTTGGTGAGATTGCTCACGCAGCCGTCTTTGGAACTAACGGTTAAAGACACTAGATAATCCGCAGACTTATTGTACTTAACAGCAGGATTTTGTAAAGTGCTTGTGAGTGTATTTGGTCCGGGTGAAATGGCTGGTGTACCTGCATTAAAATTCCAGAGATAGGTCATCTGTGCGGCTGATCCATCTGCAATAGTGGTGGTATCTGTGAAGAGGGCAGAAGCATCGCTCAAGCAAACTTTGGGAAGTATAAAACCCACTACCGGTAAGGGATGAACAGTTACATTAGTACTAACGGTATCACTCAAACAACCTTTGTTTGATTCCACCAATAATTGAACGGGATAGGTTCCCCAAGCAGCAAAGCTTTTACTAAAAGTTCCTCCACCGGTAGTATCCTTGGTATTGCCATCTTTAAAATTCCAATACCATCGCGATAGCCCACTGGTATTAGCAATGGATTGATCTGTAAAATTAAATAGTTGGTTCTCGCAAGCAGGTGTGGAGAGACTAAATGCAGGAATGGGTTTGGCATAAATGGAAACAGTACTACTCACATCAGGTGCTCCTGTTAGTGATGCGGCTGTGCAAGTATTTGCATCGGTAATACTTTTGAGGGTATACGTAGTTTGGGTCGTTGGCGATACGGCAAGTGTATAGGGTGCAGTAAGAATAGTGAGCGTATCTGTTTTGGTACCATCGGTATAACCTACGCGCCAAGGGGCTGTACCTGTTGGTGTGAGAATTAAATTTTTGGTTTGTCCCTGACAAATAGAATCATTGGGTGAGATGGTAATAGTAGGTGTGGGGTGTACCGTTAAATTAATACTGTCTCTAAAAACACCGCATCCCAAAATATTCATGGCCACACTGTACTGTCCTGAATTTGTGGTATTGGCATTGGGAATAGTTGGATTATAAATAGTGCTGCTAAATCCATTGGGTCCATTCCATTGATAAGTAGCACCAATCACTTGGGAGACTTGGAGGTTGATATTGCTGCCCGCGCAGGTAAGTCCTGCAATTTGAGGAGACAGCGTTGTTTGCGCGTAGTTGGAAAAATATCCCAATACGTTTCCGGTACTGGTTGATCCGTTTAAAAATCCCAAGTGAAACAAACCACTGGTATTGGAGACCGTGGTGTTTTGTCCGTCTGGAATCAGGGTATTTAAATTGGGCAGATTAGCCGTACTAATTTTTGCATACATCCATTCTCCATTAGTGCCCGGAACAGCATTAAACATAGACCCCGTAATAATATTGCTTTGTCCGTCTAGTAGAAAACCATTGATATCAGTGGCTTTGCAGAGTAGGTTCAAATAAAATGGACTGTTCACGGAACGTACAAATGATACCAAGGATGAACCCGTACATCTGATACTCGGTAAATTAGTGGCGGCCATTTCACATCCTATTCCGGTTACCTGATTTAGATAAACGGGATTACTGGTTTTTACATAAGCGCTGGGTTGATTCAAAACGCCTTCATATACCTGCCCTCGGTTGAGTGTTGTTACTTGGGTTCCATTGACAAAAACTTGGGTACCATCGGTAGTGGCTAGTACATAAAAATAATCTCCAAAATCTGGGCTAAAAGAAAGCTCTCCTTTGATAATGACAAACTCATTACCATTGGCTTCTTCTGGAATAATTTGGTCTCCTACCAAATCGCGGCAGCCTGTGGGTGGTCCAATAGAATCATCATAGACCGTAATGGTGATTAGCTTATTGGCAGTAACAGTGCTTCCTACCAAGTGATTGGGTCCGTCTTGGTTTAGGGCGTTTACAGAATAAGTTTCTCCCTTGTTTAATGTAATGGAAAATTTTACACCTGCAGGATGACCAACCGCATCCTTACTGGGTGTGATCTCTACAATGGTATTATCTTCTGTGGCCACTACCACAAATCCATTTTTAGGAACCGGGGTATAGTTGCCATTGGAAAATCGGTTTTGCCCTGGAATCATAAAGGCTTTGCCCTTACTGATATTTCCCTTGAGTGCAAAGATCTCTGGGTTAAAAGCGGAAGCCCCTGGTTTACCCTGCATTTCATAGTAAGCAGAAATATTACTAGTAGAACTTACTTTAAGGGCATTGTTCAAAACCGTATTAACTGGCTTTGTTTCTATCTGGTTTAAAAAACTAGTAAGATTGGCTGAGAAAGCTGAATAGGGGTCTAAGTGTACCGGAATGGGTGCAAAACTTGGATTGGCCGGCATGGTAATCAAGATATCTGCCGGGCTAGCATAGCTTGACAAACGCATGATAATGGGTGCATTACCATGACCTGAAGTTATAGCTGGTGCCCCAAACCAAAATGCTGTGTCGGTTTGTGCATTTGATGTTAGTGACATCAAAGCTGCTATGAACAATAAGCCAAGTGATTTGCAAGCATTCATGGATAAAGGACGGCCCGTTTATCCCACGAATTTAATTTTTAAAACCCATAAACAGTTGTTATTGTTTGTCCCTGGTCCATTGTTCCCATTGTTTAAAATAATGGGCTCCCCAGAAATCGTATCGCGGCTGCATGTTTTGCTTTAATCTATTTCTAAAATCATCAAGGTTTTTCTGTTCCACTGGCGTCCACAAAGATTCACTCAATGCGGTCATTCTAGGGAAGATCATGTATTCTACTTTGGTACCATAACCTATATATTCGGTCCAAACATTGGCTTGTCCGCCAATAATGTATTGGTCCAATTTAGCATCGCGCAAAGCGGCTGGTACTGGATCATATTGGTACACGGAATCCATGGTATTGTAGCCGTGTATGGCCAATGAGTCATTGGGGTCATGTGATTGGTAATGGTCAAAATAATAGGGCTTGCCCGGGGTCATGATTACGCGGTGTTTGAGTTTGCCCGCTTCAATGCCTTCTTTGGCACCGCCCCAATTCATCACAATGGCCGATGTGTCAAGTTCTCCTTCTAGGATTTCATGCCAGCCAATGACCTGTTTGTTTTTTTCTTTTAGGTATTTAGCTGTTTGACTGATAAAATAAGTTTGTAACTCGTGCTCGTCTTTGAGTCCTTTTTCTTTCATGAAAGCTTGCGAAAATGGATCAGCCTTCCACCAGAGTTTGCTGCATTCGTCTCCACCCACATGTATGTATTTGGATGGAAACAGGTCTGAGATTTCGTGGAAGATGGTTCTTAAGAATTGAAAAGTTTCTGGCCTAGGTGCCAACACATTGTTCTGTCTATTGTACATACCCCAGGTAGTGGCCACATTCCAAGTAGTATCGGGTTTGGTACTGAACTCTGGATAGGCGGTGATGGTTGCGCGGCTATGGCCAGGGATGTCTATTTCTGGAATCACTTCAATGCCGCGCAATGCTGCATAAGCTATCACTTCTTTGACTTCTTTTCTGGTATAGAAACCACCATAACGGGTAC
>JBEAPC010000032.1:0-4096 GCA_041164585.1 Bacteroidota bacterium
AATTTGTACGAGTGATTGAAAAACGTCAGAGCCAGAAGATTGGTTGCATTGAAGAAATTGCCTACAGAAAGGGATTCATTAACCGTGACCAACTGCTACTAATTGCCGATAAATACGCCAAGAGTGGTTATGGCGAGTACCTCAGAAGGCTCAAAAAGTAAGCTTCTCCTGAAATTTTGCTTAAAATCAGCCAAAATCTGTGAAAGTTGATGTTTTTACCTCAAAAGTTTAAACAAAATGGCGTTATTCGTGTAATACTATCATGCACGCATTTACCATCAAGGATTTAGAGAACCTTTCAGGGATCAAAGCCCATACCATCCGGATCTGGGAACAGCGCTATTCTTTTTTGAATCCCAGCCGTACGGATACCAATATTCGTTACTACAGCAACGATGAATTAAAGACCGTTTTGAATATTGCGCTCTTGAACAAATACGGGTTCAAGATTTCTCACATAGATAGAATGTCTACTATAGAGATTAAGGAAAAGATTCTTTCCCTGTCTCAAATGGAAGCCCAGCAGGAGCGGATCATCAATGAAATGATTCATTGCATGGTAGACATGAATATGGAGTCTTTTGAAAAACTCTTGGATGAAAATGTAAGCTTACGCGGCATTGAAAAAACCATTACCCAGCTAATATTTCCTTTTCTAGAGCGAATTGGCATACTCTGGTTAACCAATCATATTAACCCAGCACAAGAACATTTAGTCACCAATATCATCCGTCAAAAACTGATTGTGGGTATTGATGGTATTCATACCCTGCTCAATAGCAAATCTTTGGTCTTACTGTTTTTACCAGAAGGAGAACATCATGAATTAGGTTTGCTATTTGTCTATTATCTGATGAAAAGAAGGGGTGTAAAAGTGATTTATTTGGGTAGTAATGTACCCGTTAAAGACATGGACTATGTGGCCAAACTAAAAAAGCCAGACGCCATTTTTACCCATCTAACTTCTGTAGCCAACCACTTCAATTTTGAGAAATTCCTCAACAATATGCAAGCTAAAGTGCCAGAAATTCCTTTAGTGATCTCTGGTCAAATTACCCAGGCTTATAAAAAGAAAGCCCCAAATAATACCCAGTTCAAGAAAACACTTTCTGAAGTGATGGATTATATTGGAATGATTGATTAAATCAAGACAAGTTTCTCTTTTATTGCATTTTTAAGCAAAATCATTCATATGATTATTTATTTGCTTATTAACCGCCCTGAAAATCTTTGTTTTACTTTTTAACAGTAAATATTAAACAAAAAAGTTAGGATTTTCAAAATCTTTGTTTAGCTTTACTTCGTACTTAGTTAAACAAATTATATGGCAAGCGCAGATTTTGATCAAATGTTGTTGAAGAATACGGAATTTCTCCGTCCTTTTGCCTTTACCCTAACCAGGGACAATGAAGCGGCTAAGGATTTGGTTCAGGAAACTTTGTTTAGGGCCCTAGCCAATAAAGAGAAATACCATATTGGTACCAATATCAAAGCGTGGATGTATACCATCATGCGCAATATTTTTATCAATAACTATCGCCGTAAGTCTAAGCAACAAACCATATTTGACAATAGTACCAATGACTTTTTGCTAGACACCAACCAAGGTGCCGTGTCAAATGAGGCCATTGCCAAGTTGAACATGAAAGAAGTGCAGGAAGCCATTCACCAATTACCTGAGATCTTCCGCAACCCCTTCTTATTGTATTTTGATGGGTTTAAATACCATGAAATTGCAGACATGTTACACGAACCATTGGGTACCATCAAGAGCCGGATTCACTTTGCTAGAAAACTCTTGAAATCTCAAATAGAACGTCACTAATTAGACGTAACTTAACAGTAACTAGTCTCAACTTCTTGGAAAAAAAAATCATAGTCATCGGTGCTGGCTTTGCGGGTTTGTCCGCGGCATCATTCTTGGCCAAAGCTGGTCATGACGTTACCGTATTGGAGAAACACAACCAACCCGGTGGTAGGGCAAGACAATTCAAAGCAGAGGGTTTTACATTTGATATGGGTCCAAGTTGGTACTGGATGCCAGATGTGTTTGAACGCTATTTCAAACAGTTTGGAAAAAATGTATCTGACTATTATAAGTTAGAAAGACTTGACCCTTCTTATAGGATTTATTGGAACGATGGTCCAGTAGATATTCCTGCAGACTTTGAATCCTTTAAACAATTATTTGAAAGCATTGAACCTGGTAGCGGTGAAAAATTAGAAAGTTTTTTATATGAAGCCGCTTACAAATACCAAGTGGGTGTAAACAAATTAGTCTTCAAGCCGGGGCAATCACTCACCGAATTTTTGGACAAAGATTTGATCAGTGGTTTATTTAGGTTAGACGTATTCAATTCTATCAAAACCCATGTGGCCAAGCATTTCAGCAATCCCAAGTTAAAAGAGTTGATGGAATTTCCAGTACTGTTTTTAGGTGCACTACCTGAAGATACACCTGCTCTTTATAGTTTGATGAACTATGCCGACATTAAAGGTGGAACCTGGTATCCAGAGAAAGGCATGTATCAAATTGTTGACGCCATGTTTGAACTGGCGGTGGAGCTGGGTGTGAAATTTCATTTTGAAGAAGAAGTTAGTCATCTGTCTATACACAACAATAGTATTCACCATGTGCAAACCAATGCAACTGTTCAGGGCGTGGTCATGCACAAGCATTATACCGCTGATGTAGTGGTGGGTGGAGCTGACTATCACCATATTGAAACCGCCTTACTTCCAAAACAATATCGTTCTTATACCGATGCTTATTGGGATGCTAGGGTCATGGCACCAAGTTGTTTGTTGTATTATGTGGGACTGAACAAAAATCTAGAAGGTATTCAACACCATTCTCTGTTTTTTGATACGGATTTCATGGTGCATGGCAGAGAAATTTATACCAGCAAGGAATGGCCAACTAATCCGCTATTTTATGTTAGTGCCGTATCGGTTACCGACCCTGGCTCCGCACCAGTTGGAGGTGAAAACCTATTCTTGTTGATTCCTGTGGCTGCAGGGTTGAAAGGTGATGATGAGGCATTGAGAGACAAATATTTTGACATGATCATTGAGCGGATGGAAAAACATTTGGGGCAATCTATTAAGGATAGTATTGTTTACAAACGTTCGTATGCTCATAGTGATTTTGTACAAGACTATCATTCTTTTAAAGGCAATGCCTATGGGTTGGCCAACACATTAATGCAAACGGCCATTCTAAAACCATCTTGTAAAAGCAAGAAAGTCAAAAACTTATTTTATACTGGTCAGTTAACCGTACCTGGTCCAGGAGTGCCTCCCAGCTTGATCAGTGGAGAAGTGGTAGCGGCAGAAGTGTTGAAGTCTTTTGCAAGATAAATCCACAACCTTTTGACTAATTCATTGTTTAGTTTATATTCAACCTTCATTACAAATTGAAAATACATGATGAACCTGTTTCATGAAGTGAGTCAGGATTGCAGCAGAATAACTACCGAGAAATATAGCACCAGCTTTTCTTCGGCCATTAAACTATTGCACAAAGACCTGCGCACACCCATCTTTAATATCTATGGGTTTGTGCGGTTTGCAGACGAGATTGTGGATAGTTTTCACAGTCACGACAAGGCAATGTTATTGGCAGAGTTTAAGCAAGCCACTTATCAAGCCATTGACCGTGGTGTGAGTATGAATCCCATTCTACACAGTTTTCAGATTACTGTTAATGAATACAAGATTGACCATGCGTTGATTGAAGCATTTATGTATAGCATGGAATTGGATTTGGGCAAACGTCAGTATGATAGGGCTGGTTATGAAGAATATATTTATGGCAGTGCCGAAGTTGTAGGCTTGATGTGTTTGTATATTTTCTGTTCAGGAGATGCTCAACAATATGAACAACTCAAACCCTATGCAAGAAGCTTGGGTGCGGCTTTTCAAAAAGTCAATTTCTTGCGTGACCTGCGCGCAGACTATGAAGGCTTAGACCGAGTATATTTTCCTGGTTGTGATTTTAGCAATTTTAAAGAAGCAGACAAAGCCGCTATTGAAGCCGATATTCAAAGAGATTTTGAACACGCCTATGAAGGTATCTGTAAGCTTCCCATGAAAG
>JBEAPC010000033.1:0-4735 GCA_041164585.1 Bacteroidota bacterium
TTCAAGTCATCCGCAGGTTTTTCCTTAGACAATATCTTGGCCCTACACGCTTGGCAGAGTAGTTTGTTTCGCCCTTGGCAACTAGTTACCCATATGTTTCTGCACGGAGACTTCTGGCATATTTTCGGAAATATGTTTGCCGTTTGGATGTTTGGTTCTGTATTAGAAAACCTTTGGGGACCTACTAGATTCCTTTTGTTTTATATTATTTGCGGTTTGGGTGCGGCCCTGATGCACTTGCTCTTCTTAAGTTATGAAGTAATTCCACTCATGGCCGATTGGGCAGCCTTGGTGCAAGCCCAGGGATCCGGTGTTGGATTTGCAAAAGCACTCCACGCTTTCAATGACCATAACCCTGGTGTACTGGGTAATCAACTGGAATTGGCTAACCAAGTAATTGCCAATCCCACTGATGTACAAGCAACCAATACCCTCATGACTTGGATTCAATCCTATTATGAAGCCAACCTAAACACGGCTACTATTGGTGCCAGTGGAGCGGTTTTTGGTTTGTTAGCAGCCTTTGTTTACTTGTTTCCCAACACTTATATCTACCTGTATTTTTTGGTGCCTGTAAAGGCCAAATGGTTAGGGATTGGGTATTTTGCCTATGAATTATACTATGCTGTTCAGAACAGTGGAGGTGACAATGTAGCAAGATGGGCACACGTTGGTGGAGCCATTGTAGGATTACTGATTGTCATGACTTGGAACAAAAAGAACAGAAAAACGTTTTATTGATACCAGTACGGTTCACAATCTTCAATTATGGCAGAAAACACGTATAAAACCAATCGGGGAATTCTCCTAGGACAGGACAATAATGCCTTGGTATACTTGGTGGCCATTAACCTCTTGGTTTTTGTCTTTCTTACTTTTATCAAGATCATTTATTATCTCTCTGAGATTCCAATAGAATTCTTTTATACACAAATACAGAATTGGTTTACCCTTCCGGGGATGGGAGAAAAACTAGCCACTAGACCCTGGGTACTCTTTACCCATATGTTTACCCATGGTAGCATCTGGGGTTTAATTAGTTCCCTACTCTGGCTCTGGTGTTTTGGCTATATTTTGCAAGATCTCACCGGTAATAACAAATTGATTCCTATTTATCTCTATGGTGGTTTTGTGGGAGGATTGATCTTCTTTTTAACCGTGAACCTATTTCCCGTTTTAGCCAACCATCTTCAAACTATTGAACCCATGATGGGAGCTGGTGCCGCTGTAATGGCTGTTGCTGTTGCAACCACTACCTTGGCGCCAGATTATAGAATCTTCCCACTGATTAATGGAGGCATTCCACTTTGGGTACTGATGGTCATTTTTGTGGCTATTGATTTTGCTACCCTTGCTTCCAGCAATGCTGGTATTGGTGCAGCACATCTTTGCGGCGGTGCCATGGGATTTTTGTATATTAGACAATTGCGCAGGGGTTCTGACTGGGGTGCATGGATGACCCATTTATGGGAGTGGTTAGACGATTTATTTAGTCCAGAAAAAAAACACCGCAATACCAAGAGCGCAGACAAACATTTTTATCAAACAGGAAAAAAACCTTTTGAAAAAACAAGCAACCTTACTCAACAAAAACTGGATGAAATCTTAGACAAGATTAACCAACAAGGTTACCAGTTCTTGACCGATGAGGAAAAAGCTTTTTTAAAAAGGGCTAGTAAGGAAGACCTTCTATGAGCAGAATTCGCACCATATTCAAATCCCTAGTATTTATAGGAGGAATTGTTTGCACATTGGTTTATCTCTATTCCTGCCTTACACCCTATATTAGTCCTATTGACTGGCATTACTTAAGTTTTGCAGCACTCTTCTTTCCAATTCTATTGGTAGCCATGTTGTGTTGGACCATTATTGCTATTATTTGGTTCAGAAAATACAGCCCGGTGTTTGTAATTTGTTTGGCACTAGGTTATCAAAACATCATCAGTGTTTTTGCTTTTCATCCTGGTAAGGATTTTCAGGCCAATAAGGATTCTGGTTCTATAAGGGTATTGTCTTGGAACGTGAATAATTTTAATACTAATTCCACAGACAAAGACCCCAAGGCCTTAGACATGATTCAGTTTATGCAAGCGCAAAAACCTGATATCATTTGCTTACAAGATTTTTCTGAATTACACTGGGGAAAGTTTGGACCCACCATTGATTCCATCAAATCTTTCACTGGTCTTCCCTATCATTTTTTTAGCGAGGCCGATGCCAATTACGGTGTGATCATTTTTTCTCGTTGGCCTTTTTTAAACCGTCAATCGGTTCCATATACCAATATCAATCTAACGGAGTCTTTACAGTACGCAGATATTCAAACTCCCAATCAAGTTTTGCGTGTCTATAATACCCATTTGGCTTCTATGAATATTCACGTAGAAGTAATGGAGGAAACCCATGTAAACCAACTCAAGTTTTTAGACAGAAACAAAGAGATCTTGATGAAAAAAGACAAGCTCTATCGCATGGCTTTTTTTGACCGATTGCATGTACAACAAGCGCAAATGGTGAAACGCAGTTTAGACAGCGCTAAACTTCCCTTTTTGTTTACTGCCGATTTAAATTCAGTTCCTTCCAGTTTTGTTTACCAGCATTTAAGCAAGGGGTTGAACGATGCTTTTTTGGAAAAAGGTTTTGGTTTTGGAAGAACCTATGACAGTCTTTCTCCAACTTTGCGCATTGATGTACTATTGACTAGCAAGAATATTGCTACCAAACAGGTAAAGACACCCCGCATTCATGAGAGCGATCACTTGCCCATTATCACAGATATTCAAATAAAACCCTGATTTTTTGTAATTTGTGGGCATGGCAAAAAACGTTTTTCGCCGCGCGTTTAAAACCCTCTGTCTTTCTATTACTTTGTTACTAGTTCTCTTGTTTCTAGTAGCTTGCTTATCTCCGTATGTAAATCCTGCAAACTGGTGGTTGAATGGGTTCACGGGTTTGATTGTGCCATACTTGGTATTACTCTTATTCTTTGCCTTGATCTTCTGGTTGATTGTAAAACCTGTGGTTGCTTGGTTACCTTTTTTAAGTCTCTGTTTGGGTTGGCAACAATTAGAAGTGGTGTTTGCTTGGCATGCTGGGTCTGGATTCACCAAGAAAAAGCACGAACTAAATATGCGTGTGATTGATTGGAATGTTCAAAGTTTTAATGGACTAACTCAGAACAAAGAAACCAGAAGACTGATCAGGACAGATGTAGCAGAAAGCATTTTAAAACTCCAACCAGATATCATTTGTCTGCAAGAATTCAATACCAGTTTGAACAGTGTAGACAATATTGCCTTATTTAGTGAAACCCACCCTTATCATTATTTTTCAAAAGACTATCTGCGCAACAAGGGCGATTACTTGAGTGGCAGTATCATCTTTTCTAAATATCCCATTATTGATACCGGAAGGGTGGCTTATCCCGTTGCAGAAAGCCTGATTCACGCCGATATTAAAAAAGGTGATGACACCATTCGAATCTTCACTACTCATTTGCAGTCTTTTAAGTTTCAGAAAAATGACTATGCGGATATTGAGAAGATCAGAGATCAGGATGAGGAAACCGTTAGTGCTTCTAAGAATCTTTTTAGAAAAATGAAACTGGCTTTTTCAAGAAGGGGCATTCAGTCAGACCTAGTGCGGGAAGCCAGAGACAAAAGCCCTTTTCCTAGTATTGTTTGCGGTGATTTTAATGATGTGCCCAATTCCTATACCTATTTTAATATCAAGGGAGACTGGCAGGACGCCTTTCTTAAAAAAGACTTTGGTATTGGCCGAACCTTTGTTTCGCTGGCTCCCACATTACGCATTGACTATATTCTAGTAGATAACCATTTCTCTGTTCGCCAGTTTGATATGGTAGACGAAGACCTTTCAGACCACGTGATGCTAGTCACAGATCTGCGTCTGAAAAAATAAAATCCCGTATCTTGCAGTCCATGTTTTTCCTGAGTCATACCCGCTGTTGTTGTTGCTGCTGATAATTCAGCCCCTATTTTATTGCAGACAGCCCAACCATTTTCCAATCTTTTCAAGTACCAAACATGTCACTCAAAGTATATAATTCACTTAGCAGGCAAAAAGAAGACTTTAACCCCATTAACCCGCCCTATGTGGGAATGTATGTTTGCGGACCAACGGTAAGCGGTGAAAGTCATTTGGGTCATGCGCGTCCCTTTATCACTTTTGATATTGTCTATAGATACCTGATGCACTTGGGTTATAAAGTGCGTTATGTACGCAATATTACCGATGCTGGTCACTTTGAAGAAGAGGGAAGAGCTGCAGAAGACAAGATCAGCAGCAAAGCCATTTTAGAAAAACTGGAACCCATGGAGCTGGTGCAGAAATACACCAATCTCTATCATTGGGCCATGAGTCAATTTAATAATCTACCTCCAAGTATTGAACCCACTGCTACCGGACATATTGTTGAGCAGATAGAGATGATTAAGAAAATTATCGCTGATGGATATGCCTATGAAGTCAATGGTTCTGTTTACTTCAACGTTGAAAAATACAATACTGATTTTTCTAAGGTTGGCAAGCCATATGGCATGCTGAGTGGTAGAAATATTGACGAGCAATTAGATACCACCAGAGAACTAGAGAACCAAGACGAAAAAAGAAATAGAAATGATTTTGCACTTTGGAAAGCAGTGCCTCCAGAACATATCATGCGCTGGCAAAGCCCATGGGGAGAGGGTTTCCCGGGTTGGCATATTGAGTGCTC
>JBEAPC010000034.1:0-3194 GCA_041164585.1 Bacteroidota bacterium
GAAAAGATATTCCTCGATTCTTTGCCTGCGCTGCTACAGGAGCACTGATTAACCAATTGATGTTTATCAAAGGCGTGTCACTCACCACACCCATTCATAGTTCACTGCTCTCACTTTGTACTCCTATTTTTATTACGTTTATTGCCGCCTGGCTGATCAAAGAAATGTTGAGCTGGTTGAAAATTCTGGGATTGCTATTTGGCGTAGGTGGATCACTCTTATTAATCCTCACCAAGGAACAACAAACAGCTGTTGGCAGTAATATTATTCTAGGCGATGTGATGGTCATGATCAACGCCATTTCTTATGCCTTTTATTTGGTGATGGTGCGCCCCCTGATGGCCAAGTATTCCGCCATTCATGTTTTGCGTTGGGTCTTTACTTTTGGCACTGTCCTGATTTTGCCTTTTACGCTGGGCGATTTTGTTGCTACTGATTGGGGTGCTTTTGCATTTGGACACTGGGTAGCACTAGCGTTTATTGCTATTGGTGCCACCTGTTTGGCCTATCTGTTTAATGTTTACGGAATCTCTGTGATTGGACCATCGGCCACCGGCACCTATATCTATACCCAACCCATCTTTGCAGCTATTATTGCTATTCTATTTGCAGGCGAACATTTTAGTTGGATCAAATTTGTTGCGGCCCTCTGCATTTTTACCGGCGTCTTTCTGGCCAATTATAAAAGAACCGTTCCTGAGGCTGTAGTAGAAGACTAAAGCATCCCACTACTCATTCACACTACTACAACCCAAACCATTCACACAACCCTTTCACACTACCCACAAATATAACCGTTCAGACAACCCTTACCCCACTACTCATTCACACTACTACAATCCATTCCCTCTACCCTTTTTTCGGACAGTCAAAGAACCAGAACAGTTTGTCTACTTCTTCAAACTCTGTCCAATGTTTGATGGGAATATTAATGGCGTATATGCCGCAAGTGGGCATGTCGTCAATGCGGGTATCGGTTAGCCCATTCACAAAATCAGTGATGCCGGGATTGTGAGAGAAAATAGCAACCGTATTAAGTTTGTCATCTAGTTCTTGAATTACTTCATAAAACACATGAGCAGGCGCATGATAGAGTTTATCAAAACTAAGTATGGCTGTTTTTTTGATTTCCTGCGATTTGGCAAAATGCTCCGCCGTACTAAAAGCCCTTCTAGCCGTACTTGAAACAATGGCGTCAAGCTTAATCCCCTTTTCAAGAATTCTGTGTGCCATTTCAGGAGCATCGCGCTCCCCACGCTCATTCAACGGACGGTCAAAATCACCCAGTAAATTGTTGTTCCAACTACTCTTGGCATGGCGGATAATCAATAATCGCTTCATGCTGAAAAGTTACAATAAACTAGACTTACATTTGTGACCATGGCAGTAAAAAGAGTAGGTCTTGCAGAATTTTTAACACTGGCTAAAACACATCCCGTATTAGATGTGCGTAGCCCGGGTGAATACCTGCACGCGCATATTCCAGGCGCCCAAAGTTTACCCTTGTTTAGCGATGAAGAAAGAAAAGTAGTGGGCACGTCTTATAAGCAAGAAAGCAAACAAATAGCCATTAAGATTGGTCTGAAATATTTTGGGGTGAAAATGGTAGAAATGGTGGAGACCGTTGAAGCTCTTTTCAAAGGACTTCAAGAAAATACAGTTAATCCAACATCAAAAGGATCTTTAAAGTCTTCCAATTCAACCCAACCCACTAACACAAATTCAACACAAGATTCTCACTCAAAATCTAATCTTTATCAAAATCCCCTAACAAATTCAAGCACCGAATCTCCCTTTTCCCCCCGGACCGTATTAGTTCATTGTTGGCGCGGAGGCATGCGAAGTGCCGGTGTGGCCTGGTTGTTGGATTTGTATGGATACCAAGTTTACACTTTGCAAGGTGGTTACAAAACATATAGGGGTTGGGTGTTGGAGCAATTTGAAAAAGATTATCCTATACAAATTTTAGGCGGATACACTGGCTCGGGTAAAACTGAAGTATTGAAAGCGTTAGCCAAAAAGTCAGAATGTGTGATAGACTTAGAAGGACTTGCCGGACACAAGGGATCTGCATTTGGGAATATGGGATTGCCTGCACAACCATCACAGGAAATGTTTGAAAACAAATTGGCGCAGGCGTTAGCCAATATAAGTTCAACTCACTCCGAACCTATTGCCGATTCAAATACAACATCAGAAACCAACCCTCTAACGGATATCACAAATCTCAACCCAGAATCAATTGCGACCATTACAAATCCCTCACTAAGATGTATTTGGATGGAAGACGAGAGTCAGCGCATTGGAACGGTGAATATTCCAACGGTTTTGTATCAAAAAATGCGGCAGAAAAAGGTCTTCTTTTTGGATATTCCTTTTGAATCAAGACTGGATTATATCTGTATCCATTACGGCAAGTTTCCAAAAGAACAATTGATCAATGCCATTATTCGCATTAAGAAAAAACTAGGCGGCTTAGAAACCAAAACTGCTATCAACAGTTTGGTAGAAGACGATGTTCGCTCCTCTTTCAGAGTGCTCTTACAGTACTATGATAAATTATACGGCAAGGGCCTTGAGCGCAATCGCGAAAACCTAACATCGATTGTTACTCGGGTAGAAGCACCGGTGGTTGATGATCAAGCAAATGCTGGATTGTTGTTAGGTCAAAAATAAAAGAATCCTTGAGAGATCTACATTAGAGTACCGGGTCTGTGCATTAATCATCTCTACCCTACAGAGAACCCCATGAAATCTACACCAGCCGCTGCCCTGCCGCCGCTGGACCTCCGATAAATTTGCAAGACCGTAGTTACTTTTTGGACTTTTAAAAAAGGGTCGTTTTTTATACTCGTTCTAGTATAAAAATGGGGTCAAAATTTTATACTTGTTCTAGTATAATTTCAAATCAAAAACTATACACGTTCTAGT
This sequence comes from Bacteroidota bacterium, assembly GCA_041164585.1. GTDB lineage: Bacteria > Bacteroidota > Bacteroidia > Chitinophagales > Chitinophagaceae > Sediminibacterium. The sequence goes on from JBEAPC010000034.1 coordinate 2,932, forward strand.
ATAAAATAGAACCCCTTGAATTATACTTGTTCTAGTATAAAAATGGGCTAAAATATTTTTTCTCAAAAACTAAGTTCAGTGTGCAGAAGCAAAGGATTGTTAGTAGGTTCAATTTTAGCTTTGGGTTTAATCATACTTGAGACTGAAAATATTTTATTGAGATCGGTATCAGTTGGATGTTTTTATATGAAGGAATAATTCTTTAAATGATTGCTGATTCAAGTATTAAAACTGAATTATTCATTTAATTGATAATCCAGTTT
>JBEAPC010000035.1:0-2602 GCA_041164585.1 Bacteroidota bacterium
TTTAGAGAAGCCATTGCTCGCCCTTGGTTTCCTGGCATGTAATTAAAACAAACCGCCTCTTTTTCCAAGTTCAATTACGTCACAGTCTTTGATCTCTCTTCCGTCAATGGTAAAACGGATGATGGTTCTTTCTTTGTGCCAACCGTGATGCCCAGCAGCCCCAGGATTCATGTGCAGACAAAGTCTAGCAGGGTCATACATCACTTTTAGAATATGGGAATGCCCACTAATAAATAGTTGTGGTTGGTAGTCTGTCAATAGCTTTTTTGCTTGGGGATTGTATTTGGGAGGATAGCCGCCAATATGGAGCATTAAAACCGTTACATCCTCGCATTTCCATGCCAGCATTTCAGGGAATTCGCTTCTAATATCATAACCATCAATATTACCCCAAACACCTCTCAAAGGCTTATTAGCTTTAATTTCATCGGCTAGGGCAATATTGCCAAAATCCCCTGCATGCCATACTTCATCACAGTCTTTAAAGTGTTTGAAAACGGCAGGGTCTAAAAAACCATGGGTGTCAGAAATGAGTCCAATCCTAGTCATGAAAATTGATTCTTAAAATGAATATAGCAAGTATTAATTTTACGGTCTAACCATTTCTATGCCACACTATCAAAGTTTGGGTCAAATACCCCATAAAAGACATACTCAGTTCCGCAAAGCGGATGGTGGATTATATTCTGAACAATTGTTTTCTACTGAAGGGTTTAGCAATGATTACTCCCTATTGTACCACCACCATGCACCAACCGAAATTATTGCAACGGATGAACCCATTGTAGTAAAACCCAAGATTGCAGAAGAATACATGCTGCAACACAGAAGCTTTGAGGGTTTTCAAATTCAGCCAGAACAAGATTATTTAAAGAGTAGGAAAACCATACTTGTCAACAATGATTGCCAGATTTCTTTGGCTGCACCCCAACAAAGTTTGACAGATTATTTTTTCAAGAATGCAGACGCCGATGAAATGATTTTTGTGCATGAGGGGTCTGGCGTTTTACACACCCAATATGGAACTATTGATTTTGCCTACGGCGATTATCTAGTGATTCCAAGAGGAACCATTTATCAAATTAGTTTTCAGGATACCCATAATCGTTTATTCTTGGTAGAAAGTTTTAGCCCTATCAGGTATCCCAAAAGATATACCAGTAATGCGGGACAATTATTGGAACACGCACCATTTTGCGAACGCGATATTCGTGGTCCAAAAAACTTGGTCACCAAAGATGAACATGGCGATTTCTTGATCAAGACAAAGAAAAAAGGGGTGCTCTATGGATTGCACTATGGACACCATCCCTTTGACGTTGTGGGTTGGGATGGATGTTGTTATCCCTATGCTTTTAGTATCCATGATTTTGAACCCATCACCGGTAGGGTGCACCAACCACCACCTGTTCACCAAACTTTTGAAGCACATAATTTTGTGGTATGTAGTTTCTGCCCTAGGCTATATGATTATCATCCAGATGCCATTCCGGCACCCTATAACCATAGTAATATTGACAGTGATGAACTGCTCTATTATGTTGATGGTGATTTTATGAGCAGAAAACACGTTACCCGTGGTATGATCACCTTACACCCTGCAGGAATCCCTCACGGACCTCATCCTGGTGCGGTTGAGAAAAGCATTGGGAAAAAAGACACCAAGGAGTTGGCCGTAATGGTAGATACTTTTCATCCTTTACAACTAACGGTAGAAGCCTTGGCTATTGAAAACAAAGGCTATACCATGAGTTGGGCGGAATAGTGATAAATGCTGGTGATCAAACAGTCTTTGTTGTATTTTCAGGGTCTAATGCAAATTCAAATGAGGTCTATATATTGTTTCATCTTGGTGCTCTTTTTTGTTACTGCTCAAGGTCAAGAATTTGGTGGAAATCCTAGCAACACCAAATGGCGGCAAATTAATACGGATACGGTTAGGATTATTTATCCTGTTGGGATGGACCAAAAAGCACAAGCAGTAGCTGGTTGGATTCATGATTTGCAAAGAAATAATAAAGTTAGTCTTGGTAGCCAAACAAGGAAAATGAGTATTGTGTTTCAAAATGAAAACACATTTTCTAATGCTTATGTAGCACTGGCGCCAAGGCGGTCAGAATTTTATAATACAGCTCCGCAGGATCCCTTTACGCTAGGTGCCGTTGACTGGAATAAAAACCTAGCTATTCATGAATACAGGCATATACAGCAGTACAACAATTTTAATAAAGGATTTTCTGGCTTTGCTTCAATTGTTTTAGGTGAACAAGGTCAAGCTTTGGCCAATGCTGCTGCAATTCCAGACTGGTTTTTTGAAGGCGATGCGGTTTATAATGAAACCCTTTTTGCCCAACAGGGTAGGGGAAGATTACCCCTGTTTCAAGCCGCTTATCAAAGCTTGTTTTTGGAACAAAAAAAATACAATTACCAACAGTTACGCAATGGATCATTCAGGTTTTATACGCCCAATCATTATTCCTTAGGATACTTGATGGTAGCTTATGGTAGAAAAACATATGGAACTGATCTTTGGCAAAAAGTAACTGCTGATGCTGCTGCTTTCAAACCCTTTTTCTATCCCTTTCAAAAGGCTATTCAAAAA
>JBEAPC010000036.1:0-4739 GCA_041164585.1 Bacteroidota bacterium
TCACATTGAGGTAGACGTCTAAGATGCGTTCTTTTCCCCAGATCAATTCAATGAGTAGGGTAAAATAAGCTTCAGGTACTTTGCGGATATATTTAAATACACCACCACCCTGCCAAAGGAATACATTTTTAGCTACCTGTTGGGTAATGGTACTTGTTCCTGCACCTAGTGGGAGTTTGCGTTTTTTTCCTTTCTTTTTGGGTTTCAAACTTTTCTCAATGGCGTCCCAGTCAAAGCCGGTATGATCTGGAAAAGCCTGGTCCTCACTTGCAATGGCCGCCAGTTTAGCATTATAAGAAAGCGCTGATCCGGACACATAATCTCTTTTTAAACCATAGCCAAATGCATTGCTGATTTGGGTAATGGTTACTGGCGGCATGACCCACTTGCAAATGATTACATACAATAAGGATGAGACAAACATCCAAAGCATTGCTTTCTTGGTAAAACGCCAGATTTTTTTGAGCATGTGAATCTATGGATTGGTGCCTAGTTGAATGGTGATCATTTTATATCGGCTTCCCATTTTTAAATAAGTCTTGTGTGTAGATTGTAAAATCTTGCCTAAGATAAAAAATCCTCCGGCAATCCCAAGACCTGTTAGATTCTGTGCTCCAAAAATGGCTTCTCCCTTGATCAAGCTATTAGTAACATTGAGTAAGATATAGGCACCACCACCTAATTGAAAGAGTGCCCCACTGCTGATGATATTACCAGATTTCCTTTTGGGCATGCCATAGATTTCATTTACATGCAATTTGAGTAGACCAAAATGTGCGGTGTCGGTGCTGGCAAACCCAAATTGATTGCCCACCTGTCTAAGTTGAATTTGGTCAATGGTAATAGAATCATTTCTCACCATTTTCACAATGCCTTCTATCCATTGTTTGCTACTAAACTGGAATTGAATATAGGAACCATTGGTCCAGGTTTGAAGGGTCTGAGTTTTGTCTTTGAGTAAGAGAAGGTCGTTTTGTGCAAACAGCTTCGCCGATAAACAACAACAAAAAAGGAAGCAGCTGAGTTTCATTGGCGGTAAGATACTTTGAATATGGATTGGCCTTCCTAAAAATATCGTTAAACCTATTTTAAACGGTCTCCAAATTGGAGTACGCCCCAACATAGGGCAATACCAAAGCCAATGAGGATTAAACCGGACAATTGGTTAATATGGTGCAGGTTTCTGGGGGTCATTTTTGGTCTCAAACGCCCTGCCAGCATCACTTTTAAAATATCGGTGAGCAGGACAAAGACCAAACAAGTGCCAAATACCACGGCCCGGTATTGGATGGGATTGGCATAAGAAACCGAATCCGCTAAAATGGCCGCCGACCAAACAAACCAGAAAATAAAGACCCCGGGATTGAGCATATTCATAAAAAAGCCAGAGAGATAAATAGCTACCCAATCGCGCTTGCGAAATACTTTTTCCTTGAGATTATTATCATCATCTACCGCCACTTTTTTAAAAAAGAAAGTATAAATGCCTACAGCAATTAAAAAGATACTTCCAGAAACCGCAATCAGGGTTTGGTGGGCCAAGGCCGATTGAAATAGTGATGTAAATAAATTGCAGATGAGTAATAAAGCAATATCACTAGAAGAAACACCGGCCACAAAAATATAACCCGCTTTGTGTCCGTTGTTGATACTCTGTTTGAGAATGGCAAATATCACGGGCCCTACTGAAATAGCCAGTAGCACACCCAAACCTAGTCCCTTGATAATTGCTGCAATCATGCGCTTAATTGAAAATTCAAACCTTAGGGTTCAATGGGTTCGCCTTTCAGAAACCGCTGCCAGTCTTGCAACAATCCTCCCTTGAGCACCCTTGGAAATTTGTGTTGACCACCAATCTTTCCCTTGGCCGTCATAAAATTCATAAAATCCTTTTCTGTTAACACGTCTAGTATTACGTCTTTCAAAGCACTTCTGCGTTCTACGGCATAGTCATCATTGAGATCGCAAAGGTGTTGGTCAATTCTTTTGGCCAGGTCCTTTGCGTCTACTTGGTCATTACAAGCAACATACCAATGGTGCGCAAAGAAATTGCCAAATGGCACACCCGCTACCGTAAATTCTGGGATACTAATATTCAATTCATCACTAGCCAATTGAATGGCTTTGTTCATATTGTCTACGCTCAGGTGCTCACCCACCAAACTCAAGAAATGTTTGGTACGTCCGGTGATAATAATCTCACATCGGTCTTTGTCTACAAATCTCACTGTGTCTCCAATCAGGTAACGCCATGTTCCAGCCGTGGTGCTAATCAAAAGAGCATAGTCTTTTCCTTCTTCTACTTCATGTATCATGAGTGCTTCAGGAAACTCTTTCATATCGCCATTGGCGTCAAAATTCACGTCATCAAAAGGCACAAATTCAAAGAAGATATGCTCACTGGTAACCAGTTTCATGCCCTCTGCAAATTGACGGTCTTGATAAGCAATAAAGCCCTCGCTGGCCAAATAGGTTTCAATATAAGTGATGGGCTTGCCTAACAGTTTCTCAAATCCTTTTTTATAAGGTTCAAAACTCACGCCTCCGTGTACAAAAAATGCCAAGTTGGGCCACATCTCATGAATATTGTTGAGCTTGTAACGCTCAATCACCATTTCCATACACATCTGAATCCATGCAGGCACACCCACTAAAAAGGCAATATCCCATTCAGGGGCTTTTTCTACAATCTCTTCTAGTTTCTTGTTCCAGTCTTTTTCCTTGGCAATTTTCTTACCCGGTTTGTAAAAGGGTTGGAACCAGAATGGGGCTTTCATTTGGGTAATCCCACTCAGGTCACCAGAATAATAACCGGGACCTTTTTGTAAATCAGTGCTGCCACCAAGGGTTAACCAACCGCGTCCCAAAGCGCCTAATGGAATGTCTTCATAGTTGCGCAAAGTGAGCAAGTGCTTGATCATGGCCAACTTGTTACCACGAAGCAAATCATTGGTAATGGGTAAGAATTTACTAGCAGACTCACTGGTACCACTACTCAGGGCATAGTACTTGATCTTACCAGGCCAGCAAACATCAGACTTCCCTTCTAAGGTCTTATGCCACCATTCTTTGTAAATCTTGTTGTAATTATAAGTAGGTACTAGTTCTTGAAATTTCTTTCCGGGGTGTTTGCTCAACAGAATCTCATCAAAACGAAAGGTTTGGCCAAATTCTGTGAATCTTGCCTTCCTCAGCATTTTTCTCAACACCTTTAATTGCTGCCTCCTAGGATTGTTCTGGGGCAGACGCAGGGCCTTGAGAATAGAATTTGGGAGCTTAATATCAAGAATAGCCATCGTTAGAAACCGTTTTGCTAAAGAAATACGAAGCTAAAGCAAATGCATTAAAAAACACGATTAGCACCTGATTAAGCGGAGTCTTTGGCGGTTAAGTGGTGGCTGGCTGATTTGGTGCAACTGCCTTTCCACTGGTTTCTTTAGAATCACTGCCAATAATGGACCCGCTTTGGGCCGCATGAAACCAATATTCAACCCCATCATCCGCAAAATCAGCTGTTAGGGCAATGATTTGTTTCCAAGTCAATGACCCTCCTTCGGCAAACAAAATGACTTGGTCACCTGCTATGTTCTTTAAGACTTGCCTGTCTTCAGGTGAGTAAGTTAGGGTATTGCTGACGCCAAGCCCAGTATTGTTTAAGATGTTGAGGGCTGAATTACCCATCCCTTCCTCAGCAAGAATGCTGATTTGACTTTGGCGATGTTTAACTTGGGAACCCAGCAAATGATTCAAGGGAGCCAGTATCATTCTATGTAAGATGCTAAATGCACCCCTGATCATAATGGCCAATTGAATAAAAAAGGCAAAAATACCGGCCCTTCCACCCCTATAATTCTTTTGAACAAAGAGCCTCATGGCATTATAAAATAGCAAAACATAGTTCAAACTACCCTTTCTGGTGCTCTCACCCTTAAAGTGAATAATGGAACTACCCGCAAAATAGTAATTCTTGAATCCTGCTTTTTGCACCCGATAACTAAGGTCAATATCTTCTCCATACATAAAGAAACGTTGGTCAAAACTACCCACCTGATCCAAAACAGCTTTGGGAAATAGCATAAACGCTCCTGCCAACACGTCTACTTCATGGTTTTGGTGTTGGCTCAAATGCCCCAAAGAATAGCGGTTAAAAATGGCAGAACGGGGAAAAAGGGCAGACAAACCCGTGAGTTTGTATAGTGCCGATACCGGCGATGGGAATGCCCGCTTGCTTTCTGGTAAAAATTTGCCCGAGCCGTCCAGCATGCGAATACCCATGGCACCTGGGCTTGGTTGGGCTTTGATAAAATCCAGACAAAGCCTAAAACAGTCTTCTGCTACCAAGGTATCTGGGTTCAAAAACAAAACATATTGCCCCCGGCAATGGGTCAATGCCTGATTATTGGCTTTGGCGTATCCTGTATTTTCTGGATTGGGTAAAAAATGCACCCAAGGAAAAAGCGGTTCTAAATAGTCCAAACTGCCATCCGTACTGGCATTATCAACAACCCAAACCTCGGCTTCCAAACCTTGAATGGCTTTGGAAACACTGTGCAGACACTGTTCCAGAAAGAACCGGACATTGTAATTGACTATGATAATGGATAATTCCAAGGCAGATTATGAACCACGAATTAAACCAAAAACTCTGGTAATACCACTGAATGCTGCATGAATTCATTTCTGAATCAAGCAAAACGGGGTACTTTTGCCGCATGATTAAACAGACCCTGATTAAGGCG
>JBEAPC010000037.1:0-26932 GCA_041164585.1 Bacteroidota bacterium
GGAAAGATGCTGCATATCTACCATCATTAGCGTCATCAAACAGGTTTAAAAAAGACAAAGTTGGCATATACCTATTAAAAGGACGGCCGTTTGGAATATCCCTTATTAAGATGCTGGTATTAACTTGGTCATATACCATTAAGAACATTAAATGTCCATTATTAGAACCTCTTGAGTGTCCAGATGGAAAGGTAGAACTAGCTAAGTCATTTAGAGCCAAATTAGTGGAATAGTCTACCGCCCAAACCACTTCTTTGTTTTTTAATTTACCCATATCCCACAAATCAGAATAAGCCGGCAAAAGGCTATAGCCGTAATTTTTAATCACGTCATTTGCCAATGCAATGGCTTGAGCATTTTGGCCTCTGGTTAAATACATTCTTGCTAAGAAAGCTTTTGCTACTGGCTGAGTAGCCCTTCCATATTCTGATGCTGTTAGAGGCAAATTAGCTACTGCAAATTGTAAATCGGAAAAGATTTGGGTATAAAAACTATCTACAGAAGTTCTGTTTGCCGTAGTAATTACTCCCGAACTAGGTTTGGTTGTCAATTGTACACCTCCCCAAGTTTCTACAATATGCCAATTATAAAATGCACGCAAAAACCTAAGTTCTCCTTCCCTTGTGGCTTTTTGAGTTGCAGTATAATCTGAAACAGCAGTAATATTGGTAATTCCCGTATTGCAAAGATTTAGAGCAGCATAAAAACTGTTCCATTCTAAATCAAGAATACTGGTATTATTACCTTGTAAATTGTTGTATTGACTTACTTGCGGAAAAACATCACCAGTTCCACTTGTCCAGATATCCGTTCCCATTTCTGAAAGTTGATATCCTTCTTCTTTCCCGTACCAATACCTACTATATGAATAAGCTGCATTTACCAATGTTTCAAAACCTACCGCTTTAGTGTACACTGTACTTGCTGTAAGACCGCTAGGATTGTATTCCTCTAACTTCTTTTTACAGGCAGTAAATAAGATTACCACGGCAAAAGAAGAAAGTATGAATTTGAATATATTATTTTTCATTTGTCTAGATTTAAGAGGGGTTTATAATCAAAAAGTGAGTGCAAGACCGGTAACAATCAATCTTGTCAATGGCCTTTCAAAAGAACCACCACCTTCAGGATCATAGTCTTTCTCTTTAGAAAATGTTACATAGTTTCTGGCACTTACATACCATCTAAGACTAGCCACATGGAATTTGCTAGCAATGGAAGATGGCAAAGTATATCCAATGGTAATATTTCTAATTTTTAAATAAGAACCGTCCCTATATCCAAGGGTTGATGCAAAAGGCATTGATGCTTTGGAAATATTGATATTGGGTCTTGGATAATCATTTGTAGGATTTTCAGGAGTCCAATAATTTACGTTTGCTCCATTTTCAATACCATTTGGTTCAAACTTAAGTGCATAATCAGAAACAAAAGTTTGCCCAACCCTTGCAAAAAAATAGATATTAAAATCAAAATCTTTGAAACGAAAATCATTATTAAACCCAAGAGAATAAAGCGGAACAGCAGAACCTATTATTGTTCTATCGCCAAGTGCAGAGAACTTTTTATCTCCGTTTATGTCTTCAACTTTAATATCTCCAGTCTTATATCCAAAACTTGCTGCGGTTGAAGCCTCTTCTGTTTGCCAGATACCAACTTTACGATAGTCATAAAAAGACCTTACAGGAGAACCAATAAAGAATCCGCTAGCTACGTCATTGATACCATTAGGCAAATCAACAATTCGTTCATTGTTACGCATATAAGTTAGCTGCGATGTCCAAGAAAAATTATTTGTTTTAATATTTTCTGATTTCAAAGTCAATTCAAAGCCAGTGTTTCTTGTTTTTCCCACATTACCAAGAATAGAAGTACCACCTGTTGTAGCAGGCAATTTAACTAAATACAAAAGGTTATCTGTTTTGGAATCATACACATCAATTGAACCAGAAATTCTATTTTTCAGAATAGAAAAATCTAAACCAATATTAGTGGTTGCAGTTAATTCCCATTTCAAATCAGTATTTCCAATCTGAGGGTCTAATCCATAAGCCAATGCACTAATATCATTAAATGAATAAGGAACTAAAATTAATCCGCTTTGAGTTTGATAAGGACTTACCGCTGAGTTACCAGCTACGCCATAACTTAATCGCAATTTTAAATCATTAAAAAAATGATTATTCTGCATAAACCCTTCGTCACTAATTCTCCATGCTGCTGCGGCAGAAGGGAAGAAAGACCAACGGTTCTGTGGAGCAAGAACAGATGCGCCATCCTCTCTTCCTGTTAAGGTTATTAAATATTTGCCTTTGTAACCATAATTCAAACGAAACGCATAAGAATTTAGATTGCTTCCAACATAATTGCTAGACACTGCAATATTGGAAGGGTTATTTTGCAAAGCATAAAAACTTTGACTTGCCAATAATTGACCAGTTGCTGATGCTGAATTATTTTCTGACCTATTTGATAAATAACTGGTTACTCCAGTAATAGCAATACTATGGTCCCCAAATTGTTCTTTCCAATTAATGATGTTTTCCCAAGTCAAATTGGCTTGCGTGCTATTCGTAATTCTGGAAAGTGACCCAGAAGACAATGCTCTATTAATGGTATTAGCGTCTTCAAAAAAACCATTCCTTGAATTGGCATTTACCACACCAAAATTAGAACGAATACTCAAACTCTTAAAAGGTTTCCAATCAGCATATGCTGTAGAAAGAATTCTAGTTGTTTTGGTGTCATTGATATATGCTCCAGGCACGTCATTCAATAATGGATTAAACTGTGCTCCATTACCAGGATTTTTTAATAAAGTGGTACCATCATTAGCATATGGATTATAATAAGGCAATACTTTATTTCCTTGGTTTAAAACACCATCTGCACGTGCATTGCCATTATAATGGGCTAATTGACTTTCAAATCCAAGCTTAAAACTTTGAGTAATGGTTTGCTCTAAGTTCAAACGTAGGGAATATCTATTCAAATAGTCATTGTATAAAAGACCCTCTTCTTTAAAATAGGCAAAAGAAGCAAAGACCCTTGTTTTTTCAGTACCACTAGCAATATTCACACTATGCTCTTGTTGAGAACCCTTACCCAACATTAAGCCAGGATAATAAAATGAGGCTCCTGATTGAACTGCTGCTAAATCAGCGGGACTTGTAAAGACTTTTGCTTCATCGGTTGCTGGATTATAGGCAGGATTAGCTGTGCGATATGCTTGCCTTTTTAATTCCGCAAATTGGGGACCAGTCATAGGAACTGGATAACCAGCTGCTTCTGTAAAACCATAATAAGTACCTGCATTCACTGTTAGTCTACCAACTTTTCCTTTTTTTGTAGTAATCAAGATAACCCCATTGGCACCCTTTGATCCATAAATTGCAGTAGATGAACCATCTTTCAAAACTTCCATTGATTCAATATCATTTGTATTGATGTCTTGAAAATTATCATATTGGATTCCGTCAACAATATAAAGAGGTCCATTTCCTGCTCTAATAGAGCGGTTACCTCGAACAGTTACACTTACATTGGCTCCAGCAGAACCGCTTGTTCTAACAATGTCTACACCCGCTACCTTTCCTTGTAATGATTCCATTACACTGGTAGCTGCAACTTTTCTAATTTCATCGGCTTTAATTGAAACTACTGCACCAGTTAAATCCTTTTTAGAGGAAACGCCATAACCAATAACTATTACTTCATCTAATGCTTTAACTTCCTTTGCCAAAACAATAGACATGGCTGAAGACCCATTGGCGGAAATAGTTTGTGATTTGTAACCAACATAACTAAATTCCAAATCAACTGAAACAGCATCTGACTTAAGTGTTATTTGAAAATTACCTGAATCATCGGTTTTTGTTCCGGATTTTGACTTTTTGTCAACCACAGAAACACCAGAAAGCGGTTTACCCGTACTTTCATCAACAACGCTTCCCTTGATGGGTTTTGTTTGTGCTGCTAGTTGCAGCAAGAACCCCATAAATAGGATTAAAATTTGTACTTTTTTCATACAGCAAGTTTGATTTGAAACAATTGGCAAAAGTTTAGATGCTATGAAACAACTTGCAAACTTGGAATAATTTCATTAAAGGTATAATACCCATTTGCACTATTTATCCAATCTTTCAAACAGAATGGTGGCGCAGTTTTGACAATTATTCTTTGGCAAGCAATTAATCCATTGAATCTGTAGAGCAAAGTAGTTTAGTTTTTAAAAGTTCAACTTGAATGGCTATTCTTTATCTACGCAATCGTTCCCGGTATCGATATCAATTAATTGGTTTAAAATTAAATACCTATTTAATTTGATTTGATAGGTATCATTTTGAAAATTGGAGCTTTGGGATGAATATTCTTGATAAAAAATAAAATATGTAATTTGTGTAGACTAGCTAAATAATTTAATCAGATTAAAGGGGATGAAATACGAAGCTGTTACCATTAAAGACATTGCCAAGGCCTTGGGGTTATCTACCTCAACGGTATCTAGGGCCTTGAGGGACAGTTATGAAATTAGTCCCGCTACTAAAAAACAAGTGCTGGAATATGCCGAGCAAATCAATTATCGGCCAAATCCTATTGCGCTAAGTTTAAAAGAAAAAAGGAGTAGATCTATTGGAGTCATTGTTTGTGAAATAGCCAATAGCTTTTTTTCTCAAGCCATTAACGGTATAGAGTCTATTGCCTATGACAAAGGCTATAATGTTATCATTTCTCAAAGTCATGAATCTTATGACCGGGAAGTGATTGACCTTCAATATTTGGCCTCAAGATCTATTGACGGATTGTTGATTTCTGTTTCTGCAGAAACAGAGGATTTTTCACACCTGAAAAATTTGCATGATCGCGGGTTTCCCATAGTATTTTTTGACCGCGTAGCAGAAAGCATTGACACCCACAAAGTCATTGTAGATAATTTCAAAGGGGCATACGACGCAACCAAGCATTTATTGGATAATGGCCACCAGCATATTGCTAACCTTGCCGGATCGCCACACTTGTCAATTACCAAAGAAAGATTAGGTGGATATAGAAAGGCCTTAGAAGATCATGGCTTAACTTATCAAGAATCCTATACTGAATTCTGCTTACATGGTGGCATGTTGTATGAAGAAGTAGAAGCTGCGTTAAATAGGTTTACTTCTTTAGAGCAAATTCCAGATGCCATTGTTGCGTCTGCAGATAAACTCACCACCAATTGTTTACGTTATTTCAAATCAAAAGGCATTAAAGTTCCTGAAGAAGTAGCCCTTATGGGTTTTTCTAATCTTGACTTAACGGATTTGTTATCACCTTCTCTATCTGTTGTAAAACAACCTGCTTTTGAGATGGGTCAATTGGCTACTGAACTCCTACTACAATTGATTGAGAGCAAGAGACCTATTACTGAGTTTGAATACAAAGTATTACCCCTAGAATTAATGATTCGGGAATCTTCTTTAAAATCTAAATAAAATTAGGGCTGTAAGGGTTCTACTCTAAACCAATCCACATCGGCGTAGCCAGCATCATTGGTATTTTCTGTTCTGGTACAATACAGTCCTATTTTAGCACCAATCCACCTACTTACTTCTGCTTGAAATGGCATGGCTAAAGTTGTATATTCTTTATCATTCCAACTATAACTAAATTGACAAATACCACCAGCACCTACTTTAACCCTTAACCAAATTTGGTTACCTATATTTTCAGCAAGAGTTTGTTCAATTTCCTTAGTTCCTTTTTGAGCGTCTTTACAGGTGGTGTAAACCAAACTAATTCCAGATTTGGTAGTTTTAAATCCAAGTGAGGCAAAGCTATAACCCATTACAACCAAACCCACTTTTTCGTTGCTGATTTTAGTATTGGGGTAAAATAATATTTTGGTGGTGACCATGAATTTCTCTGCTGGAAATTTTTGTTGCAACACATTGGGCAGTTCCCAGAGATTTTTAGCCGAATCTGGAACCTTGTCAGCATATAGTCTCAATGTTCCTTTTTCTTGGTTAATAAAATGCCAGGTTCCTTTTGCATTGGCCTGCCATTGCCATTGTTTACCCAATTGCAATCCATTAAACTCATCAGATTCTGCCGGAGTTTGTATGGGCCAAGGCTTACCCACATTGGGTTTTTGATAAATGAGTACAGGCTCTCCTTTTCCAGAATTGTTTTTATCAATTCCAATTACTGGCCAATCTGCTACCCATTTCATGGGCTGTAAATGCATCACCCTTCCGTAAACACCCTTGTCTTGAAAATGCAAGAACCAATCTTCTCCTGTTTGTGTATTTACCCATGCTCCTTGGTGTGGACCGTTTGTTGTTGAGCTTCCTTGATCCATCACTATTTTTCTTTCATAAGGCCCGTAAATATTTTTTGAACGCAGGACCAATTGCCATCCCGTGCTCACACCACCAGCGGGTGCAAATATGTAATAGTAACCGTTTCTCTGATAGATTTTTGGCCCTTCTATAGTAGGATCTTTTTCATGCCCGTCATACACAATCACACCTTGATCCAATACTTTATCAGCACTAGCATTTAATTTCTTAACGGTAAGAATACTTTTTATTCCAGCTCTTGATCCAGCCCAAGCATGGATCAAATAATTATTTCCATCCTTATCCCAAATTACTGCAGGATCTATCAATCCCTTTCCTGATTCTACCAAAATAGGTTGAGACCAGGGACCAGCTGGGTTCTTGGCTTTTACCAAAAAGATACCAAAATCCGGATCTGGATAATAGAGGTAAAATTCGCCGTTATGATGTCTAAGACTTGGCGCCCAAACACCCCCACCATGTTGAGGTTTTGCATAAAATTCAGATGGGGTTAAGGCAGTTATGGCGTGGCCGATGATAGTCCAGTTAACTAAATCTTTTGAATGCAAAATGGGAAGACCAGGAATGGCTTCAAAAGAAGAAGCAACTAGGTAATAATCATCCCCAACACGAATGGCATCGGGATCAGAATAATCAGCGTGTAAAACAGGGTTCTGAAATTTTCCATTACCCAAATCAGACACCCAAACCTTGGAGATTTGATTGGTTTGTGCTTGTGTGGAAAAACCAATTGACACTAACAGAATCATTGTAATCAACTTCATGCTAATTTGATTTATTTATAAAGGCCACCAACCATCTATTCCTTTCAGGATATTTCTAGGCCGATATTGTTTACTTTCTTTTTTTGACAATTGTTTAGACCAACTTACCCTAGCTTTTGTATTTGATCCAGCACCAGTATTTTCAAATTCTGCATAAAAGGCCGTTTTTTCTTTATCAGGAAACATAGCATCACCTTTCCATTCATTCCAGCCTTCTGCTACAATATGTGCTCCAAGTTCACAGTATAAAAATACTGTTTTGGCAAAGGGGCGCCAAGGTCTACCCAGAAAGACTTTTGTAGCTGCGGGATCAGCAATAAGTTTACAGTTCAGGAATACAAAACCAAATCTTTGCCCCTGTTGGGTTGATGCAGCAGTGATATAAGAATTTGCCAAACTTTTGATCACACAGTTCTCAAAAACTGCTACTGCTTCTCCAAAAATAAAATCGGTGGTGCCTTCAATATAACATTCCAAAAAATACTGTCTTGCATTTTCCTTTGTTAAGTAGAGCGTATCTTGATTACCCAATAACCTACAATTCTTAATCAATACCCTATCTGCTTCAATATGTAACGCAACAGCCTGACCTACCCTACCTGCTGTATTTTCTATTGTTAGGTTTTCTGCAATAAAACCATTTCCCTGCACCAATACGGTATAGGATGTGAAAGTTCCAAATAGATCCCTTCCATATTGGTCTTTACCACTTACTAGTTTTTTACCCGAATAGTCATCATAACTAATAATAGTACCTAATTGTGATTCCCCTATTAGAGAAATATTGGTTTTCCAAGAGGGTATGTTCAGCTTCTCATGATACACACCATTTTTAATGCGAATCTCTACCCTAAAACTTGACACATCTCTAGTTGAATTTATGGCTTCTTGAATAGAAGTAAAGTTTCCGGTACCGTCTAATGCAACTATGATTTGTCTTGGGTAAGTTGTTTGAGTAGCATTTGCTTGGGCCTTGATAGTACTAGTACCAATGATTAAAATACTAACAACAACAAACAATAGACTTTTAAAAAACATGAGCAAAAATTTTGGTCCCCAATATGCTAAAACAAACAAGGCTGCCACTTTGGGCAGCCTTGATATTATAGCTTAGAAAACTTGGTTAAAATTAATAACCAGGATTCTGAGTCAAATTGATATTGGCATCTCTTGCTGGTTGTGGCAGGGGTAATAATTCAGATTTCCCTGTTGTAAAACCAGTTGCGTACCTTGACAATGCTGTTGTATTAATGACGGCACTTAACCAAACTACTCTAGTTGTTCCTGATGGAGTAGCTGTAGGTGCTGCTTTGTAGAATGAGTTGGCCCATAATCCTCCAAAACTATTATCATCAGAAGTACTACCAGTTTTATAATACATAGAAACAGGCAAAGTGTTATAAGGTGCAGAAAGCGTTGACATTGCCAACAATGCAGCCTTGGTATCAGTTATTTTTTTAGCCAATAGGTTCCAACGAATCAAGTCAAACTTACGAACCCCTTCTCCACCCAATTCTAAAGAACGCTCTTTTACAATGGCATCAAAGAAAGTTGTTTTGCTTAATCCTGAAGGAAGATCAACTGTTGCATCTGCTGTACCAATTGCTTTACCATACCCTCTTCTTCTTACTTGGTTCACTGCAGTATAAGCTGTTGCAGTTGGTCCATTAATTTCATTTTCGGCTTCTGCATACATTAACAAGACATCGGAATACCTGATAATCTGCCATTTTAAACCAAAATACTGAATAGCATTAGTTGGAGCATAAGAAGGATTGGTAATCCAGTCCCTACGATACTTTCCATCACAGATGGCAGTAATAGCTTGACCAACTTTTGTTACTCCATCCGCAGCTACATTGTAAACGGCACATGTAACATCACGGCGTAAATCGGTACTATCAAATGCATAGAAGTAGGTAGGTAGTACATTGATGCTTTTGTTGCCTAAGTTGTTTACTGTTGGACCATTGTAGTATGCCAGTTTTGTGTCAGCTGCTGCCACACCACCAATACCACTTGCTTGGAACATCAATTCACCTTGAGGATCTGCAACAGCGTGCGCATTTACTTGATCTTTCCAAAGTGATTTGAAACTTGGATTCAAAGCATGTTGATTAGAGCTCATGATTTCATTACATTCATCTTTAGCTATTTGATAATAGGTTAGATAATCTGCATTTCTTTTCATGGTACCATCACTTCTCAATGCATATCCCCCGCGGAATAAAGCAATTTTTGCGCGTAGCGCTTTAACGGTACCCTTTGTAATACGCTCATCTAATGGATCTCCAATAGCAGCCAATTCTGTACGCCAAGGCACAAGTTCAGAAGCCAATTTCAAATCGGCCAACAGTTGATTATAAATAGTATCTTGGTTTGTTCTTACAGGAAAAGGATTTGAAGATGCCAATTCTGATGCTGGTCTAAAATTTGCTGGCAAATCTCCCCAGTTAACAATGGCTTGAAAATAATACTGTGCTCTAAGGGTCAATGCTTCTCCATACATTCTACGCAATTGTTTTTTCTCCTGCTCACTACCATTGTTATACCTATCCATTTTGGGAATATTGGCAATACAAATATTAGAGAATTCAATACCGGTAAATAATTGATTAAACGGATTGGTAATTTGAGCATTACCAGATGTTGCAGAATACCTAGCTATATCTCTACGATCATTGTCTACCGCACCAGTTGGGCCTTGCATCTCATCTGTATCAACGGTATAATACAAACTTAAACGAATTCCAAAACCAGCATCACCCACCAATCTGCTATAGGCACCTGCCAATGCTTTATAGGCACTTGGAACATCGCTGAAAGCAACTTCTGCGCTCACGTCTGTGATAGGTTGTTGGTCTAAGAATTTCTTGCATCCGGTAATCACCATTAGCATAGCCATCATGGCCAGAAAAGTCAGTTTATTAAAATATTTCTTATTCATGTTGCAAAAATTTGTGGTTTGAATTAAAAGCTAGCATTTACACCAAAGATGAAACTGCGGCTTTTTGGATAAGCAGAATAGTCTAGACCAGGAGTCAATGGACTGTTTCTAACACTTACTTCTGGGTCATAACCAGTGTATTTGGTGAACACTGCTAAGTTATTAGCCGTAAAGTAGAATCTCAGTTTACTAATTTTCATCTTACCCAATTTTTCAACTGGAAGACTATAACCCAAGGTAAAGTTGTTGATTCTTAAAAAAGAGCCATCTTCAATTGCCCAAGAACTAGGATAGAAAGCACCTGTTCCTTTAATTGGTTGCCAAATATTTGCGTTAGCATTCAGAGCAGATAATTGGTCAGGTGCAATTCCTACAACTTTTCCAGCTGAATTTACCCACTGTGCAGTTTGACCAGTAGCTGTTACCACTTTCCAACGACCTGCCATCATATCAATCATGTTTGAGTTACCGGTATATCCATTTGTAAACTCCACTTTATTGGCATTGTAAATATCATTGCCATAAGAGAAATTGATAAACAAACTCATATCCCAATTCTTATAAGTGAATTGGTTGTTCCATCCACCAGTGAATTTTGGAGTTGGATTACCTATGATTGTTCTGTCTTTATCCAAATTGATTAAACCGTCTCCATCCAAATCCTTGAATTTTACCGAACCTGGTTGAACGGTACCAATAATACCAGCATTGCTCACGGTACCTGCTTTCAAAGTATAAACACTTGTTGCAGCATCATAATCAAAGTCTGATACTTTGTAGAATCCATCATTTACCAAACCCCACATGGAACCTACTGGATCTCCAATTCTAATAATATAATCGGTTGGTTGTCCAGAAACACCCCAACTTGCAGCGGGAAAGAATAATTTTTGATTTTGGCCAAGTGCCTCTACTTGATTTTTATTAAAGGCCATATTGAAATTAGAATTCCAAGTAAAATCTCCTTTTTTAATTACAAGTGCGTTAAGTTGGAATTCAACCCCTTTGTTAGAGGTCTTACCAATATTTTGTAATTGTGTAGCATAGCCATAAGTAGATGCAATAGGCACATTCAACAATAGATTTTTTGCATTGTTATTATAAACATCTACACTCAAAGAAATCCTGTCTTTGAACAAGCTGAGGTCCATACCATAGTTTTGGCTTTCATTAGACTCCCATTGCAAAGCCTCATTTACCAATCCAGCAGAGTAGTAAGCAGTAACCGCTTGGTTATTGATACCATAATAATAAGTACCATCATTTCTAAATGTGGTCAAGAATAAGTAATCATTGATTCTGTTGTTTCCAACATTACCATAACTGGCTCTAAATTTAAGATCGCTGATAAAGCGAACATTTTCCATGAATTTTTCATTCTTTACTCTCCAAGCAAATGATCCGGCAGGAAAATAACCCCACTGTTTGCCTGGTGCAAATTTGGATGCTCCATCTGCACGAACATTAAATGAGAAATAGTACTTATTGTCATAAGTATAATTAATCCTACTAAAGAATGACAAGTTGGTGTATCTAGTTTTATTCAATTTGGGATACCCTGTAAATGGAATACCTAAACCCAATTTATCAAATGCATCATTAGGTGAAGTGAATGTTGGGTAATTTCTAACCAACTGAGTATGAGATTCCGTTTTAAAATCATAGGTTTCCTCACCAACCAAGAAATCAAAATCGTGTTTGCCCTTAAACTTACTAATAGAATAAGTTAACACATTACTATTGGTGATGGTTTTCCTTGTTACTGTATCTAGCTGAGCTATTGGTTTTCTAGAACCTTGAATTACTGAATAAGGTGTAATTGAATCACTAAATTGGCGATCGATTAATTTATTATCGTCATAACCAAAAGTAGATTTGAAACTTAAGTTCTTGGTAATATTATATTGTATAGAAGCAGTAATATTGAATACATCCGTAGTCTTTTTTCTATACTCTGCATTGGCTAATGAAATAGGATTCACTAGATTCAAACCATTACCAACATTTGGATCAGCCAATGGATCAGCGTCATCTATGTCTTGGTTATTAGACAAGAATGGTCTGTATTTTACAGCGTTTCTTAATCTGCTATAAGAAGATCCCTGTTCTGAAGAAACCCCAGCACCAAGCACATTGGTATTAGTATACCTAGTAGATAAGCTAGCACGTAGGTTATTGGTAATCCTATAGTCCGCTTTTAAATTGAGCAAATGCCTTTTGTAATCTGAATTTAACAAAATGGCTTTATCACCATTGAATGTGTATCCAAAATTGTAGGTGATTTTTTTATTGCCCCCTGAAGCATTTAAACTATGGGTTTGTAATACTCCAGTTCTCCCTGCAATCTCATCCTGCCAGTCAATTGGATTGACGTTTTTATAATTGGCTAGTGTGTCCCAAGTTGTTCCAAAGTTCTTGGTAAAATTGATACTGTCTGTACTGCTTCCTCTTGACCTTTCTGATTGATAGATGACATAGTCATAAGGACTAAGCACTCCCAATTTTTTTGCCAAGCTTTTTACACCAACAAAACCATTATAACTAAGCGTCATTTTTCCTTGACGTCCACTTTTGGTAGTAATGACAATAACCCCATTTGCACCTCTTGCCCCATAGATAGCAGTTGCAGCCGCATCTTTTAACACGTCAATGGTTTGAATATTTTGTGGTGCAAGAGCGGATAATCCATTTTCTACCTGAACACCATCTACAATGTACAAAGGAGAGTTATCACCTGTAATAGACATACCACCACGAATCCTAACTCTAACGTCAGCATCTGGGGAACCTTCTGCAGTAGAAGCTGTAACCCCAGCCAAACGGCCATTTAAAGCTTCTGCAGCGGAGTTAACAGGAATATCTTTTAGGTCTTTGGCACTAACACTGGAAACAGACGCTAGCAAATTTTTCCTTTTGATGGTCTGATAGCCAATCACAACTACTTCTTCAGAAGCTGCATTTTCTTGCACCAAACTCAAATTGATTTCTGAACGATTATTAACCGCTTCTTGTTTAGCCGCATATCCTACATAGCTAAACATCAGGGTGGCATTTCCGGGAACTGAAATACTGAATTTACCCTCTTTGTCAGTCAAAGTCATTTTGGTTCCACCTTTTTGAGAGATGGTAACTCCTTCTAAAGGTTGGTTACTTGCACCAAGCACTTTACCAGAAACTGGTTTGGGTGTAGTCTGGGCCTTTAGATTTGTTTGAAACAAAGCAATACCCAAAACCAATAAAAGCCCCATCAACATTTTTGTTGGGATCAGTTGGAACTTGGGAAATTGGAATTTGGAAGCATTGATTTTTAGATCTGGAAGCTCCATAGAGGAATGACTTCCACAACCGAGATTCGGATGTAATTGGAACATGACAAGCAGTTTAATAAAAAAATCGTTTCAGTGATTGGGCAACTATTGGGTTTTCCCAAAGAAAAACCAATCAAAATTATACCCAATTCTACACTTATAAAGACAACACGAAATGCGATTTCGTTTTTTTTTCTACGCAAACGTTCCCGGTAACGTTGGAGCTCAAGGTTTTTCTCCGCAGCCCTTGTCAATCTGGCTTTTTTCTTAGTGATTTGTCTATTTTTAGAGACTAACCAATGCGATTGCCATGTCAATGACCAAACCTCGTTTGAGTTTCTCCCAGATTATCAATATGAATGTGGGATTCTTTGGTATTCAATACAGTTTTGGACTGCAACAAAGTGCTGTAAACCCTATTTACGATTTTTTGGGTGCTAGCCCGGATGAAATTCCCTTATTGAACCTTGCTGGTCCCATGACGGGGCTCTTGATCCAACCAATTATTGGGGCCATGAGTGACAAAACCTGGCACCCCAAATACGGAAGAAGAAAGCCCTATTTTTTTATAGGAGCTTTATTTTGTAGTCTATGCTTATTCATTTATCCTTTTAGTAGCACACTCTGGATGGCTGGTGGATTACTTTGGGTGCTAGATGCTGCAAATAATACTGCTATGGAACCCTACAGAGCATTTATTGCAGATAAACTGCCTTCAGACCAACAACCAACCGGTTTTCTTACCCAAAGCTTTTTTACTGGACTAGGAATTACTTTAGCCAACCTTTCCTTATTTGCTTTTCAAAAAATTGATTTCTTAAAACAATCCCATGGTCAGATTCCTTATTGGGTTTTTGGGTCTTTCTTTTTAGGTTCTATTTGTTCTATAAGCTCCGTTTTGTGGTCCATTACAAAGACTCCCGAAATTCCACCAACGGAAGCCGAATTACAAACACTTAAAGCAGAGAAGCGATACATATTTACGCCATTTATAGAAATCTTTACCGCAATTAAGGATATGCCCAAAGTCATGTGGCAATTGGCGTTGGTCTATCTCTTTCAATGGTATGCCTTGTTTTGTTATTGGCAAAACGCATCAAAAAGCATTGCTCAATCCGTTTGGAAAACTTCTCCCACCAAGGACGCCAAATTATATGAAGAAGCCGTTGGATGGGCGGGTTTGGTAAATGGTTGGTACAATATTGTCACTTTTCTATCCGCCTTTGCATTGGTGGGATTAGCAAAAAAGTACAGCCCCAAACACGTCCATATTGCTTGTTTATTAATGGCTGGATTAGGACTATTAGCTTTCCCTCATATTGAAAACCAATACTTACTTTTTGTTCCCATGACTGGATTTGGTATTGCCTGGGCAAGTATGATGGGTGTTCCTTATTTGATGGTTGTTCATGACATACCAAAAGAAAGATATGGTGTTTATATGGGCATCATTAACATGATGATAGTGATTCCAATGATTTTACAAACCACCACTTTTGGATGGGTATTGAACCATGTATTGGATAATGACCCAGGCAAGGCTATTAGTTTTGGAGGTATTTTATTATTAATTGCTTGTGCAGCCACTTTACGCATTAAAAAAGTAATACCAGCCGATGAAGACCTGTCTATCAGTAGCGGAGGCGCACACTAATAAAAACAAACAGATGAAAATACTTTGCATAGGGGAAGCTTTGATAGACATGATTTGTACCGATAAAGGAACAAGCTTGTCAAATGGTCAAAATTTTTTAAAAAAACCAGGTGGTGCCCCAACCAATGTTGCTGCAGCAATAGCGGCCTTGGGTGGACAGGTAGAACTTTCTGCCAAAGTAGGCAATGACCCATTTGGAAAACAATTGGTACAGGTAATGGAAGATTTTGGAGTTTCTACCAAATACCTATTATTAGATGACCAACACTTTACCACTTTTGCATTTGTATCTCTGATGGAAGATGGTGAAAGGGATTTTGTATTTAATCGCGGGGCCGATGGCTTTTTGTCAGTAGACGATGTAGATGCCATTGACCTAACAGATATTTCCATTATTCATTTTGGTTCTGCCACTGCTTTCTTGCCAGGGCCCTTACAGGCAGCTTATTTGAGACTTTTAGAAAAAGCCCGTGCACAATCCATCTTTGTGAGTTTTGATCCCAACTATCGGCATTTACTATTCAAAGACAATACCGCATCTTTTATAAAGCAATCATGGAACTTATTGAATCAATGCCACTTTTTTAAAGTGAGTGATGAAGAAGCCATCTTGATTACGGGCACAGAAAATCTAGACGCCGCAGTTGACGCATTGTTAAAAAACACAGCGTCTATTTTTACTATTACACTTGGAAAAGAAGGAACATTATTAGGTTTTAATGGTAGTACTTGCATTATTCCAAGCATTCCAGTAAATCCAGTAGATACCACTGGAGCTGGCGATGCTTTTGTAGGAGCATTATTATACCAATTAGCCAATTTATCACTTGACCAAATTCAAGCATTGGACTTGAGCGCTTGGCAAAAAATGGTTACCAATGCTAACAAAGCAGGTGCGCGCACTTGTGAATGGCTAGGTGCTATGGAAGCATTTAAACATTTGAACAATCAAATATTCGACTAAAAATTTTTGTACGTGTACAACTATCAATTGCATCAACATATTTCTCTTTCTGTTTTGCAACACCAATTGGATGTTGCGGGTAAAGACAATTTATTCTATAGTAGGTTTATGGCTAATGCCCAAGAGATTGCGCTGATATACCAAGGCCTATATCAACACCATCCAAAAGGCAAAGAAGAGTTTTCCAATTTATTAGAAACCATAGCAAGCGCCTATGCAAAAAGAGCTGATGCGCTAAAGCAAAAAGACGAGGAAAAAGAAGAGCAGGGAAATTGGTTTTTAAGCAACCAATTAGCAGGTATGAGTTTGTATGTAGACAGATTTTGTGGTAGCCTTAAAAACTTGTCTTCAAAGCTTGATTACTTTCAGGAACTAGGGGTAAACTATTTACACCTGATGCCCATCTTTGAAAGCCCAGAAGGTGAAAGTGATGGAGGTTATGCGGTATCCAATTTTAGAAAGGTTGACCCAAGATTTGGCAATTTAGCGGATTTACAAACTGTTCAAGCAGCTATGCAGGAACAGGGGATGTTTTTAATGATTGATATTGTACTGAATCATACTTCTTATAGGCACCAATGGGCAGAAAAAGCAAAAGCAGGAGACAAACGTTATCAGGATTATTTCTACATGTATGATGATAGGTCTATTCCCAATCAGTTTGAGGAGTATATGCCTGAGATCTTCCCAGAGTCAGCACCAGGAAGTTTCTCCTATGTGCCAGAGTGTAATAAATGGGTGATGAGTGTGTTCCACAATTACCAGTGGGATCTGAATTATACCAATCCAGAAGTATTGGTCACCATGATGGATACCATTTTTTACTATGCCAACCTAGGGGTTGATGTTTTAAGAATTGATGCACCTGCTTTTATCTGGAAACAATTAGGAACCAGCTGTCAGAATTTACCTGAAGCGCATAACCTTTTAAGACTGATTAAACTCTGTGTTCAAGTAGCAGCTCCAGGTATGGCATTATTGGGTGAAGCCATAGTTGCCCCTGCTGAAATCATGAAATACTTTGGTACAGATAGATTTGTTGCAAAAGAATGTGACTTTGCCTATAACGCTACCCAAATGGCTTTACAATGGGACGCATTGGCCACTGGCGATACTAGGGTCATGTTGGCTGCACAACACGAAATCTTGCAAAAACCTTTTGGCTGTTCTTGGATTACTTATACGCGTTGTCACGATGATATAGGTTTGGGTTATGACGATAGTATGATCAGGGCCGCAGGTTTTAATGCCTACGAACACAGGAAATTCTTAAAGGAATATTATTCCGGTGCACTACCCTATTCACCTGCTTCTGGAGCTTTATTTTCTGTGAATCCAAAAACACAGGATGCCAGAATTAGTGGCTCTTTAGCATCGCTCTGCGGACTAGAAAAAGCCATCAATCGCAATGATGCAAACGCTATTGAAATTGCTTTGCAAAAAATCACCCTCATGCAAGCGCAGAGTATGTTTATTGGCGGGCTTCCCATTTTGTTTTATGGAGATGAATTGGGTACTGTAAATGACTATGGCTATTTAAATGATCCAGGAAAAAGTTATGACAATAGATGGATGCATAGGCCCATCATAGACTGGAAAAGGGTAGAGAAAATTAAGGAAACTGATACTATTGAATCAAAAGTATTCCATGCAACCCAGAAATTAATTCAAATCAGGAAAAACAATCCGGTTTTTTCAGATACAAAAAATCTTACTTGGTTACCCCCTTATAATATTCATGTAGCCGCATTTATCCGCTCTAATGAAGAACAACAGTTTTATTGTTTGTTCAATTTTAGTGGACAAGCTGCTTACTTAACTTGGTATGCATTTAAGAATCATGGTAAGAGAGGAAATAGGTTATTTGACCATTGGACAGAAACGCTTCATGAAATTGGGCATGACCATGAATACTTGATTATTCCGCCTTATGGTTGCTGTATTTTAGAAGTTGTTTAACTCAGTTACTTTAATTTCCACAACTGACCTTCATATTGAAAAGGCATTAACTCTAAGTAGTATTTATCTGGCTCAGAAATATATTCAAAACAGAGTTCATAATAGTTTTGTAGAAAACGGAACATTTTAGTTTTGCTAAAGAAAATACAAGCATATGATGCATCCAATCCATAGAATTCTGGGGGAACATGTTGTATTGCATACCTATCAATGTCACCATCAATATAAGCAGTAGCATCAAAAAGCAAATATTTAATACCCGTTTTTGATACTTCTTCTAAAAGTTGGAAGGCAGAGCCTATATATTGTATTACACTATTAAATAGAATAATATCCGGTTTATGAGATGCTAAGCATTCTTCTATTGTAAAATAAAAATGTAATTCATCTGATTTAAAAGAATTTTTACCGGCATTTACATAATTCTCTTGTTCCACTACACACCAATCCAATCTATTCAATCCTTTGAGAAAGTTTCTGTTTTGAAAATAACTAGTACCCAATGAGCCTCCAAAATCCAGTACGGTTAACTTATTGCCATTCTGGGAAGCCAACATTAAAAGGGTAGAGAGTAAAGGAAAATTCATTTTAATCTTGTCGTACTCTATACCATCTCTTTCAAATGGAATAATCCCGTCCCTAACTTTTCCTGTTGAGTTAATAATACTTTGAAGAATATGATCTGCATCATAGCCCCCAGCGTTTTGTTTGGCCACTTCAAAACTGGGATAATTACCTTTCCAACCATATTTAAAGCTAAACCACCGGAATGTATTGAATATAGGGGGCACTAATTGTTTGACCAAATAACGCATTTTAATCATTTTTTAATATTACAAAGAATTTTTGTCTTTCTTGACTACTTGATGTAAAAGTTCTGAAATAATTTTTTGAACAATTGAAAACAGCATGGCGGTAGACCATCCAAAAAGTAATATTCCACTCATTGCTTCAAACCCACTCATGATTCTCCACTGTGGTTCTAATACAATATCACCATAACCTACGGTTGCATAAGTGACCATTGAAAAGTAAATAGCCTCTTCAAAATTGGCCAATTGCCGTATTTCTGGTATGGCCAAATAGGCCGCAGCCCAAATCACAATCTCTAAAAAATGGACTAACATTAATAAAAGCGCAGTAAAAGACAAAACCTGAAATGCGGATTTAAACCCCAATTTTTTAATGGCATTTTGCTGTTTTTTATAGAGGAAAAGAACCAGGTAGGTATTTCCTAAACCATGTATTCCAATAGATACTAAAATGATGCCAACACTAATAAGAACGGGTAACAACATAGGACAAATTGTAGGTTAAAAATAACATAAATGAAGTTTCCAAAGCCTTAAACGCTTAAGAAAAAATACCCAATAGAGGGTATAGGGGGCTTCTGCATTAGTTTTTCCTTTGAGTCTAACATTTCATTCATTACATGAAAAGATCCCTAGCATTTATTGTTATTATCCTTTTTTGCATTTCTTGCAACAATAACCAGAAAGACAAAGCTGCTGAAGACAGAAACGCTTATGTTCCAGATAGCATTAAAGCTTCATCCGATGCCATGGGCAACACAGTTACTGATGGCAGAAAATTTATTAGAACTGCCGAAATAAAATTTCAAGTACAGGATGTTGCCAATACTACCGCTAAGATTGAAAACATTGTTAGAAATCAAGGCGGCTTTGTTATTTATACCCATCTAACTAGCACTGTAGACAATAAGGAAACCTCTCAAGTAAGCAGTGACAGCAGTTTGGAAAGTATTTACTATACTTTAAACAATGAAATAAAGTTGCGTATTCCCAATAGAAAATTTGATAGCACGCTCCAGTCCATTACTGCTCTAGCAGATTTTCTAGATTATAAAGTTGTACAAGCTGACGATGTTTCTTTACAGCTATTGGATAACCAAATGACCAAAAAAAGGGCTGCTAAATCCTCTGGAAAAACTTCTGCTGAAACAGAAACTTATACCAAAGAAAAAGCCGATGAAGCTGAAATAGCTGACAGAGGATTGTCTGACCAATTAAGGTATAGCACTATTAGTCTACAATTCACACAAAGAGAAAGTATTAAACGTTCTATAATTCCCAATAACAAAGATATAGCTGCCTACACTCCTAATATTTTTGTGAAAATCTGGGATGCCATTAAAATTGGTTGGACCAAAGTAGAAGACCTATTCTTATTTGCTATAGAAATGTGGGGGATTATTCTGCTTGCCATACTTGCATGGTTGCTCTTTAAAAGACTTAGCAACAAAACAAATACAAGGATTCAAAACATAAAACCATGATTGAGATTGACAAACACCAACGTCAACCATTGACAAGTCAGGATAAACAATTTCTTGAAAACCGTTTAGTGGCTTCAAAAAAGGATTTTAAATTAAACCTAATCATCTTTCTCATCATTTGGCTAATCTCTCCTTATTTAAGATCTCTATCTGACAAAGACGCCTTAATTGATGAGATGAGTTACCCATTAGCACTGGCCTTCATGTCCATTTTTTTCTTTGGTTATTTGGGCTACTACTATTACAAAGGATTATATCAAGTAAAGCTGGCTTTAAAAACAGATTTTAAAATAGTGCTATATAGCATTGTGGTAAAAAAGAAAAACGCTCCTATGTTTCACAGAAACGAGTTCAGACTAGAATTGACAAGTAAAGAATTTAGGTATCACTATTTTCCTTTGACCTTGATGAATGATTTTCCGCAAGGCCAATTATTGTATCTAGAAATGAGTGGGGCTGGAAATCAATTGTTGGAAATTAAAAATGCTTAAACCAATATAAAAAAGGATGCCTTTCTAGACATCCTTTTTTATATGATTGATCCTATTCATCAATTTGCCCCATCAGTCTTGGCTCTTGCAATAGCGTAATCACCCACTTTTTTACCAGTGGTCAAACCTACTTCGCAATCGCTTCTATAGTGAATACCTCCGTATAATCTTGAATTAGATGCTTCCTTGGCCATGGCTTCATAGGCTGCTGCACGTTCCGGAATAATATATCCTAAAATAGTTGCTGCTGCTGCACTAAACGTAGAGTGTCCAGAAATATAGGCAGGGAAATTAGGAATTCCTGTTAGCGTTTTAATAGATGGATCAAGCAGGGTAGGTCTGGGATTAAAATAAAAATACTTGGTATCCCAACAAACAATTGCTGCATCCATTAAACTCATATTAATGAGTGCCATATTCCTAGCCCAACGCACTTCGCTAAAGTTTTTACCAATAAAATCTTCCGCTGCTATAGCATCCCAATGACCGGGAGGAGCATAGGTTCCAACACCATCTGCCCAAAAATGAACAATGGCTGTTTTTTCACGAGTAGGATTGTCAACTTGATCTTTTACTTCTTGAAGTTCCTTTTTCATTTGATCACTTTTCACTAAAGGTGGAGGACCAGGTCTCAAAGCAACGGTAGTAGCTTCATCAAATAAAAAGGGTCTTACTTTACCAAACAGGGGCAACATAGGCGGTCTCTTTGGCAAATCCAAACTATACCAAGGTGTTTCACCTTTAGCAAGTGCATCAGTTTCTAATTTGGTCCAATCGGCTGGTGTACCTGCTGCTGCTCCAGCCCTATCGGCTCTTGCGCGAACGGTAAATTTTTGAGCAACCAATATTCCCAAAGCTTCACCTGCTTCAACATCACTTCTAGTATTTGTTCCAGCAATGATTCTTGCCAATTTTTGTTCATCTGCTTTTTGTTGAATAAAGGCAATCTCACCTGGGAATAGTAGTTTCATCATTTCTGCTGTAACACCCGCCAATACTGCGTCTTCAGAAGGATAAGAAGGTAGATCAGACTGAGGCAATTTGGCAATAACCGTTGCATCATTTTTATAGGGTGCTGCGCGATTGTATAGTTTTTTGTAGTGCCATGCTGCCACTAATCCATCATACTGAGCAGCACTTACATAGGCATATGCCCTTGCTGCATAAGGTGGGTTAGCAAAGGGAAAGAGAGGATATGCAAAGGGATTGGCAGCACTGGGAAAAGGATAAGAACCATCCGCATTTTGATAGGGAGGCAAATTGTATTTAGCTACCAATTCACGCATGATCTCGTTCCAACGCAATACACCACCAGCACCCCAATAACGAATGCTTTTTTCTTGCTCAGCAGTGATGTTTTTTTGATAGCCCTTGATCTCATTGATTTCTGCAATGTATCCGGGAGTAGTTATAGCTGCTGGTGCTGCTACAGGAAATTCTGTAGGACCAGTTAATAAAATGGGTTTCCAATTTCCTGCGTCAATATCTGTTTTAGCAGGCTGTAACATGGGTGCTTCTTCTGTGCGCCCTTTTATATTTTTAGCACATCCCAATGTCACCATGAAAATGGCCAGAATATACGCAATGGCTAAGATTTGTATGGTTTTCATAAGTTGGTTGTTGATTTGTCAGAAGAACTTGTTTTCTCTTTTTTAGAAAAATCTAAAATGTAAAATAATCCACCATTATAAGAATTGGTTTGCCCAACATTCCTACCTGCAATGGTAAAATTGGCGCCCCCTATTAGGGACAATCCTTCAACTGCAGATACATTGTATTTCAATGCAAGACCTGCTGTTGTAGTATTCATTTTATTGCTTGGAAAAGGCATATTATTTCTGGTAATATCAAAACCACCTAAAGTATTTGATTGGTTCAATACCAATTCGGCAATCCCCAAACTACTTCTATAACCAACCCTAAAATTAAAGCTGGAAACATTGGGCATTTCTACTTCATTTGATAGAATTAATTGGTCAGTATAATAAGATGTTCTATCAATTGTCACATTAGTTCTCATTACATAAGTACCTGAAATAGTTGCAAAGATTGACCCAATCTGATAATCAACCATACCTCTCAAAGAAAGATTGGTAGATTTCAAACCAATAGATAACGGAAGATAATCTGCTACATAATTAGATGCAGGAATAGACAATCCACCAATCCCATAGAGGGAAAGTGTTCCACGGCCTACAGATTTTTCATAGGGCATCCATTTAACCCAAAGAGAAAGGTCTTGAAGACCATTCATACTATGTAAGGTTCCAGCATTTGCTTTGGTATTCATATAAGGAAGACCAAATAACAAATTCAGTTTTCCACTGATGCCATAGTTACCCATGACAGCATACATATTGTTTGATACAGTACCTAAGTTTAAATTGTCTCTTTTAAGTGTTCCTTCCCAGTAATTTTTCCAGCTGCCGTGTTGGTACATCAATCCGGTACAGAAATTGTTTTTGCTCATCATAATGGCATCCATATCCGTTTGAGCTAAAACCATTTGATATGGCAGTAAAAAACATAAAATGATTGTTAACCGCCAATGGCGGAAATATTTTTTGTAACTATTCATTGCATAGTTGTTTTGGTCGCGAACAAACGCGTTGAAAAATTGCAGTAATGATTTAGAATCTTACGCTAAATCCAATGTTGATGGAATAATCTGCAAAAGCAGCATCGCCCTGCGCGTAAACACCTGTGATGTCTGTTCGAATTTGATCTGGTACACTCTGGGTTCTATTACGAACTAATGCAACTGGAACGTATGCATAGAAATTAAGCTTCTTTACACTGTAAGTAACACCAGGTTCTGCAGTCAGAATTCTACCAGGTCTGCGGAATCCTTCACTACCCCCAATTAAATCATGTACAGGAATACACTCATAACGAAGACCACCTGATACAGTAAACTTGCCCGTATAATAATTGGCACCTACCCTTGCTAAATACTGATCAGGAACACTCATCACGTCTGAAGTATAAGAGACAGTTGCTGCAGAAGGAACACCACCACGTTGGGTAGATACCCCATTTTGTTCGCGAGGATTTAGCAAATAATACAAATTGGAATAGAGACTCCACTTGTGAGAAACATTATAATACATGTTCAATTCTGTTGTGAAACCAGTTCCACCGTCTCCCAATTGTATAGACTGGTCAACTGGACCAATGATAGTTACTCCTTTTGTGGCGGTATTAAAGCGATCTGTGTATTTGTAATCTCCAGTTGGCAACTTAATACCCAAACCCGCTTGTATATTGAATTTGCCTTGTTTTGCTGGGTCAATTAACCAAGCATAACCTGCCACACGAATATCACCCAAACCAAAAGACTCGGTGCTGCTTCTTTCTTTACCACCGTGTTCATATAAGGAAGAACGGGTGTTGGCAATAATGGGAACATAGACAGACATACTCCAACGCTTATTGAAAACACGGGTTAAACCTAGATCTAAACTAAAGGCGTGGTTAATTACTTCCGTTCCAAAAGCTACTCTTTGTTTTTGTTCTTCGGTTCCAACAAAATGTTTGTAAGATTTAAAATACCTGGTATTAGAACTAAACATCCAACCGGCACTGTCAAGATTTTTCATGTGATCCATCATGCTACAAGCTGCACCGCCTGCACCCCTGATAGCTACACAGCCCTGAGATTGAGCTGTATTATTTAATAAAAGACATAGAATTAGTATAGTAAGGAGCTTTTTCATTTGTGGGTTTTGTGTTTGTGATTTTATTTCTTCATTTTCAACCTATCCACTACCAATGCACCAACTTTTCTACCATATTCGGTAGAAATGATACAAGAGTTGTGAAAATGTAAACCGCCATAAAATCGGGCCCAGTTATTTTCTTCTGCTGCAGCCCTAAATGATTTGAAAGAACGGTTTGGGATACCAAATTCAATTTCAGTTGAATCAGTATAGGCAAAATTATCACCAAAGACACTGGTCAGTGATTCCGCAGCTGCGGATGAAATAGTGCTGTGACCGCAGGTGTATTCCGGGAATGCCGGGGTTTGCAACAAGGGTCTCCAGTTCATGTCTATATATTTGTTAATCACTGTTTCAGGTCTTACGGTATTATAAGTATACTTAGCATACCAGCTTTGAATAAATGCATCAAAAAGGGCTATACTAGTTTTAGCAAAAGCAGTTACGGTGGTTCCAAAATCTGATTTTGCTTTTTGAGCAGCAATTCCAACTACACTCATCCAGTGACCTGGAGGGCTGAATTTTTTGCTACCAAACATGGCATGTCCTGTTACATTCATCTTGAATGGATTGTCGTCCCAGAACTCAGCCATATGGCGTTGTTCAGGGCTAAGACTATCCACAGCATTTTTGATCTTCATCACTTCCTGATAGTACTTGCTATTCTTATCTGTGATATTAAATGTGGGCGGAGGAGGAACATTAAAGAAACCAGCACTGTCAATGACCATGGGTCTAATTTCTTTCCAGTGTGGCTCTGCCGCAGAAGCATACAAGGGTGGTGTAGGAACCCATCTTCCTGGAATATCCAAGACGGTATATTTTTCTGCACCACGGGTTTCTAGGTAATTGTCTTTTTTACTCCAACGAATAATAGACATACCCACGCTATCTGCTAACTCCTGAGATTTTTTCTCAACCGCATCGGGCAATCCTTTTGTTCTAGCAAGGGCAAGAATACTGTCTTTATACAACTTCATACTTCCTTCAGGAAAAGTGACCGCTTCTCCTACTTTCATATAAGCCAATAAAGCTGCTAATTCAATATCTGCACCTACCGTATCTTTTGGCAAGCTAATAGTCTTTAACCCATTCAGCTGACCAGCCAATGATTGATATTCATTGGGGTTAGCTGCTGCTACCACTTCATACGCTGCAATGGCTGCATAAGCATAGTTTCTAGAAGCCACCATGGGAGGAAAATTATTTCCCATGACCACGGTATTTAACTCGTGTACCGCATTGCTAAACAAGTCAGGATTGTGCAAATAATTTTTGTATTCCGTATTATTCTTGCATCCAAATAATAGCACAGTTGCGCATATCCCAATCAGGAAATATTTCATATCTCAATAATAAGCTGATAGTAAATAAATAATAAAGTAACCTGCACGGCTGCTATTCCGTGCAGGTTTTGAAATCTTGTTAATCATCTGGTATTAAGCCTGTGGTGGCCTTTCCAGACGATCCAAATAGATGGATTTGAAATGTTGGAACACGTTAGTATTTGCTGCTACATCTACTATCTGTGTTGCAGGGTTCAAACAAATTGCCGGAGTGGCAGTATAATCTTGTACGGAAAACTTGATGGTATGACCATGTTGGTTTCCAGATTTTTTTGTACTGTTATTGGTGACCAAATCATTGGCCAAACGGAAGAAATCATCCCTAGCATTTTGCATGCCTGTTTTGGCCAGATTGGGTATACACATTAACTCTAAAGAGTCATTGTAAATTCTGCGTTTCACGTATTTGTATTCCACACCACGAATATTGATAGATCCGTCTACACGCTCGTAATTGATATTATTGTGGTAATAAGGAAGATTGGTTGGAACTTTAATGCTGATTAAAGTAGATTCATCATAGTTGTCTTGATCTAATTGGGCTTCCAATTGCAGATCGGCGCGGTCTTCTAGAAAGTCCGTTAGCAAACGGTATCCTCCCCAGTTGAACAGCAAAATGCCCAATAATGCTATGGCAAACAATTTTTTCAACGCCCTAAAATAATATTTTTTATTGAACTGTATAAGTTTTCTTTTCCTTGCCAACCCCAGTGATAGTAAGCTTTTTCCATTGCGCAGGCAATGCCGATTTGATTTGCGTAATCCCCTGTGGCGTAATCTCAAGTCCACCAAAACCCATTAATATACTTTGAATAATTCCCCCCGCTCCTGTTGCAAAATAGGGATTGGTTCCGCCCTTGGTCTCCGCAATCACCCTAAATGGTGGATTGAGATTGGGCAAATATGCGTCTTGGAAAAAATGATAGGCCTTAGCCCCATCGCCCAAACGGGCATATAAAAGGGTAAAAATGGCCTGTGTCATAGCTGGCGTGCCCTCATTAGGAACCCTAGTGGAATAGTATTCCAAGTCTTTTTTAATGGCTGCTGGCGCTGACACTTCTTTTAAAGGATAAGACAATAAATTAGCATCGGCCTGTTTAATACCCTCACCCGAATATGTAGCGTGCTCCTTGGTTACCCCGTCTG
>JBEAPC010000038.1:0-17104 GCA_041164585.1 Bacteroidota bacterium
CCATATCCTAGTTTTTGGCGCCGGTAAATCCGCCACGGTTTTGATTGATTTTTTAAAGAAAACCATTACCCAAAACAACTGGTTATTAACGGTTGCAGACAGTAATTTGGCCATGGTTTTGGCCAAATTAGACGGCCATCCGGGCAGTACGGGACTTCAAATTAATATTGAAGACCAAGAAACCCGAAAGTCTTTGGTCAAAACCGCCAGCATTGTTATTTCCATGATGCCCCCCTCACTTCATTATTTGATTGCGGAAGATTGTCTGGAATTTGGGGTCAACCTGTTAACAGCTTCCTATTTAGACGAGAAAACCAAGGCCTTATCTCAAGAGATTGAAGAAAAAGGATTGTTGTTTTTGTACGAAATGGGGCTTGACCCAGGCATTGATCATATGAGTGCCATGCAAATTATTCATGAGATTCAGTCAAAAGGAGGAGTGATCAACAGTTTTAGATCCCATTGCGGAGGTTTGGTAGCACCGGAAAATGATGACAATCCCTGGCATTATAAAATTAGTTGGAACCCTAAAAATGTGGTTTTAGCAGGTAGCGCTGGGGCGCGATATCTTGAACACGGAGAAGAAGTAACTATTCCATACCATGGTTTGTTTAATAATGAAGAAACCCTGGACATTCCAGGATTATATCCATTGGGGTTTTATCCAAACAGAGATTCTTTGAGCTATATCCCCATTTATGGATTGGAATCTGCCAATAGTTTTGTGAGAACCACTTTGCGTTATCCTGAATTTTTAAAAGGATGGGCAGGCATTTTACACTTAGGACTTACAGACCAATCCCATATTTATCAATTTGATCAATTGTCCATTGCGGCATTTTTCAAACTGCATATTGAACGTTTGGCATTGACAAATTGGATGGATTCACTTGAAGAACAATCTACCTATGAAGCAATAGCTGCACATTTCTTGGAACAATTAAATTGGTTGGGTTTGCATGACCAAGATACCCTCCTACCCATGACCCAAGGAACTGCTACAGATGTGTTGCAATTTTTACTAGAAACCAAATTGGCTTTGTTACCTGGTGAAAAAGACATGATTGTGATGCAGCACGAATTTGAATACCAAATAGGAACCGTATCACATAGCCTTAAAAGCTCCTTGGTTTGTATTGGAGAGAATGACCAGCATACGGCCATGGCCAAAACCGTAGGATTACCACTTGGCATAGCGGCCAAACTCATTGTAGAAAATCAGATTCAACTAAAGGGATTGCATATTCCCATTTTGCCCCAAATCTATGAACCCGTTCTGGCTGCACTAAAATCAGAAGGCATTGAATTTCAAGAAACCCAGTCATAACTATGCCAGCAATTGTTCAGCATTACCAAGATAGAATTAGTTCCACCCAAACTCAATTATCCCTTCTCAAAAAAAGGATTAGTCTAGTTGCCTTATTAAGGTTGGCTTGTTTTTTAGTTGCAGCATGGATGGTCTACCAACTATTTCATGACATTAGTTCTGAGAAAGTCATTATTGCAATATTAGGCTTGGCGGGATTTTTAGCCAGTATTAGTTGGTTTGTGAATTTGCAAAACAAACAAGCAGCACTAAAATCTTTATTGGAAGTTTTGAAAAACGAACTGCTTTGTTTAGAAGCAGGAACCAATCTTTTTGACAATGGCGCAGTTTATGAAGATGGTCAAGGATATTGGTCTGATTTAGACATATTTGGAAAAGGCTCATTGTACCATTACTTGAATAGAACCAGCACTATCTATGGCGCTCAAACCTTGGCAGCGCAATTAAAATCCCCATTGGATCCAGCAGACCTTATCCAGCACCAAATTGCTGTTGCAAACTATGCACAACAAATCCAGCTGGTTGAAACCATGATTGCGGCATCAAGACAAAGAAAAACAGCACTTGTTTCTTTAGATAAAGTAGCAGAATGGCTTAAGACAAAGAACCAATTACAAGAAAAAAAATGGTTACAGCTATTACGCTATTTGATTCCTGTTCTCAATCTTTTTTTATTGGTTCACGCACTGATCAGTTCTAATCCTAGTTTATTGGGATTGAGCTTTGTTCTTGGTTGGATCATCATTGGCATTCATGGAAAATACTTACAATCTGGATTTCAGGCTTTTGAAAATAAGCAAGCATTGCTACAACAATATGGCTGGCTATTAGAGAAATTTCAAGATGTTATGCCACAGGATTCCACCTTACTAAGTCAATACAAAGAAACTGCCCAGAAAGCCAGTGTGGCCATTAATGAATTGACCAAACTATCTAATAGAATTGACCAACGTTTAAACCTGTTTGCCATCACAATTTTTAATCCCTACCTACTTTTTGATATTCAAAATATGTGGGCCTTGGAAAATTGGAAAACCAAACACCAAACAGATTTTGAAACATGGTTAGACTTGGTTGGAAAAATAGAATTACTCAATTGTTTTGCCGTTTACCGCTTTCAACACCCTAATGACTGCACACCTATTATTTCAGAGAAGCCACTTTATTTGTCAGTAAAAAATCTATCTCATCCCCTAATAGCAGCTTCAAAAACTGTAGCAAATGACTTGGCAATGGGCAGTCCTGAAAAACTATTTTTAATCACTGGTTCTAACATGAGCGGAAAGACTACTTTTCTAAGAGCCATTGGAATGAATCTAGTCATGGCTCAAGCAGGTTTACCCGTAGCCGCTACTCAGTTTGAATTCAGCCCCATGCAAATTTTTAGCTCTATTAGAATTAGCGATAGTCTAGCCGAGAACACTTCTTATTTTATGGCTGAATTGAAAAAGTTACAAGCCTTAAAAATGGGCGTTCAGTCTTCAAAAGCATCGCTTGTTTTAATAGATGAAATTCTAAGAGGCACCAATTCTGAAGACAAATACCATGGATCAGCGGAATTTGTAAAAGAATTAATGGCCATGGATTGCCTGAGTCTATTTGCCACACACGATTTAAAACTAGGGGCAATGGAAAATGATTATCCAAGTATATTAGCCAACTACTGTTTTGAAAGTCTCATTGAAAACAACAATTTATACTTTGACTATACCATTCGCAAAGGAATAGCTCAAAACAAGAATGCGAGTTTTCTGATGAAACAAATGGGCATTATCTAAGCACTATCGTTTAGGCGCTTTAATTTTCTTTGGCTTCTCCTCTCCTTCTTTTTTGGCGTCTATAACCCACTCGTAGTCTAATTGTCTTTTCTCCAAATTGGCAGCTACTACTTTAATCATAACCCTATCGCCTATTCGAAAAGTTCTACCGCTTCTTCTACCTACCAAGCTATAATCAGATTCAATATGTCTGAAATCGTCGTAATCACTCAAGCTGATAATGCTAACCAATCCCTCGCATTTGTGTAAAACGGTTTCTGCCCAGAATCCAAAACTGGATACACCAGAAATCACAGCTTCAAAGGTATCACCCAAATAAGACTGCAAGTATTCTACCTGTTTGTATTTGTTTCCAGCGCGCTCACATTCCATGGCAGCTCTTTCCCTTTCACTGGACTGCTTGCACTTTTCTTCCATCTTTTTATCAATGATGGGCTTGCCTTCAATAATAGATTCTAGCACGCGGTGCACCAATACATCGGGGTATCTTCTAATGGGAGAAGTAAAATGGCAATAAAA
This sequence comes from Bacteroidota bacterium, assembly GCA_041164585.1. Lineage (GTDB taxonomy): Bacteria > Bacteroidota > Bacteroidia > Chitinophagales > Chitinophagaceae > Sediminibacterium. The sequence continues at coordinate 3,625 of JBEAPC010000038.1, forward strand.
TTCAAAAGCCAAACCATAGTGTCCAATATTTTCAGTTGTATAAACCGCTTTGGCCATGGTTCTAATACCCAATTGCTCCAATACGTGTTGCTCAGGTTTACCATGCGCAACAGCAAGCATCTGATTAAAACTTGCAGCAATTTTCTCTGGGGTACTTATATCAAAAGCGTGACCATATTTCTTAGCAAACGTGATAAAGGGTCTAAGCTTTTCTTCATCCGGTCTATCATGGATTCGGTAAGGGAATGGAATGGGTTTCTTATTGATCAAGATCTTAGATACATTCTCAGCTACTGTTCTATTGGCCAATAACATGAGTTCTTCAATTAACTGATGAGATTCTTTACTTTCTTTTACAACAATACCAATGGGTTTACCCTTCTCGTCTAATTTAAACCTTACTTCCTGTGAAGAGAAATTAATAGCACCCTTGCTAAAACGTTTCTTGCGTAAACGCTGTGAAATATCATTCAACAACAAGATTTCATCTTGGTGAACGCCTTTCTTGGTTTCAATGATTTCTTGTACGTCTTCATAGGCATAGCGATGGTCAGAATGGATCACCGTTTTACCCAACCAATATTGTTTTACCTCGCCCTTGGTATTCATTTGAAAAATGGCAGAAAAAGTAAACTTGTCTTCGTGTGGTCTTAAAGAACAAAGTTCATTGGAAATTTTTTCAGGCAACATGGGATTTACACGATCAGGCAAGTAAACCGATGTGGCTCTTTTGTAAGCTTCTGCATCTAAGTCTGTCTCCGGTGTTACATAATAACTCACGTCTGCAATATGCACGCCAATCTCATACATGTCTTTACCTAGAGACCTAATAGAAATAGCATCATCAAAATCCTTAGCGTCTGCAGGATCAATGGTAAAAGTTAGAATTTCTCTGCAATCCCTTCGTTTGGCAATTTCAGCACTATCTAAAATTTCTGGCAATCTAGCAGCAGCTTCTTCTACGTCTTCTGGAAAAGTTAAAGGGAAACCAGCTTGAGCCAATAGCTCTTGCATGGCTGCATCATTAGCATCTTCCGGCAACAAGATTTTGACAATTTCACCCACGGGTTTCTTGTCTGTTTTTTCCCATTTAACCAATCTGGCTACTACCCTGTCTTTGTGTTTGGCGCCATTGATAGATATCAATGGAATAAACAAATCTGGCATGGGTTTATCCGTGTCTGGTACAAAGAAAGCATGGTTGGTAGACAATTGTAAATGACCTACAAATTCGGTTTGCTTTCTGGTAACCACTTCTAAAATCCTTCCTTCTTTCTTACCAATGCGAATATTTTCCTTAACCACTTTTACCCTTACTGTATCGCCGTTTAAGGCAGTGGCAAAATCTCCTGGTCTTACCAGTACGTCTCCCCCTTCAACTATCACGTATCCCATTCCAGAACGGGTTACTTCTAATCTGCCTTTAAGGGTTAATTCGGGACTATGTTTTGATTTTTGCTTTAGCTTCTTCTTGTCTTTTTGTTTGCTCATGGTTGGGTAGGATTAAAGCTAAAATGAAGGATAAAATCCTTGACTAGCTGATTGAATTGTTCGGCTTCTCCAAATAGGAATTGATGCCTAATGGGCAAAACATACATAGGTAGTGTTGCCAATTCTTCTGTGAATTTACTAAACCTAACCGCGTCTTTTTCTGTGGTCAGGATTAGTTTATCACGTACGTTAATGTCATTGAATTTTTCTTTGATCTCATTAAAATCATCAATAGAAAAAATATGGTGGTCTGAATAATCTTGTTGGTAATAAGTATGTACGTTATTATGTAAATAGTCTTTTAAGGGTTTGGGATTGGCAATACCACAAACCAACAAAGCCTCGTCTCTGGGAGTTAGAATCCAAAGATCCGTTGGGTCAAAAATATGGTATGGGGTTCCGTATTCAATACAAGTGAAAAATACTTTTTGCTCTGGTTCGGGTTGTAGGCTACGAATAATTTTCTGTTTCTTTTCTTCCGTAATATCTGCGGGACATTTGGTAACCACAATTACCTGTGCCCTTTTGGCCGATGCCCATTCGTCTCTCAAATCTCCAGTAGGAAGGAAAAAGTCGTTGCTATACAAATTGCTATACTCTGTTAATAAAATATTCCAACCCGCTTTTACGGTACGGTGTTGAAAAGCATCGTCTAAAATAATGGCTTGTAAATCTGGATGGTCTTGCAACAAATGTGGAATGCCTACCAGTCTTTCTTCTCCAACTGCTACAGGTACATTGGGAAATTTCAGGTGAAACTGCATGGGCTCATCCCCTATTTCTAAAGCAGTGGTATTGGCCCCTGCCAACACATAACCTTTGGTCTTACGCTTGTATCCACGACTAAGTGTGGCTACTTTAAAATCTTGGTGCAATAAGTCTAACAAGTATTCTACCATGGGAGATTTGCCTGTTCCCCCAACAGCAATATTGCCCACGCAGATCAAGGGAAAATTGAATTCAGCATATTTAAGGCGTCCTTTATCAAAGAGTCTGTTCCGGATAAAAACCACTAATCCATATAACACGGCAAATGGAAACAACAACACACGAAAACTCTTTAAAAACAGCGTGTTAAAATTCATAGATATGCTGCGGTGTAATGCAGTAATTTAAAGGTACGTCAAATTGGTCTGTATCGCTAATCTGGGCCACGGGCTCAAAATAGGAAAAACCTATTTTTAACAGATTGGGGCTGCATTTAGCCAAAAAACGATCATAATAACCCTTGCCATATCCTACTCGATAACCCTGTTCATCAAAAGCCAATAAGGGTACAAAAACCAATTCTATTTGTGATGGAGGAACTTTTTGGGCGTTAATGGGTTCAGCAATTCCCCATTGATTGCTGATAAAATCCGTATCCTCATCTACTTGAAAAGCCTCCATTTCATAGCTTCCCGGCAGAATACTTGGATAACAAGTAATCAATTCGGGTATCAGAAAATCTAAATACCTGGTCATCAGATCTACCTGAGGCTCTTTTTGGTGAACCATGGGCCAATAACTTAGCAAGGTACTAATGGGTGGTATTGCTAATTGTTGAAATTGAATCAGGAGCAAATCATTCCACTTGAGCATGGTATGCTCGTCTAGTTCCAGCCTTTTTTGCTTGTACAATTGGAGTAAAGCTTGTTTGGTCATGGGGTAATATTCACAAAAAAAGAAAATACGGTAGTGCCATAATTCCTTTGAAAAGAAAAAGAAGCCATCTTTTCATATTGGTTTCTTGGTGTATGCTCTAATACAAAAATCCCTCCTTTGGCAATCAATTGTTTTTGCTCAATAATTTTAGGAATCTCATCAATAGGCCCTAGTGCATAGGGAGGTCCCGCAAAAATAAAATCGTATTGGCTTTGGGCCGATTGTAAAAATGCAAATACATCCATCTTTAACAACTGTACATTTTCCACTCCTAGCATCTCACAGTTTTTTTTAATAAATCCATGCATAATGCTATCCTTTTCAATAATTGTCAGTTCTGCAGCCCCTCTAGAAGCCAATTCATAACTGATACAACCCGTTCCCCCAAATAAATCCAAAGTCTTGGCGCCTTGAAAATCAATCCGATTTTGCAAAATATTGAACAAACCCTCTTTTGCTATATCAGTGGTGGGTCTGGTATGTGGCATATTGGTAGGAGGATGAATTCTTCTACCACCCCATTTTCCTGAAATTATCCTCATACCATTAATTTGTAAAATGGCGTAAAATGATAAGCCTGGAATTCAGCATATCCCGCTGGTGGAATACTATCTAATGGCACTTGGTCATAAGAAATAATCCCAAATGATTGTTTCAACTGATCTTCTAAATTGGGTACTAGATCAATCAGGCCACTAATTTCCAATTGGGTTTGTAAAGCAGATAAACCTGATTGTTGTGCCACATTGAGGGTATAATACAATAAGTCATCCTGTGACTGGTATTGAAAATTCTGGATCAACTGCAATTGGCCATCTTTTACAAAAACCAAAATAGCGTGGTGGCAATAGATAATCAGTTTCATAAAAACGCTTGGCAGGTTATGCCTACTCATCACATCGTTTAGGATACTGGTATATAAATGCTGTGCCGTAAATAAGAGAAAGTTTCTATTGAGTAAGTCTAACACCGCTTGTTTAATTCTATATACTGTTACAAAGGGAACATTACTTTGAAACAAGTCATATTTAATCAGCGATCTATCGGCATTGCCAAAAACCAAATTCAGGTATTCTTCAGAAGCTGTGGCACTTAATTTGCCCAAGGGCATCATCAAAGCTTCTTCAAAATTGTAAAACACATTGGTGGAGGAAAAATTGAACCCTAATAATTGAGATTGTTGTTTTACCTCAAAAAATATATCGGTCCAGTCTGATTTGCTTTTTTCTAATTCAAAAATTTCTATGGCTTCAATTCGGTTGCTAATGGTGTCTTTGACAAGTAAGACCATTTGGTCCTTTCCTATCTCCAATCCAAGTTGGTCCGTGTTCTTGGGTGTATAGCCCTGTTTGTCCCCGTATAAACCTGTCAACTTATGAACCATAATACAATATTCTTATGCAATGATATAAAAAAACGCTGAGGGATGAAAAGCGAATTATGCAGGGTTTAAATTTCTTACTTTGCAACTCTTATGAGCAACCTGTCACAAGAGATCAATTTACAAGTAACTACGGGACACAAACAGATCCTACGGATTGCCCTACCCATTAGCTTGGCCATTATGGTGCCCCAGCTAAACTTTATCACCAATAATATCTTTCTGGGAGGTCTGGGTCAAGAATCCCTAGGTTTAGCAGGTATTACAGGGGTTTATTACCTCATTTTTGCTGTGGTTGGTCATGGTTTAAACAATGGTTTACAGGCCCTGATTTCTAGAAGGGCTGGAGAAAATAGGGTTAACGAAATTGGCAAACTCTTTACCCAAGGCATTTTCATCTCCTTAGTATTTGCCATACTAGGTATACTTATTACCTGGTTTTTGGCGCCCATTGTACTGGGATGGTCGCTTCATGACCCTGCCAGGGTGGAAAAAGCGGTTCAGTTTTTAAATATTCGAATTCTAGGCCTACCCTTTCTATATGTGTATCAAATGCGGAATGCTTTATTGGTTGGTACCAATCAAACCAATTATTTGATCATTGGTACAGCTACAGAAGCCATTGTCAATGTATTTTTTGACTATACCCTTATTTATGGCAAATTGGGATTACCCCAGTTGGGTTTCAATGGTGCGGCTTATGCTTCTATTATTTCTGAGGTTGCTGGCTTATTGGTTTTAATATTGGTATTAAAGCTTAAAGGAATCAACAAACAATTGCATTTGTTTCAGTCCTGGGCTTTTGAGTCTAAAAACAGCAAACTCATTGTGGTACAATCAGCCCCCTTGATTGCCCAACACGCCATCAGCATTATCAGCTGGGAATTCTTTTATATACTCATTGAGCACCATGGGGCTAGAGACCTAGCCGTATCCAATACCATGCGTAATATTTTTGGCTTTTTTGGCTGCTTTACCTGGGCATTTGCGGCCACTACCAATACCATGGTGAGCAATGTAATTGGCCAAGGAAAAATAGAAGCTGTTCTACCTTTAATTAGAAAGATCATGACCTGGAGTGTAGGATTTGCTATATCGGTATGTCTGTTACTAAACCTATTCCCTCACGCATTTTTATCCATTTATGGACAAGGAGAAGACTTTATTCAAGCCGGAATTCCTGTTTTGAGGGTGGTATCCATTGCACTGGTATTGATGTCTGTTTCTACCATTTGGATGAATGCTGTAACCGGAACTGGCAATAGTAGCATGAACTTGGCTACTGAGTTTATAGCCATTATCCTTTATTGTGTGTATGTCTACACCGTTTTGGAAAAAATGCAATTGCCTATTACTTGGGGCTGGGGTAGCGAAATCATTTATTGGTCTTCTATCTTAATCCCCTCTTACTGGTATATTCAATCTGGTAGGTGGAAGACAATTAAAATATAAATGGTGCAAGCAATTAAACCTGCACCATTTATGGTATATATTTTGGAGTTTAGCCCTTTAATTGCTTCACCAGATCAATGTATTGTTGCATGGCGTCTTCCTTACTCATACCTTGTAATTTGGCCCAAGCTTCGTGTTTGAATTTGGCAACAAAATCAAAAGGGTTGGAAGGTCCGCTTTCTTGGGTATCTCCTTCTGAACCCTGTTTGTACAAAGAATAAAGTTTTAACAAGGTTTCGTTATCAGGTTTTTCTGACAAGGTTTTGGAGAGCGCTGCGGCATCTTGAAATAGGGCTTCTAAAGACATGATGTATTTTTTTACAAGTTAGACATTATTGAATAGAATCTAATAATTTGACGCCTTCTGCTTTAAGTGCTGGATCATCCGCTGTTCTTACGGGAAGCTTTACCAATTTGTTCAAGACTTCAATGGCTTGTGTGGGTCTGTGATTGTCTCTATAGGCTTTGGCTAAGTCTAGATAATTCAACACAAAATAAGGATCCAAACTTTTGCATTTTTCAAAATTGGCAATGGCTGAATCTAAGTCGCCATTGGGTAAACCACCATAGAACAATTTCACTGCTACTTTTTTTACCCCGGAAAGATTCACCATTTCATAATGCCATTTACCCAAACTATAATAAGCTTTGGCGTGATTGGGTTGTAATGCAATAGCAGCTTCTGTATAAGTTTTCACGTCTTTTACAAGCGCTACAATCTTCTTATTTTCTGTTTCAATATCGGTCATCTTTCCAGAAGCCATAGCCATGACATAATTGGCGTCTGCATTTTTGGGATTGACTTCAAATGCTTTTTTGGCCAAGACCATGGAGGTTTCTAAATACAAGCGTTTGGTATTTTTATCATTTTGCCTGCCTCCAATAGAAGCATGTAATTCAGATGCTCTGACCAGGGCTTTTAGATTAGCTGGTTCTACTGCTAGTACCTGTTTGTATTTGTCCAATGCCTCTGGCTCTTTTACTTGACGTTCAAAATTGTCCGCTTCTTTGAGCAAAACATTTACATCTTGAGCATTGCCAAAATTTAGTATAAAAACAGAAAGAATAACCAATAGATATTTCATATCAATGATTTAGTTGTGACCTATCCAATTCAAAAATCACGCCAACTTGACCAACCAATCCCTCAATGGGTGGATGCATTTTGTGAATGCTAAACCTAATAGACTTAGCCAATGGAAAATCCTGCAAAATCATGTATGAAAAATCACTGGCAATGGTTTCCAATAAAGGTGTTGGCTTTTTCATTCTTTCTTGCAATAACTGATAAACAGTTGCATAGTCAATGGTTTCATTCAAATGATGAATAATCCCAGTTTTGGTTGCACACTGAATAATTATATCAACTTCATACTCATTACCTAGTATTTTCTCTTCCGCAAAAATACCATGATGAGACAAGCATCGAATTGCTTTTAAATGAATGGTTAGCATCTCTTTGATTTATGCCAATCCATTGGCGGTCAAATATCGCTCCGCGTCAAGTGCAGCCATACAACCACTACCAGCAGCAGTAACTGCTTGGCGATAGTTTTTGTCTTGTACATCGCCCGCGGCAAATACCCCTGGAATATTGGTTTTAGATGTTCCTGGAATGGTTTGAATATAGCCAGTTTCATCCATGTCTATAAAGTCTTTGAAGATGCCGCTATTAGGTTCATGACCAATGGCTACAAAAAATCCACTAACAGGAATTTCTGTTTTTTCTTGGGTAGCAGTATTTAATAAACGAACCGCTTCTACTTTTTTCTCTCCTAGAATTTCATCAGTTACACTATTCCAATACACTTTAATATTGGGTGCATTCAACACACGATCCTGCATAATTTTGCTGGCGCGCATTTGGTCTCTTCTAACCACCATATGCACCGTAGTACATAGTTTAGATAAGTAGAGCGCTTCCTCAGCAGCAGTATCGCCTGCGCCAACAATGGCTACTTCTTTACCACGGAAAAAGAACCCGTCACAAACAGCACATGCACTTACCCCAAATCCATTTAAGCGTTGCTCACTTTCCAATCCCAACCATTTGGCAGATGCACCAGTAGAAATAATTACCGAATCTGCTTCTATCCATTTCTCTTCGTCTATTTCAATTTGAAAAGGTCTCACGCTAAAGTCAACTTTGGTAGCCAATCCATACCGAATATCTGCTCCCATACGGGCAGCTTGTTTTTCAAAATGAACCATCATTTCTGGCCCTTGAATACCTTCAGGATATCCTGGATAATTCTCCACTTCTGTGGTAATGGTTAATTGACCACCGGGTTGAATACCTTGGTATAAAACGGGTTTCATATTAGCCCTAGCGGCATAAATAGCAGCAGTATAGCCTGCAGGTCCAGAACCTATAATCAACACATGTACTTTCTCAGAAATTTGATTTGACATTTTTATCATTTTAGAACATACAAAATTAAAGGGCAAAGCCCATCCCAATCTATTGGATTGTACACAATTACGGACTATTTGGGGATAATCAGGGTCTTATATTGGGCAGCATAGCCTGTAAATGCACCCAGTGCGCCATTATCTACATTTCCCAAGACTTTTCCGGGTGAAGAAAAGGGGTTACCAACACTAGAAAAGGCAAATTCCCATGTTCTCCAAAAGTCATAACCAGCTTTTGTGATATTGCAAAACTTAACGCTAACAGTATCACCTTTTAGGAAAAAACCATAATTATCTCTTTCTCTTGGTAGGTTGCGGTTGACACCCCTATCCACTTGCACATTATAGGTTTTACCATCCACAACTTGGTCATCAAAAACACTGTTTTGTCCTGGTAGAAAGGTTTCCCTATTCTGTTTGGTAAAATAGCGAATATAGTTACCCAAACCGGGGGGATCAGACACCCTAGTCATGAGTTTCACTTGTTGAGAATCAGCAATTGGATAGATGGGTAATGACCAAAGTGAATCCATTTTTTTGACCAAATCAGGAATTTGGGTAATGGCTGTATAATTGGAATTGTTATAGTTTACTTTAAGGGTATATTGTTTACCAAGTTCCCCCAGAAAAGCGGTGCTTGGACTTGCAGGATCATTGCTATAATAATATACAAAACCACCTTTTACGGGTACTTTGTATTCTTTTAGCAAATGGGTTTTATTACCATTACTGATGGTTAACTGCACATTATGGATAAAGCTATTGTTGAGTACACTTGAATCTAAATTGGCATAATAACCAGTAGATTGGGTTAGGATCACTGTTGGGGCCAATCCATTTTCTATCTCTGCGTCCACTACCAATTTTTGTGTAGTTGCATCAGGTACCAGGTTGATATCCTTTTCACAGGAAACCAAGAAGATAAATAGGAATAATATATTGTAGCGCTTAAACATGAGGTAAAGTTATTAGAACTATAACAACAGTTGTCTTAGATTGTTTCCAAGGTCTTATAAAACAAAACCCTTCTGTTGGTACAGAAGGGTTTTGAAAAACTTTGGAATATTATCCCAAATATGCTTTCAGCGCATTGCTGTATCTAGCTTTTTGAAGACGCTTGATAGCGCGTTCTTTAATTTGACGAATACGTTCTTTTGTCAAATCATATTTCATACCAATTTGCTCAATAGTCACACCATTTTCACCATCCAAACCAAAATAGGCATTCACAATTTCAGCTTCTCTTGGGCTTAATGACTTTAATACGCGACGAATTTCTTCACGCAATGAATCCTTCATCACATCTTCATCCGTATCATCGCTACCTTCTAACAAATCGCCCATGGCAACATCTTCTGCTTCATGAACCGGAGCATCTAAAGAAGTGTGACGGGTATTTGATTGGAAGATATTGTTGATTTCGGTTTCACTCATTTCCAAGATCTCAGCTAACTCTTCTGTAGAAGGTTCACGCTCGTGCTCTTGTTCAAAAGCCATATACGCTTTATTGGCCTTGTTATATGTACCAATTTTGTTCTGAGGCAAACGAACCAATCTTCCTTGTTCAGCCAAAGCTTGCAAAATAGATTGACGAATCCACCAAACCGCATAAGAAATGAATTTGAAACCCTTGGTCTCATCAAATCTTTGTGCAGCTTTAATCAAACCTAGGTTCCCCTCATTGATCAAATCACTCAGAGATAACCCTTGGTGTTGGTATTGTTTTGCAACAGAAACCACAAACCTCAAGTTGGCCTGCACCAGTTTATCCAATGCACGTTGATCACCCATTTTGATTTTTTGGGCCAGCGTAGTTTCCTCTTCAGGAGTAATCATTGGAATCTTAGAAATTTCCTGGAGATACTTTTCAACTGCCTGTGAATCGCGGTTGGTAATCTGGGTAGCAATTTTGAGCTGCCTCATAATGAATAATTGTCTGAATGAATATTAACGTTGAAAAGACCAGAATTGTTATACAAACGCTGTTTGAACTTAGTTAAAGTGTCAAATGTCTTTTTCAGAGCCTGCAAAAGTAAGAATAATGCATGTAAACTGTCTGATTTTGTGGAAAAAATGATGGATTTGGGAAAAAAACTGGAAATCATAGTCAGAAATGAGGATAAAATTACCTCCTCCTTAACAGAGAAAAAAGGCCAATTTGGGTTTATCTTCGCCATCTATGATTGATTTCCGTTCCGATACCGTAACCCAACCAGGAACTGCAATGCTCGAATCAATGATGAGAGCACCCATTGGTGATGATGTTTTTGGAGAAGACCCCTCTATAAATGCCCTAGAATCCTTGTCAGCTTCCATTTTTGGAATGGAGTCAGCCGTTTTTTGCCCAAGTGGCACCATGACAAATCAAATTGCTATTAAATGTCATACAAGATCTGGTGATGAAGTCATTTGTGATCAAATGTCTCATATCTATTTATACGAAGGTGGTGGTATTGCCGCCAATTCTGGGGCTTCAGTAAGGCTTTTGGCTGGAGATAGGGGTAGAATTACGGCAGATATGGTGCAAGCGGCTATTAATCCAGTGGATATTCATAAACCATCTACTACCCTAGTCTCTTTAGAAAACACGGCCAATAGAGGAGGTGGGTCATGCTATGAATTCACTGACATTCAATCTATTAAAGAGGTTTGTCTACAAAATAATTTAAAACTTCACCTAGATGGTGCAAGGATTTTTAATGCCATTATTGCTAAAAATGAATCACCCAAATGGTATGGGGAAACCTTTGATAGTATTTCTGTCTGTTTGAGCAAGGGCTTGGGTGCACCGGTAGGCAGTGTTCTTTTAGGCACCCATGATTTTATTCAAAAAGCTAGAAGGGTTAGAAAACTATTTGGTGGTGGTATGCGTCAGGCAGGCTATTTGGCTGCTGCCGGTATCTATGCATTGGAAAATAATGTGAACCGATTAGAAGAAGACCATCGGCATACCAAGATGCTGGAAACAGCAATTGCAAAAAAGGATTTTGTTGGTGACATACTCCCCGTGGAAACCAATATTCTCATATTTGAAGTAAAAGGCCGTTACACATCCCCCCTGTTAACCGCTAAATTAAAAGAACATGGCATTTTAGCCATTGCCATCTCCCCCACCCAAGTCAGATTGGTAGTTCATTTGAACATCAGTCCACAAGACATTCAAACAACTATTTCCTTGATTGAAACCCTTTAATGATTCCAATATTCAAATAAGAACAGATATGCTACCTAGAATCAATCCAACATCCACACAAGCCTGGTTTTTATTAAAAAAACATTTTGAAGAGGAAATGAATCGCAAACACATGCGTGATTTATTTGCAGCAGAACCCGAGCGATTCCAAAAATTCTCCCTTTGTTTAGAAGATTTAGTATTTGATTATTCCAAGAATATTATCAACCAAAAAACTTTGAAACTCTTATTAGAGTTGGCGGAAGATTGCAAATTAAAAGATGCTATCAAAGCCATGTTTGACGGTGATAAAATTAATGAAACAGAAGGTAGAGCTGTATTACATACTGCATTGAGGAATTTTTCTGGCAACCCCGTAATGGTTGATGGAAAAGACATTATGCCAGATATTTTAAAAGTACAGGAGCAGATGAAAGCTTTTTGTACAGCTATTCATAGTGGTGAGTGGAAGGGTTATACGGGAAAGCCCATTAAATATATTGTAAACATTGGAATTGGCGGATCTGATTTGGGTCCAGTAATGGTTACTGAAGCTTTGAAACCCTATACCGTCAAAGGCATTGAAACCTTTTTTGTAAGCAACGTAGACGGAACCCATATTGTAGAAACCCTGAAAAAGGTAAATGCTGCTGAAACACTTTTCTTGGTAGCTTCTAAAACCTTTACTACCCAAGAAACCATGACCAATGCACACACTGCACGTAATTGGTTTTTGGAATCCGGTGCCAAAGAATCAGATATAGCCAAACATTTTGCGGCATTGAGTACCAATGAAAAATCGGTAACTGCTTTTGGAATTGACAAAGCCAATATGTTTGAATTCTGGGATTGGGTTGGAGGCCGATATTCTCTTTGGAGTGCCATTGGTTTATCTATTGCACTAACCATTGGTTATGACAATTTCATTGCCCTTTTAAAAGGTGCAGAGTCTGTAGACAAACACTTGAAAACAGCTCCATTTGATAAAAACATTCCTGTTCTTATGGCCTTGATTGGTCTTTGGTATACCAATTTTATGGGTGCCCAAAGTGAAGCCATTCTGCCATATGACCAATACCTACATCGCTTTGCCGCCTATTTTCAACAAGGAAATATGGAAAGCAATGGTAAGAGCATAGACAGAAATGGGAACCCTGTTAATTATGCCACAGGTCCAGTGATTTGGGGTGAACCAGGTACCAATGGACAACACGCATTTTACCAACTGATTCACCAAGGAACACCACTGATTCCATGTGACTTTATTGCACCAGCTATTAGCCATAATCCTACTGGAGACCACCACGTAAAATTGATGTCTAATTTCTTTGCCCAAACCGAGGCTTTAATGAATGGCAAAACTGAAAATGAGGTAAAGGTTGAGTTGATGAAAGCTGGTAAGACAGAAGATGAGATTAAGAAACTAACCCCATTCAAAGTGTTTGCGGGAAACAAACCCACTAACTCTATTTTGGTTAAAGAAATTACGCCTCATAGTTTGGGAACCTTGATTGCGCTTTATGAACACAAAATATTTGTGCAAGGGGTACTTTGGAATATTTTCAGTTTTGACCAATGGGGAGTAGAATTGGGCAAACAATTGGCCAATCAAATTCTACCAGAATTAGAGGCAACTGATAAAGTAAGTGCACATGATAGCTCTACCAATGGTTTAATCAATAGTTTCAAACAATTCCGTAAAGCAAAATAAAGAGATGGAAATTTGCATCAGACCTATTGAGCCCAAAGACAATGTTGCTATTGCTAAAATTATCAGAACTGCTTTGGAAGAATTTGGTGCCAATAAACCTGGCACGGTTTATTTTGATGCAAGCACAGACGATTTGTACAGTTTGTTTAATAATCAGGCTGGCTCTGTTTATTTTGTTGCAGAGGAAGACGGCTCATTATTAGGTGGTGCTGGAATT
>JBEAPC010000039.1:0-11398 GCA_041164585.1 Bacteroidota bacterium
TTGCCCCAAAAAAAGCGGCTAATAAAAATAAAACCAAGAATGAGCCGTTTTTAAAAAAGCTACAGCACAAAAAAGGACTAATAGAACGATATTGCAATTTCTATTGATTTGTTTGATTAACGGAAAAGTAACCAAAATTAGACTCACAATCCTTCAATAAGTGATATGTCACAAAAAATTTTAATTCTATTCACAAACATTTTTTTATTTGTTACAGCCATTACTGCTCAACAATACCCTGAAATAGTTAAGGTAAAGGGCGGCAGTTTCAAAATGGGAGATGAACTTGGCCTGGGCCAAGCCGATGAACAACCTGTTCATATTGAAACCGTTAGAAAATTTGGGATTGCCAAAACAGAAACTACCGTATTGCAATGGAAAACCTATTGCAAGGCAACAGGCAAACAAATGCCAAAATCACAAAGCGGGGAATGGATGGATAATCATCCTATTACTTCAGTAAGTTGGGAAGAAGCTGCAGCTTATTGTCTATGGCTTAGTCAAAAAACGGGAAAGCAATATCGCTTACCCACCGAGACAGAATGGGAGTTTGCCGCTAGGGGTGGCAATCAAAGCAAAGGTTTTACTTACAGTGGTGGCCATAGCATTGATAGCACTAGCTGGTGTATAGAGAATAGTAACACTAGCACACATGCGATAGCTCAAAAAAAAGCGAACGAATTGGGGTTGTATGATATGAGTGGTAATGTTTGGGAATGGTGTCAAGATTGGTATCTTTTTAAGGCTTCAGAGCAAAACAATCCTCAACTTGCCAATAAAGGGACAACCCGAGTTTTGCGTGGTGGTTGCGTTAAGAATCCTGCAAGTAGTTGCAGGGTAGCTGAACGTGGTAGCAGCCTACCTGATTATCGTGATCCTTTTCTTGGTTTTAGAGTAGCTTTAGAACTGTAAGACAATCAGTTATTTTGAATCTGGTCTACTGCTTCCATAAATTTGATGCATTTCTCAGAAACCCTTCCCAGATCATGGTCTGTAATTGATACTTTAACAAGTGCATATTCAACCAATAGGCTGGGGTGATGATTTTGCCTTTCTGCTATTTGCATGACTTCATTCACAAATGCCATCACCGCTTTGTAATCTTTAAAGTGAAAAGATTTTACTTGTTCCTTGTTTTCTTCTAACCAGTTATTTTGGGGCATGTGGTTTCAGTTTAAAGATTTCTAATAGGTTCTGTAGAAAAACTGTCTCTTTTCCAATTGACTGTAACAGAGGAACCCTCTGCTAGAAAAATGCTATCTGGTTGCTGTTGGTTTAATCCTGCAAAAGAGTTTCCATACATACCTCCAAATTCACAATCAACTGATGCAGTTAGTATTTGATTGGTCTGCCAACTTGGATGATTAATTCTATAAGACTGTGTTGTTTGCTTATCAATTTTTGTAAAACCAAAATAGCGTTCAAAAATAAATGCTTCCATACTGTCTTGCTCTATCTTTTGTTTCTCCGTTTGAGCTGTAACATTGATTGAATTCCATCTATGATTCATTTTCCAGGAGTAACTGATTTTTTTTGGATCGGTTAATTCAATGGAATGTTTGGTGGGAATAGATATATAATGCTCTTTATATAGTTTGTTAGCTATTGACCCTACAATTTTAAAGGGTACGGTTTCATTGATAAAAACAACGCCCTTCTGTATTTTGCTACCAATGGTTCTTTTTACATAAAATCGGAGATTTACCTCTTCAAAGGATCCAAAAAAGGGAATGGGACATCCAAATAAACTGGTTTTTAAAAACATAAAACCAACAAGACTTACATAGGCTTTTTGATCATAATAGTCTAGTTCAACGCCATTTGGCAGCAACGGAATTAATACAGTTGGGTCAACTGAGTAATTAGCCATGATTAAATTTTCCCAATTGGCTTTTAAAAAAGTATGTACCATGTTCGTTAATTCAGCTTTTAAAACAATTCCTCTGTCATGTCAAGTATCATAACAATGCCTTACCCCATTTGTTTTAAATTTTGGTCAATACCCAATAATTAGCGAAACTTGTTATTGAATAATGCAAGTTCACTAGTATGAAACTGCTAGCCTGGTTAGGTATTGGGAATATTAGTATTAAATTTGAATTAGTTAAATAAATTGCCATGCATATTACAAGAATAGGATCAACGGCTTCCTACAAAGGCCCAGAAGATTGGTTTACTGGATCTGTAAGAGTAGATTCACTTTTTGAACCAAATGAATCAAGAAATGCGGCAGGATATAGTGTAACATTTGAACCTGGCGCAAGAACAGCTTGGCATACACACCCACTAGGACAAACTTTAATAGTTACTTCTGGAAGTGGATGGGTTCAAAGAGAAGGTGGGCCTATTGAATCTATTTTTCCGGGTGATATTGTTTGGTTTGAAGCCAACGAAAAACATTGGCATGGCGCAACAGCTACAACAGGTATGACCCATATTGCTATTCAAGAATATCTCAATGGAAAAGTAGTTGAATGGATGGAGCAGGTAACTGAACAGGACTATTTAAAAAAATAGTAGATCTGAATCTAAAGCAAGTGTACTATCTAAAGATGTTTTGTTCAATCAAAGAATTTATTGTTGATAATCTTTTGTGAATGTATCACCCAACCAAGCCGCCAATTCCTTCTTAATAGCTGCACCAATGATTTTTTGTTTTGCTGGGTCAGTGAGTAATGCCCTGCTTACTGCGTTATCGCCAATTTCTAATAATACTCTGTAAGGCGCATTATTCACGTGCTCGTCCAAACTATAAAAACTCAGCTTGCCCGTTGACGAACATCTATAATCATTTCTTCCGGTTGTACTATCTAATAAAACCCCTCTATTTTCCAACTCAGTAGCAGCGGCTATGGCTTTGATTAATCTGGCAGCTAGCAATCTATTGGCAGATTCGTGCGCATCACCATAATGTATATATCCCCAAACCGCATTTCTTTTGGTACCCCCATTATTATGCACCGCAATCAATACCTGTGGATTCAGTTTATTGGCTGCTTGTATTTCAAAAGCATAGCCCGATATTTTGCCATCCACAATGGCCGAAGTTTCTGCAACAGAAGTATTGCTACCCACATTGGCATGGTGCACACTGGTCTCTCCAAAACTCCAAACCTTGTATTCTTTTAAATGGGGTTTGGTTTCCATAGCAGCTTCAACAATGGCATTACAGGTTGCTGCTTCACTAAAATCAACCCCAGTATTGGTCTGGTGCGATGGCTGCCAGACAATCACAGGTTTCTTTTTTGCATCAGTTGTATTGGACCTATAAGACTGGTTCATACAAAAGATTAAAACCAGCCCAATCAAATGCGCTTTTTTCATTTTCATAGAAATGCTTATTAATGTTTGGTCCAATAATCAAACACCGTTACTGCCGTTGGCGATGGTTTGAGTGAAGCCACAAATGCTTTATGAGCCGGATGAATTAAATACGCGTCTCTATCTGCTTCACTTTGAAAAGACAGTAAAAAGCAATGAGACAGGCCTTTGTTCAAATTTTCAGGACTATTATTAGTACCGTATTCAAAGGCTTTGATCAAGTTTATTTTACCTGGCAATGCTTTAAAGGCGTCAATTACTTTATTTACTGAATTGCTATCGGTTCCTTTATCCCAGCCAAACATGACCACATGTCTGAGTATTGGTTGCTGCATTTTTTGGGCTTTTAGCATATGGCTACTTATCAAGAGTAATAGGGAAAAGATGAATGCTTTTTTCATAGTGGAATTTTTGAAATGAATCATTTAATATTTCGCCGGCTGATCCGCTTTTGGCAAAGTCTTCTTAATAAAATTGCGCAGGCTTTGGTTGCTGCTTTCTAGGTCTGGTTTACGCAGGTACATCATGTGACCACTACGGTATCCTTCCCAACTCAATCTGTCTTTGAGTTTGCCACTGGGATCCATTTGCCACATGCTGTATTTGGCATTAAAATAATCACAAGCACCATCGTAATAACCGGATTGAATTAATACGTGCATATAAGGATTCTCAGCCATGGCAAGTCTTAGGTTCTCACCACTTTTGTCTCCGGTTCTGTCCCATGGATTCACTGGTCCAAACATATAGTAACGCAAATCGGTTTTGTATTTTAACTCTTCTCTTAAATACATATTAATGGCGGGAGTAAAAGAATGTAACCAAGAAGTGAGTTCTGAATTAAAGTCTGGTGCTTCACCTGCGTCCTTGCCATCAATACCTTTGTATCTGGAATCTAATCGGCCTACGGTATAGCCTTTATCGCGCAGCAATTCTTTCCAAAACAAATTGGTAGACACGTTCAAGTTATTTTGCAACCATACTTTTTCTGCAATACCAGAATAGCGCGCCATTTTAGCGGCAATTTCATTGCGTTTGGCTTCTTCTAAGAATCCACCTTTTGAGATAGCAGGAATGAGTTCATTAATGGTAAACTGCTCCACTTCTGGAAGCATGGCCGTCAAGTCTTTTTTCTGCAAGTCTGCTGGTAATGCTTTGTGGTACCAAGCTGTTGCTGCATAATAGGGTAAGCGTAAGGCAATCTCTACGGGTCCTGCTCTTTCTATACCCAGATTGGTGGGAGACACCAACACAACTCCATTTATATACATCCAATGGGTGTTTTGTAATTCCAAGGCCATGGCCGATACCCTTCCTGTTCCATAACTCTCACCAATCAAGTACTTTGGCGATGCCCATCTATTCATTCTAGATACAAATGTGTTTACCCATTCTGAGAGATATTTTACATCGGCCTTAACGCCAAAAAAACGGCTGGTGGGAATGTCTTTGCTCACAGGTCTAGAAAATCCGGTGTTCACGGGATCTACATAAACAATATCTGCTACATCCAAAATAGATTGAGCATTATCATGCAATCCATAGGGTTGCAAAGGATAACCTTCATCGTCTACATTCAAAACTCTTGGTCCGGTATAGCCAAGCTCCATCCAAACAGAAGGAGTACCCGGGCCTCCATTAAATGAAATGACTAAAGGCCTGCTTGCGCGATCCTTTACGTCTGATCTTTCATAATAAGTAAAGAACACCCCAGCCTGTACCTTGCCATCCTCATCCCAAACGGGCATCATGCCTGTGACGGTTTTATATGGAACCTTGATTCCTTTGATACTTACTTCATGGTCACTGCTTACAGTTTGGTCTGGGTTAAAAGGAATATTGTAAGCAGCAGTTTTGGCGTCTTGCGCTGCTGCTGGAGCTGCTGCTGTTGCGGTTCCTGCAGCAGGTGCGCCTCCGTTGCCTCTTTGACCTTGGGCTATTGCTGTTATTACAAGAGATAGGCTTAGTGCCGATAAGAGCATTTTTCTCATACTATAGAATTGATTTGAAAATAAATTTAAAGTTTACCCTGCATAAATATAGCCACATCCGTGTTCTTGTGCCCTACCAAGAGCCCAAACCCCTGATGGTACTAATTGAATACCAGGAAGCAAATGATTAATCCACTCTGCATAAACATCTGCTGGATCAAGCTTCATTTTTGCTGCCATGTTTTTGGTTAATTTCTTGGTGGCTAAATCACAAACGCAAAACAATGCTCCCCTAGCTTGAAGGTTTTTAATTCCGTCTACTTCTGGCAATGGAAAATCACCTTGTTTTGGTTCGTAATATAGATTTCTAATACTAGGTTTTTGGGTATGGGTATCCGTGATTTTGAAATAAGAACCCAATTCATATTTTTCCCAAATACTATTGTCAAAAGCTATTCCAGTAGCGCCATGTCTTAAAACGGTCATTGCCGTTATCTCACTATCCTTTGATCCTGTTTGATTATTAGATGCATAATAGGCCCAGTTCCAGATAATGGGTAGACCATTATTGGCATTGGCACCATCATACACTATTCTATGTTTTCCTTTGATTTTTTTGAACCAATCGTCAGCCTGGTCTAATTGACGGGGAAAAAACCGCTGATCATTTGCATACAATGGATTGGTTAAAATAGACAAGCTACTGGCGGTAACACCCATAGCCATGGCACTGATAAAATTTCTGCGAGTATTCGAAGCATTCTCTGCCATAATGTTGAATTATGATTTAAAATAAGAAATTAGTACTAGAGATTTGAAGGTTATTTTGCCAATTCATTAGAATGGCATTATTTGTACATTTGATACAAATTATTTTTATGATAAAGAATATTGGAATCCTTTTGTTTTGCTTAATATTTTCACTTGGTTCTGATGCACAGTGCAAAATTACCCAGATTAAAAACGCGGATGGCTCCATATTCCTTTCAACTGAAAATAGTCTCATGTACCAGACTTCTAAAAAGAAACTGGTAGAAAGATTGGCTACTGACAATGAACATTATTTTCTAGAAATTTTGCCTACTCCTTTTTTGCCAAAACCAGCAGGTTCAAAGGTCAAAAAAGACCTGACTGTAACATTGAGCAATAAAAAGACCTATACCCTCAAGCACTTTGATTCAAGGTATTTAGACAAGGATAGCAGTTTCTCTTTGCTTTACTTATTCAATAGCAAAGACATTCCAGATTTTAAGCAATATAAAATCAGTAGTATTGTTTTAAATGATGGTATGGCTGAAAATGCCATCTATAAATTGGTCTTGCATCCTGATGCTATTCAAAAGCAGTTGGCTTGTTTTAATGACAACAAAAAGAAATAGAAGACTGGTTTAATTCCCATTGTCTACACTATGCATTTCACGGGTCTTGTTTTTATCTTTGTATTTGCGGAATAAATCTGTGAAAGAAAAATTAATCTGATAGGTATTGTATACCAAATTGCCTGAAGACCTTGGCAACCATTCATTGCTATATAATAATTCAACTTGGGTATCATCAGATAGTGCATAACCTCCTCCAAGCGTTAATCTATTTCTGTCAAAAAAGTCTTTACCTGTAATGGCTGCCTGTGTTTTCACAAACAATTCATCAGAAGCCACTGCATAATAAATGCCCTTTCTAATCACTTTTCCGTTAATGGGTTGGGTATATTTTAACTGTGTTCGTAAACGATAATAAGCTTCAAAGGTCTTGGCATTGTTTTGGATTCGGCGGTCTTCTATTCTAAATCGCGTTAGCAGTGAATAGCCAATCTTGTTAATATAATAAGTGCCCTGAAAAGCAGATCTGATTTCAAAATTCTTTGACTGTTCAATATCTGGGATGGATACATTGCCAAATAAGGCAAAAAAATAAGAAAGTTTCCACCTAGAACTCGGATAATAATGTGCCCAGCCACGTAGATAAAACTGTGATGCTTTGGCAAAGGGGCTATGGTTGTTGGGTGGAATGCTGGTATAGCTTTGACCCAAATTAAATTCCAGTGTCCATTTTTTGCCTAGTGATTCAACGTCTGCAAATTCATTTGAAAACTGCTGGTAACGCGTAGTTGTTTGTCCAATAGCGCTATTCCAATTAAATATGAAAGAGAGCGCTAATACCATACTGTACCCAATTTTCCTATAAATGAAAGCCTGATTTATTTTTAAAATGGGTAACTGTTGCATAACTAGAGAGCTTCATCCTATTTGATACTATTTTTAAAATTACAAATAAGTCCTTGATTTTGAAATTCCTTTATTTTTTCAGTACCTTATCCTTCTAAATTCAAGCTTGCATATATGAAATCAAATCATTCTCGTCGCGATTTTTTACGAAACGGAAGTTTTGCTACACTAGCATTGATCTGTTCCGGACAATCAGCCTCAGCAAATTCTTTTAGTAGTTTATTTGACGGTAAACCCAATTCAAAAATCAAAGGCGTACAAATTGGTGCCATCACTTATTCTTGGAGAAGCATGCCAGGATCGGTTGACCAATTATTGCAATACTGCATAGATTGTAATATCAGTGCTATTGAATTGATGGGTGATGCGGTAGAAGACTATGCAGGTAAACCAGCTAACCCTGTAAAATTTACCCCTGGCCAACCTAGACAACTTAACGATGAGCAAAGAGCTCAAATGGCCCAATACCAAAAAGACGTAGCTGCATGGCGCAGTTCTGTTGGTATGGAAAAATTTGAAGCTTTGCGCAAGCAATATCAGAAAGTAGGAGTAAGTATTTATGCTTTTAAACCCAATGCTTTAAATCCAAATAATACGGATGCAGAAATTGAATACGCATTAAAAGCGGCCAAAGCTCTTGGTGCCAATAGCGTAACGGTAGAGTTGCCTACAAAAGCTGAGCATTCTGAACGATTGGGTAAATTGGCAGAGAAGCACAAAGTTTATATTGGCTATCATGCTCATACACAAGCTACGGATACCGCATGGGATCTTGCTTTGAGTCAATCAGCTTATAATTCTATGAACCTTGACTGTGGCCACTATATTGCGGCGGGTGGTAAGAATACCAAAGAGTCTTTATTGGCATTAATTGAGGCCAAACATGATAGAATTACCAGCATGCATATTAAGGATAGAAAATCTAAAGAGAATGGTGGAGCCAATATGGTTTGGGGAAATGGGAATACCCCACTCAAAGAAATTTTGAATTTGCTAAAAGAAAAGAAATACAAAATTCCAGCAACCATTGAATTGGAATATGATATTCCTGCAGGATCAGACGCTGTGAAAGAAACCAAAATCTGTTTTGACTATGCTAAGAAATTATTAGAAGCATAATTCTTTTACCTGCATAAAAAAAGGGGCTCCATGTAGAGCCCCTTTTTTGTTTTATAGCTTAGTAGTAACTAGTCTTGACCAAACAATTGGTTAAACAGCATTTTATAAGTACCATGTGTTTGTCCTCTAAAAGTTATTTCTGGTCCATAGACAAAGAGGTTACCCTTGCCCACTTTGGCACTAAATCCTGCAACCCCATCTAACAAATAAGACTGTCCAAATGCCCATCCACTTCTCAGGGTTTTTTCTGATGCATACCATGCAAGTGGAGTCACTTCTTCTCTTGATATGGCATCGGGTTGAATTTTAAATACGGGGCTAGCGCTAAAATAAACATCGGCCTTTTGGCCCAAACCCCAGTTGGCTTTTTGGCGGGTATCAATGGTTACTTGCATGACAGAACCTGGAATATAAAATTTCTCACCAGGCAAAGCTTTCTCTTTTCCAGCCACCATTTCTACTAAGGCATTGCGTACGGGTAGTTTTAAATGATAAGCCAGATTAGAAGAACTACCAATTGTAACAACAGTACCACCTGCTTCTAAAAATTCTTTGATTGCAGGAATAGATTTA
Organism: Bacteroidota bacterium; assembly: GCA_041164585.1. Lineage (GTDB taxonomy): Bacteria > Bacteroidota > Bacteroidia > Chitinophagales > Chitinophagaceae > Sediminibacterium. Next base: position 9,170 of record JBEAPC010000039.1, read on the forward strand.
GCAGGGGTGATTCTACCTAATTGTGCGTGGAATTCTGCTGGTATATCTTCTGTTTTGGGTTCTCTTCCTTCAAATCCGCCAAAGCCTCCTCCTGGGCCACCGGCTCCCTCATTTCTAAGAGCGGGAATGGCACCACCTACAAACACAATAACGTCATACTTGTTTTTCAAAGAGCCACCATCAATTTCTTTGGCATAGATGAGGTTGAATGGGAAATGATGCTGCTCTAAAATCCATCTAAGCCATCCTGATGGCATTGATCCACCATAATTATCCCAAAGCGCAATGCGCTTTGCGCTAAGATTACTTGCTTTAGATGGCGCTTCAGAAGCTTTTAAGGTAACCCCATTAGTACTTGCTGCTTTTTCTAAAATAGGGGTGCTTGCAACACTATTGGCAACATAAAACTGATCGGCTGTTTTAGTTACTGGAATTCCTGCTTTCAGTAGGTCATTGAGCAAAATAAAACTGGCATTATCCTTTGTAGAAAAACTAAATCCGGTGCTGGTAGCAGTCTTTTCAATGGCACCTTTTGCAGTTTGTACACTGCCATAAGGAATAGCTTCAAATGGTCCATTAAAACTATTTAATACCCTTGTGAATTGAATGCCCATGGTATAGGCTGGAGTCCATCCCGCTGCATCATAGGGTCGTACTGGTGGGCCTCCTGGATACTGAAAATCATTGGGGTGATCCTGTGGCTCAAACATATCAATCACGTGTGCTCTAAATGCTTGATTGGTTTTAACAATATAGGATCCTGCAGGATAGTTCTGACCTTCTACACTAAAATCACTGGTGGCTTTTTCAACTTTAATACCGCTATTGATTAAAATATTGGCAAAGGCTGTGGCCGATGTGGTTTGATTAGCTGGAATAATATAACCCCTAGCATCGCGCAGCTCTGGTTTGCGATATATTTTATTGTAGTACTCTAATGGTAGGGTATCGCCACGCATTTCTTTTTTATCTTCTTTATACAATTCAGTGACCATTTCAACTTTATTGGGAGAAAGGGTCCAATGATCTGTATTGCCTGCTGCAATGGCGTTTTTGCCCATGGTGTAGATATTCATCAGGAGTTCGTCCTTATATCTGGCCGCATAATTGAGTACTGCATAGTTGAGTGAAAGCGAATAGTCAATGGAATTTTTGAAATACCATTTTTGTGGCGCAATAGGATATGGTGTTCCACTATTAGGGATTAACCTATTGGGTACAAAATTTATCTTAGAAGGAGTGGGGCTTCCAATAATCTCTGTTAATAGACCAATGATATTGTGATAATAAGCCGTTGTTCTCAAACCGCCATTCCACCAAGTACTATAAACCGATCCGCTTTTCATGGTATAGCCAGGTTTGCCTTCTGCATTTAGTCTGCTACTCATAGCAGCACCCATTGCATCAATTCCCGTAATCAATAATGGGTCATATACATAGTTAAACGGATCTCTATAAGGAGGGCCTGCTACCACGGTACCAGCTGGTCCTGTTTGGTGGTTGTTGTACAAGATCTGTGGCATCCACTCAATATATTGTTGACGGCTCATATTGCGTGACTCACTCATGTTCATCATGTAAAAATCACGGTTATTGTCATGCCCAATATATTTTTGGTATAGCCTAGGAAGGTTATCTGTACTGCGTTTTAGCGTATCTGTATTGCGCATATACCAGTTAGACACCAATTCTTGTCCGTCTGGGTTAGCGTGTACAAAAAGGATGATTGTAGATTTTAAGATGCGGTTGGTTTCTTCATCCGTTCTGGTGATAATCTGATACAGGGTTTCTATCCATTGGTGTATGCCTACTACTTCTGTTGCGTGTAATCCACCATCAATCCAAACAACCGCTTTTCCTTCTGCGGCCAATGCTTTGGCATCTGCATCGCTCAAGCCTTCTGCCCTTGCCATGCGTTGTGAGATAGACTTGTATTTGTCTAGTTTGGCTAAATTGGCTGGATCAGAAACTACCACCATGTACTGGCTTCTTCCTTCTTCTGTATTGCCAATACTCATTAGCTTCATTTTTTTTGAAACTAAGGCAAGTTTTTTTAAATAAGCTTCTGTTTGGGTAAATGTGGCTAAGTGATAATTGTCTCCAATGGCAAAACCAAAATGTGATTTTGGGTTGGGAATATTCTGCGCCATGGTATTTGCCATGGTAACAGTGATGAGCAAAAAGCATAATGCAATCCTACGCATAAGGTCAGTTTTGTTTGGATTGAAT
>JBEAPC010000040.1:0-14675 GCA_041164585.1 Bacteroidota bacterium
ATACCATCACAGAAATTGATCCAGCTTATGTTGGTAATGCAAACTACTTGAGAAGAGTTGGGAATGATTTTTATACCCATTACCAAAGAGGATATGCCGGCGTAAATCCAGCAAATGGCGAAGCGCTTTGGTATAAAAGTGAAGGAAAAGATTCAACAACAAATGTGTTTACTACTGCACTTCCTCGTTTAGAATATGGAAGTGCCTTGCCAAAATTCTATGGTGGTTTAACAAACACTTTTTCTTATAAAAATTTTAAGTTTAGTTTTCAATTGTATGCTTTTTGGGGTAACAGTATTTATGACGATTATGGTTACTTACAAAAAACAGATGCCAATCTAGGATTTTCGGATCAAAGCAATGGCTTAAGCAGATATGAGTACGGTAGACGTTGGACTACTCCGGGTCAAATCACAGATGTACCTAAGCCAGTATTTTTGGGTACCCAATCTTCATCAGGAAGTTTTGAAAGTAGTAGATTTTTATACGACGGAAGTTATATCAGACTTAGAGACGTAACCCTATCTTATAATTTGCCTATCCAGCTTTTAAATAAATTTAAATTAAGCAACGCAAGAATTTATTTGCGTGGGCAAAATTTATTTACGTATGTGAGAGACAAGCGTTTTAATACAGACCCTGAGGTTAGTATAGATGGAACCATGGCTCAACGACCTCCAGTATTTAACACCTTTTTATTTGGCTTAGACATCAATTTTTAATTGCATAAAGTTTCATTTATGAAAAAAATATATTCAATAACAGTTATTTCTTCTTTACTTTTTATTACAGCTTGTAGTAAAGATTTTTTAGAAGTAAAACCACAACAAAGTGTCCTAACCGAAGACGTATTTAAAAGTATGCCAACTTCTAGGGCTGCCGTAAACGGTCTTTATTCAATGATGCAATCTTATAGTTATTATGGAAGAGACGCAATGGTTATTCCAGAAGTGCTATCTGATAATGCTACAAGAAGTGTAAGATCGGGTAATAGGTACACTGGAATGAATACCGTAACACATACAGCTACTGATGCCAACGTTAGTAGAATGTGGAGTCAGATGTATCAGGTAATTACCAATACTAATGCCATTATTGCAAATCAAGAAAACATTAAAAAAGTAGCATCATCTCTCCAGCAAGAAGAGGCTGCTCAATTAGTGGGCGAAGCATATGCAGTTAGAGCGCTAGTTTATTTTGACTTAATGAGGTTTTTTGCACGTCCATTAAAATTCACTGCCGATGGATCACACTTAGGTGTACCGCTGGTTATTAATCCAATAGTAAATATTACAGAAGTTGTGTATCCTGCAAGAAATACGGCGGCTGAGGTATATACCCAAATTGATAAAGATCTTACTGCAGCAATTGCACTATTACCGCAAAGTGGAAATGTAATTAGCAATGGAGCAGTAAACAGCACTTTGTTTAAAATAAGGATGAATAAATTTTCTACTTTGGCTTTAAAAGCTAGGGTTGCTTTATATAAGTCTGATTGGGTAGGCGCTGCAGATGCGGCTAATCAGGTTATTGCATCTGGCCGTTATTCATTGTATACTTTTGGAACAATGCTACAAGATTTTAGATCTCAAAATAGCCCTGAATCTTTATTTGAAATAGCAAATAATACCAATGATAATCCTGGAACAGATTCTTATGCATATTTATGTAGTCAGCAGGGTTATGGTGAGATGCTTGGAACAATGCAATCGATGAATAGCAGAAGTACAGGTACTACACTCTCAACTTTTAGAGGGTTATATGAGGCTTATTCGGCTACTGATATTCGCCGTGCATTTATTGCACTTGGTAATAGAAATTCAATTGGTGGTGAAACCAATGTACCAATTCCAACTAAGTATATTAATATTTCTACTTACATGGAAAACACCAAAGTATTGAGATTGGCAGAAATGTATTTAATTAGAGGAGAAGCAAATGTACAATTAGCTATTGAAAATAGTAATAGTAGTTTGTTGACTTCTTCTTTGACAGACATTAATCTCATTAGAAAGTCTAGAGATACTGCTTCCGCTACAAAACCATATAATGCTGTGCTAACGGGTACTCCCCCTGCTGGAAGTATTTCTGCTGCAGCATTCATAGATAGTATTTTTGTTGAAAGAAGAAAAGAATTTGCATTTGAAGGTCAGCGTTTATTTGATCTAAACAGAAGACAATTAAATTTTGTAAAAATTAGTTCTGGTGGAAATGCTACGTCAAGATTGATTCAATATACTGCCACCACTTCTAATTTCTATTATAGAACTATATTGCCTATACCAGTTGCTCAGGTTCAAAATAATGTTAATATGGTACAAAATCCAGGATTTTAAAAAGAATTCCAAATTCTAATTGAATATGAAAAAGTTGAATGCTATTTGGGTAATCACTGTACTATTATTTGTTTTCTTTTCTTCTAAGTCTTATGCATTTGAAAAGAAAGATACAGTAAGGGTGTTGTTTGTTGGAAATAGTTATGTGTATTACAATAATTTGGCACAAATGATTGGCTTGATTACTGATAGTATGGATACAAAAATTATTTGTAAAAAATCTACAGTTGGGGCAGCAACACTAGGACAACACTGGAATAATGCAAGGGGGCTTAAAACAAAGCAATTGATAGCCACTAAAAATTTTGATATTGTTGTGATTCAAGATAACAGCATGTGGCCCTTAGAACATAAAGATAGCTTGTTAATAAACGGGGGACTCTTTTGTAAGTATATTCGAGAACATGGTGCCAAACCATATTTGTATAATACTTGGGCAAGGGAAAAAACTCCCGAAACGCAATCAAGAATCAATGATGCATATTATGATTTAGCAAAATCAGAAAATGCAATAAATGTACCCGTTGGTTCTAGTTGGGATTTAGCAAGAAAAACCCTGCCCTCAATGAAACTATTTAGTGAAGATGGTTCTCATCCATCAGCAGTAGGGTCTTTTTTAATTGCACTAAATTTTATTAAAAAAATTACGGGTACTTTACCAAAAAATTATGCTACCGTATATAATTATTTTGATAAAGATGGAGAGACATTTAGAATAATGCAACTTACTGATTCTGAGATTAAATCTTGTGTAAGTATTGTTAACACAGTGATTCAGTAGAATCTATAAGCAAGCGATCATGGTAAAAAAAATTGCAACCAACCTTACCTTTTGGGTATTATTTGCTATCACATCAGGTATAATTCTAGGTCATTTATACCCAGCAACAGGTGTAGCCATGCAACCGCTTGGTAAATATTTTATTGATGTCATTAAATTATTTATATATCCGATTATATTACTCACCATTGTAACAGGGATTTGTGGAATGGGTGATTTAAAAAAAGTGGGAAAAGTTGGAGGCAAAGCACTAATTTATTTTGAAATTATAACTACGGTTGCTTTATTAATTGGAATTATTGTAGGATTTCTTTTAGAACCAGGTGCTACAGTAAATACGAGTATTGTAGCTAAAGGTGATATTTCTAAGTACAGTGCCGGTAATGTTACTATATCCTGGGCTCAATTTTTTCAGGACAATCTTACCATTCAAGTTTTACTCTTTGCAATAGTTGCTGGTATTATTGTTAGTAAAGTGAAATACAAGGATGCAATTTTGTCTAAGGTAAATTGGATGTCAAAATACGTTTTTAAAGGACTTCATTTAGTGATGAAACTAGCACCCATTGGCGCATTTGGCGGAATGGCCTACACAATTGGAAAATACGGTGTTGCTACTTTAGTACCACTTGGTAAATTAATGGCTTGTGTATATATTACTATGGCATTATTTATATTCATCATTTTAGGGTCTGTATTACGTTATTATAAAATAAGTATTTGGAAATTTTTAGGATTCATCAAAAATGAATTATTAATTGTTTTAGGTACATCATCTTCTGAAGCAGCTTTGCCTTCATTGATGGAAAAATTAGAACAGATGGGTTGTCATAAATCTGTGGTGGGGCTTGTAGTGCCTGCTGGATACTCATTTAATTTAGACGGAACGTCTATTTACTTATCAATGGCCATCATATTTTTGGCTCAGGTTTTTCATATTCAACTAAATATGGAACAAATTCTAACCATCATTGGCATTTTGATGGTTACATCCAAAGGTGCTGCTGGTGTAACTGGTAGCGGATTTATTATTTTAGCCTCCACATTAACAGCTACTAAAGTGATACCTATTGAAGGACTTGCTCTATTATTAGGGGTTGACCGATTTATGTCTGAAGCAAGGGCCATTACTAACTTTATTGGAAATGGGGTAGCTACTATTTTCATTTCAAACAATGAAAAAATGTTTGATCGGTCTAAGATGTACAAAGCTTTTGGGATGCATAAAGAAGAACTTTAGTGCCTGCTTATTTTTATTTAGTATCCTTTAATTGGACTCTGCTTTGTCAAATTCATTTATGTCTAGGAAAATAATCTTCCTTATTTCAACAACGCCAATTCCCCCAATTCAATCCTAGCAATTACATATCGCTTTACTTCATTAATTTTCATTTCATCCAACACTTTTACTAAATCACCATAGCTAGAACTGTCATCAGGTTTAATCACAACAAAAAAATCCTTGTCCTTGGTTCTTTGTTTTTTATCCATTATCAACTGGCGCATGTCTTTCAAATTGGTAACCTGAAACTTGCTTGGGTCTAATTGTCCTTCATAAAAATAGACCTTGCCATTATCTGCAGGCATCAATGTTAAGGCGCCAGTCTCTTTAATATTCATAGGGTCTCCACTATCATCTGGCATGATAAATTTCAAGGCATTAGCTTGGCTCATTGTGGTAGTGAAGATAAAAAAGGTAATTAGTAAGAACCCTAAGTCAACCATTGGGGTCAAATCTACCCTGGTAGATAAAACCTTTCTTCTAAAAGTAGACTTGCTTTTAGAACTGCCCTTGTTGGGATTGTTGATTTCTGCCATAACCTAGTTTTATACTAAGATGGATAAATCCCATTATTCCATAATCTACTTTAAACTTACCTTACTCAAAACCGGAAAATGATCGGAGGGAAATTTTCCATTATAAGTATCAGTAAGAACACCCCATTTTGAAACCTTAAAATGATCAGAAGTAAAGATGTGGTCAATAATATTGCCAGCATTTAAATTAGCACCAAATCCCTGAAAACTTCCATTAGGTACATAAGGCTTATTTACCCTTGTATAGGTATCCAATAAAAACCCGGAATTGGCTATCAATTGATACCATTCAGATTGATGGTCTCCATTAAAATCACCGGTAAGTATAACAGGTTTATTGCCTGCAATTGATTTGATTTTAGACAAGATTAATTTAGAGCTTTCTTTTCTTGCATTGAAACCTTGATGGTCATAATGCACATTAAAACAGTAGATTTTCTTGGCTGAAGTTTTATGCTTCAGTAGCACCCATGAGCAAATGCGATTAATTTTTGCATCCCAACCCAAGCTTGGTTTTTCGGGTGTTTCTGAAAGCCAAAAATCGCCCTTGTCAACAATGGTAAATAAGTTTGTTTTAAAAAAGATAGCAGAATGTTCCCCATTTTGTTTTGCATCATCTCTGCCAACTCCATAATAGGTGTACCCTGTTAAAATAACAGCTAAACTATCAAGCTGGTGTTGTAATCCTTCCTGAGTTCCCAATATATCAAAGTCATGAAACTCAATTAGTGCTGATACCCTGGGTAATCGATTCTTCCATAAATTTCCAGAATCACCCTTATTGTCATATCGCAAATTAAAACTGCCAATAGTCAGTGATTGTGCTTCAATAACACTAATGATCAATAGGCTGATGATACATACAAACAATTTCTGCTTCATGGCAATTTTTATTGAGAATAAATTTACAGCTTGAATGTAACATTAATTAAGCTCCAATTACAAGTTGTATAGAATTTTATAGATTTACATCTATGAAAGCTAGGGGTACATATTTTATACTTTTTTTCCTACTACTTAAGTATAACTGTATAGGTCAAACCAAAATCAACGATACTTTGTTTTTTGTAAGAAACATCAACGAAGATTTTTCACATTTCATATTTATAGATACCAATAAGCAGTCTACATTTTATAAAATGGTAGCAGATTTTAATTTTGACCAATTTGATGTTGACACTTATAAAAGTTCATTGGCCTATTTGTCTGCAAATAAATTAGTTCCAAAGAAACATAGTATTAGCAATTTTCCTAGAGAGTGGGTGCAGTTGGTTTCTTTTAAAAAAGTGATCTATGTTTATAAGCCCAATGACTTTTACTATCATCTCAAAATTAAACTTATTGATTCGGTATTCATTTATTGGGGTGGGGAAGGGCCAGAGGCAAATTATATGCAACAGTTTCAAAAATTGGATAGAGTAACAAATGAATTTAAACTGAGGTCTAATTGGCCCTATAAATCAATTGTAACTATCAAAATTTTAGACCAAGAAAAAGGGATTGCTGTTTTCAGGTTTCAACAATTTGATCAATTGGGAAATCTAGGAAACGTCTATTATCAATTAATGGGCGATGTTAGTAAAATGCAGCAGATTCCACTTTTGGTAAATGATTCTGATAGGGCTAAGCAGTATGAAGTGGATGTAGATAATATTGATTATTCAAAATATTTTAAAGTCAAAAAATAACTAGCTGTTATTTTATTTGCGCATCCAACTCTTTCAAAAACCGCTCCGCATTCGTTAAATGTAATTGCTGCTTTTCAGGACTCATTTTATCAAATGTTTTCACCAGCATACCCAGTCTTGGATTTTTCAAAAAGAAATCTCTGTGCACATGCATGAATCGCCAGAACAATCCATCCCAAATGGGTTGCCAATCTCCCTTTGGATAGTCACTCATTTTCATCAAGTAATTACTCCCGCTGATATAAGGTTTGGTGGTCATTAATCCTCCATCGGCAAATTGGGTCATGCCATAGACATTGGGAACCATGACCCAATCATAAGAGTCTATAAATAATTCCATAAACCACTGATACACTTGATCAGGATCAAATTCACAGAGCAACATAAAATTCCCCAACACCATGAGCCGCTCAATATGATGACAATATCCGGTAGCTAAGATCTTTTTAATGGTTGCATCAATAGGTTCAATGCCTGTATTGCCCGTCCAAAAACCTTCAGGTATTTTTCTACTAAATTTCCAATAATTGGTGCTGCGTTGTTTACCACCCTCTCTTTCATACACCAAGTGAATGAATTCTCGCCAACCCATGACCTGTCTAATAAATCCTTCTAAGGAATTGAGCGGAATTTGGTATTTATCCGCTTGTTCAACTACCCTGTCCAATACCTGTTGCGGGTTTAATAAACCAATATTGAGCATAGGGGTTAATATCGAATGATGCAGCACTGTTTCATTTGTTACAATGGCGTCTTCATAAATGCCAAAATGCTCAAAGCGATGTATAATAAAGTCATCCAACCATTGTTCAGCCTCTTGAAAACTAATCACAAATAAATGAGGACTATTAACTGTTCCATAATTATTGGGAAAATGCTGTTGTACATAGGTTCTGGCTTCTGCTAAAAATGCATTGTCCGGGAATTGCTTAATAGCTGGCGCGATGCCTTTTTTGGGAAAGGGCTTTCTATTATCCGAATCAAAGGTCCATTGACCACCAAGGGGTTTGCCATCGGCTTCTAACAAAAGTTTTCGCTCTTTTCTTTGCCAAGTATAAAAATCAGTTTGAAAATAAGTCTTCCTTTTGCTAAAATAAGATTCAACAGATGCCTTGCTATTTAAAAAATTAGGACTCTCGTGAGTAATTAATTTGATTTGGTTTGCTGCACAACTCTTTGTGATTCGTTGTTCCAACCAATCATCCGCCAAAGCTGACACATGAATTTCTGTTGTTTGTTCAATAGCCAATTGTTTGACCAATGCGCAAACATCTTGTAAAGGGTCATTGCTATCAATATATATTACCCGATAGCCCTGTGCTATTAACCACTGTTGGTAAAATTGCATACTAGCCCTATGTAGGACCAGTTTCTGTTTGTGAAATCTAAATTGCTTGAAAAACAACCACTCTTCTACCAAGTAGATGGTTCTGCCTTTTTGCAAAGCAGGATGTTCTTTGAATAACTGATGCGGAAATACCAAACTAATAGCCACTGACATAATCCTTTAACAGGAATCCAGAACCAATTGTTCGGTTTACTAGCTTTTATTCCACTATGGCTTCTGCCTCAATCTCCACCAAATAATCATCCCCAATTAAATTGGCTTGTACCATGGTATTGGCAGGTTGAATCTCAGCAAATCTTTGACCATGCGCTCTTGCAATGGGTTCCCATTGGTTTATGTCTTTGACAAATACGCGTGTTCTTACCACGTCTTCTAATTTGCCACCCAAGGATTGAATAGCACCTTCTATTTTATCAAAAATAAAATGTGCCTGTGCGGCAGGGTCATTACCTCCAATCACTTGGTTGCCATGGGTAGCAGTGGTTCCGGAAACAAGAATACGGTTCCCTTTTCTAACTGCACGGCTATAACCAGCCATGGATTCCCAACTAGTGCCTGATAAGGCCTTTGTTTTTCCTTGTGCATCTGTAATGGTTGGGTAGGGAACTGGAAACTCTTTTAGATGATGACTTAGGTCTCCAGTAGCTGTTAAATAGGGTGGCTTTCTATATTCATCTCCACAGTCTCCAGGAATGGATTGACCCTTTGCCAATATGGATTTGATCTGGGCTAATTCAGCAGGGCTTAATTGAATGTCTAATACTTTTTTGTTCTCCAAAATATGTTCTGAAACACCCATTCTTGCACCAATGATCACACCCCCAACAGCTGGTTGTTCTTTAATATATGCACTAGCAATGGTGGCAATAGAAACATGGTGTGCTTGCGCAATGCTATAAAGCGATTGCAATAACTCTTGATACCAATTCCATCCTCCTGCAGCGTCTATATATCGCTTGTATTTCATCTGAGACCAAGTCAATGAATCGTTAATAGCTGGTTCATTTTGGTTCAGCCATTTTTCACTAAAGAAGCCTCCACCAACGGTTCCAAAAGCCAACAGTTTTACATTATGTTCTAAACAGGTAGCAGTCATTTTTCCTGCAGCACGTTGGTCTAATAAGGAATAACATACTTGGTTACTTACCAACTTGATTCCAGACTGGATTACCATATTCAAATGTGCTTCGTCAAAATTGGTGAGTCCAAGATTGGCAATTAATCCTTCTTGTTGAAGTTTTTGCAAACCATACAAACAATCCAACCAACTGGGATGGGCATAATTCCAGGCATGAAATTGCATGAGTTGAATTTGATCTGTCTGTAATCTGGTCAAAGCTTTTTTTACCGCTGCTTCAATTTGTGTGGTTGTAATATTTCCAGGGCTAGGTACCCATTTGGTTAAAAATTGAACATCGCGCAAGCCATAGGTTTTTCTAAATACGCCCACCACTTCTTCAGCAGAACCATAATGATCTGCCATGTCAAAGCTGGTAAAACCTTGTTCATAATAAGCGTGCATGGCTTTGGCGGTTGCAATGGGGTCTACTTTTTGATTACCCCTTTCCAAATCGGCAATCTGCCATAGACCAATCAATGCTTTTGAAATACTAAGATTATCACTAAGTCTGGTACTTTTCATTGGATTATTTTGAAAGCTTATTCAGCTGGTAGTTCTTTAAAATAATTGGTATTGGTTAATCCTGTTTTTTTCAATTGATGCCAGTACCAATAAAAGATGATGCTAGCAAATAACATGACCAATGCACAAACATAACTAGCATGAAAATACCATGCATCTTGTTGTGTCTTTAGATCATTTTGAATATGGATCAATAATAAAAAACCAAGACTGAGGATGCCCAAAATGGCAATCATTTTTTGAAGCATGGGGTTTTTAATCACGGCTATTTGTTTTGCTAGCACTGGATTATAGTGTTGTATTAACAATACAGATAAGCAGATCAAAATAAAATTGATCAGCATTGACATGACCATGATATCAATACCTAAAAATATATCGCTGGCAAAATGACAACCCAAAATTCCAATACTTGATACCATACCACTAAAGAGAATGGCCCAATGTGGTGTTTTGTATTTGGGATGCACATTGGTTAACCAAATTGGAAACAGTTGATCCTTTGACCATGCAAAACATAGTCTTGATACAGATAGCACCATGGAGGGTAGGTCTTTGAGTAAGGCAATGCTAGCTCCCAACATAATGAGCACAGACCAAAATGGGGGTAGTACATAGTTTAGTAGGGTGGTAGCTGAAATGTCTTTGCTATTGGCTAAGTCTCTTACAAAATTCCAAGGCACTATTCTATACACAGCAAAACAAAACAACAAATAAAATAAGGTAACCGTAACAATGGTAATTAGAATAGCTCTGGGCAAGGATTTGCTGGGATTCTTAGCTTCGCCGCCTGCTTGTGCAATGGAATCAAAACCAATAAAACTGGCAAATAATACAGCAGCAGCACTTAAAAATTGCGGCCATTGAAATGAACCTGCTTCTCTATTAATTTGAATGCCGTCTTTTTGAAAAACACCTTGAATAAAATCAGTTTCTGTATAGACAAATCCGGCAATGATAACTATGCTAGCTAATAAAAAAGTAATCAACACCAATCCAATAATGGTAAACTGGTAGGTTTGAATGCCAAAAATATTAATCAGGATAAAACTCCACAAGAGACCAAGAGACAAAAATAATCGAGTATTGGGTTGGTCAAAAAATTGGGCCAACGCCTTCCAATCTAGTGTAATACAAACATCGCGGAAAAAGGGTAAGACCATATAGGACACCACACCAATGACTATGGATAATCCAAACCATTGTGAGAAACTGGCTACAAAACCCCAGTAGGGATGTATAGACCTGCTGGCATAAACATAACTTCCTCCAGCTCTTGGCATGGCGCTGGAGAGAATAGCATAGCAAATGGCTGCAAAAAGAGCAGGCACTGATGCCGCTAGAAAGGCGGGCAGAATATATGGTCCAATACCTGGCACATTTTTTTGCAACATGAATGGAACAATATAAATAGATGCCCCAATCATGGATGAAATGCCTGTGGCTACCAATCCTGTAATGCTAATATTCCTAGATAGTGTACTTGCTTTGTCCATAATGCCTTTCAAAACTGTGATTCCCAATATAGCCAATAAATCAATAAATTTACGCATTGCTTAACCATCACTACTGCCATGAGAAAATGCTTATTCTTGTTATTGGTTGCTGCTTCTGTAGCCCAAGCTCAAACCAAATTGGTTGAAACCAATCTTTCAGACAATATCAAAGTCATTATAGTAAATGATCAGGTTGCATTGGGTTATTCTACTGCGTCTGGCGTACAAATAATCAAACAGGATGGTCTTCCTTTCAAAGACTTAAATAAGAATGGCAAGTTGGATAAGTATGAAGACTGGCGTTTGTCTGTAGCAGAAAGGGCCAAAGACTTGGCATCTAAAATGACCGTGGATCAAATAGCAGGTATGATGCTTTATAGCCGTCACCAAGCTATTCCAGCGCAGGAAAGGGGGATGTTTGGAGGAACTTATAATGGTAAACCTTTTTCTGCTGGTGGGGCAAAAGCATCTGATTTATCTGATCAACAAATTGCTTTTTTAACCAAGGACAATTTGCGCCATGTATTGATTACATCGGTTCAAAATCCGGTAGTATCAGCCACTTGGAATAATAATGTGCAACAATTGGTTGAAGGCATTGGCATGGGTATTCCTGCCAATAATAGTTCTGATCCAAGAAACGGCGCCAATAAAGACGCAGAATACAATGCAGGTTCTGGTGGTGCTATTTCTCAGTGGCCCGAAGAACTGGGATTGGCTGCAACTTTTGATCCCGCCATTACAAAGTTATTTGGCGCTATTGCTTCAAAAGAATATCGCGCACTGGGTATTACAACGGCACTTTCTCCACAAATAGATTTAGCAACAGAACCAAGGTGGAACCGCTTTGTAGGAACTTTTGGAGAAGACCCGCAATTGGCTACAGATATGGCAAGAGCTTATGTAGACGGTTTTCAAACATCGCCCAAAGCTATTGCTGCTTATCAAGGGTGGGGAAATTTGAGTGTAAACGCCATGGTCAAACATTGGCCTAGTGGTGGTCCTGAAGAAGGCGGGCGCGATGGGCATTTTGCTTACGGAAAATTTGCTGTCTATCCGGGTAACCAATTTCAAACACATTTGCGCACATTTACAGAAGGTGCTTTTAAATTAACTGGTGGTACTAAAAAAGCATCGGCAGTGATGCCCTACTATACCATCTCATATAACCAAGACAAAAAGAATGGTGAGAACGTAGGTAATGGTTTTAGCAAGTACATTATCACAGATTTATTGCGCAACAAATATGGGTATGAAGGAGTGGTTTGTACCGATTGGTTAATCACAGCCAACGAAGGAGAAAAACCCGATGTATTTTCTGGTAAGTCTTGGGGAGTTGAAAAATTGAGCATCGCCCAAAGGCACTATAAAGTATTGATGGCAGGTGTGGATCAATTTGGCGGAAACAATGATATTAACCCCGTTTTAGAAGCCTATCAGATAGGCGTGAAAGAACACGGGGAAGCTTTTATGCGTCAGCGTTTTGAACAATCTGCTTACAGATTGTTATTGAATGTATTTAGGGTAGGTTTGTTTGAGAATCCTTATCTGGATCCCAATGTATCCAAAGCCATTGTTGGACAACCCTTATTTATGAAAGCAGGTTATGATGCCCAATTAAAATCTATTGTGTTACTCAAGAATCAAAACAAGACAATACCCATTCAAAAAGGTAAAACAGTCTATGTGCCCAAACGAACAACGCCTGCAAGCATCAATTTTTTTGGTCAACCTGTTCCTGAAAAAACAGAGTATCCAGTAAACCTTGAATTGATTAAAAAATATTACACAGTAACGGATGATCCAACCAAGGCAGATTTTGCTTTGATCTTTATAAAGAGTCCTGTTAGTGGTGGTTATAGTAGGGCCGATAGGGAAGCAGGTGGTAATGGTTATGTTCCTATATCTCTGCAATTAAAAGATTATACAGCCACAGATGCAAGGGCGCATAGTATTGCCGCGGGCGATCCTGTAATAGACCCTACTGTTACTGATAGAACTTATTTGGGTAAGACGTCTAAGTCTAATTCAGCTCCTGATTTGAATACTATTTTAGATACTAAGAAAGCCATGAATGGCAAACCCGTTTTGGTTGCGGTTAGTATGAGCAATCCCATGGTGTTTGGGGAGTTTGAAGGTCAGGTAGATGCTATTTTGGGCGAGTTTGGTGTTCAAGTAGAAGCGTTATTAGACATTGTTTCTGGTAAAGAAGAACCCTCTGGTTTGTTGCCCATGCAAATGCCTTTGAATATGTCTACGGTTGAAAAACAAATGGAAGACGTTCCAAGAGATATGATTCCTTACAAAGACAGCAATGGTCATGTGTATGATTTTGGATATGGTCTAAACTGGAAGGGAGTAATCAATGATGCAAGGGTTAAAAAGTACGTTCCTAAAAAATAGTAAATCATCTATGCTTGCGTACAATCGTTTGCGCAAGATTTAAACGGGAAATGGCCAAAATTTTTAGTAGCATTGGTAAGTTTTTGAACCATCAATGCTACTAATATGAAATCTATAGCTGGGCTGATTTGCCTTATTCTTTTGAGTGCTTTAACGCTGAATGCTCAATCTGGTTCTAAACCTATTGCAACGCATCAATTCAAACTGGGTAAGGAAGACTTTTTATTGGACGGAAAACCCTATCAAATTATCAGTGGAGAAATGCACCCTGCCAGAATTCCAAGAGAATACTGGCGCCATAGAATTCAAATGGCAAAAGCCATGGGATGTAATACCATTGCGGCCTATATCTTTTGGAATTTTCATGAAACCACAGAAGGGATTTTTGATTTTAAAAGCAATAACAAAGACATTGCTGCTTTTGTAAAGCTTTGTCAAGAAGAGGGCATGTGGGTAATTTTCAGACCAGGACCCTATGTGTGCGCAGAATGGGATTTTGGTGGCATTCCTCCTTATCTATTAAAGATTCCAGATATTAAAGTGCGTTGCATGGATCCTAGGTACATGAGTGCCGCCACTAGGTATATTAATCAATTGGCAAATGAAGTAGTGAACCTACAAGTGAGTAAGGGCGGTCCCATATTAATGGTACAAGTAGAAAATGAATATGGTAGTTATGGCAATGACAAAGTCTATTTGGAAACCTTACGTAAGCTTTGGATGAACAATGGATTTAATGTTCCATTCTATACTTCTGATGGTCCTACTGCTTATATGTTGGATGCTGGGAATATAGATGGCGCTGCTATTGGTCTAGACAGTGGTGGAAATGAGGGCGATTTTGCGCAAGCCAAAAAACACAATCCCAATGTGCCTGCATTTAGTGGAGAAATTTATCCAGGTTGGTTAACCCATTGGGGCGAAAAATGGGCAAAGCCCGATACCAATGATTTGAAAAAAGAAATCACGTATTTACTAGAACATAAGAAATCCTTTAACCTCTATGTAGTTCATGGTGGAACCAATTTTGGATTCACAGCTGGTGCCAATGCTTTCACGCCAACGCAGTATCAACCGGATCTCACTAGTTATGATTATGATTCACCCATTAGTGAACAAGGAATGGCAACACCCAAATTCTATATGCTAAGAAGGATGATTCA
>JBEAPC010000041.1:0-17870 GCA_041164585.1 Bacteroidota bacterium
ACAGCGTTTGAACATGGCTGGCGGGATTAATAATTTTGGAACCACTATTGGGCCCCTATTGGTAAGTTTTGCCATATTTGGAAGCGTTAGTAGCGGTAATACCGATGCTAGTATTGAAAGCGTGAAAACTCCTTATTTGATTTTGGGTGCGGCCTTCTTATTGGTAGCCCTTTTCTTTAAATTCTCTTCTATCCCTAATAAAATTGACCTAGAAACAGTAGCTGAAAAAGAAGCTGAATCTGGTTCTAAAGTCATGCACAAAAAAAATGCCATGCAGTACCCTCAATTGGTGATGGGGATGATTGGGATTTTTGTGTATGTAGGTGTTGAAGTTTCTACCGCTAGTAACCTACCAGAATACATGCGCTTGCATGTAGGTATTCAAACAGAACAAATTGCTCCATATATTTCTTTGTACTGGGCTAGTTTGATGATTGGCCGTTGGACAGCTTCTGTTGGAGCATTTGGTGTTAGTGCTGCCAAAGCCAAAATCTTGAATTTTGTCATGCCTTATTTGGCGTTTGCCGTATTCTTAATTGTCAATACCATTGCCCAGCACGACATGACCCAGTTTTATGTATATGGTCTTGTAATCATTGCCATGATTGCGGGTGATATCTTGAGTAAGGGTAGCCCAGCTAGAATGTTGTTAATCTTCTCTAGTATGGGGATTGTAGCCTTGATTATTGGTATGCTTACTACTGGAATGGTGAGCGTTTTTGCCTTTATCAGTGTGGGTTTATTTTGTAGTACACTTTGGCCTTGTATCTTCACTTTGGCGGTGGCTGGTTTGGGTAAACATACCAACCAAGGTTCTAGCTTACTCATCATGATGATTATGGGTGGTGGTGTGATTGCGGCTTTACAAGGCTGGGTTGCAGACGACAGTATACTTGGCATTCAATACAGTTATGTAGTTGGTGCTCTATGTTTTGCTTACCTTGCATTCTATGCCATTAGGGTTAAATCTATCCTGAAATCTCAGGGGATTGACTATGATGTGAAGACATCTGGCGGAGGACATTAATTTCATTTATAAACAAAGAGACATGGCATCTAATAACGCCGGTATGGAGCAATTGGCCATCGGCATAGACATAGGAGGAACAGGTACCAAATTTGGAATTGTTGATAGAGAAGGCAATGTGTTGTTTTCTAGCGAAATGTCTACCAGAGGATTTGACACCATTGAAGCATTTATAGCCGAATTGCACAAGAATGTACAGCCACTAATTGATAATGTAGGAGGCCCAGGAAGAATTCGCGGAATTGGCGTTGGTGCTCCTAATGGGAATTTTTATACTGGAACCATTGAGTATGCTCCTAACCTTCCTTGGAAGGGGATTATTCCTTTGGCTAAACTGATTCAGGATGAATTCAAATTGCCTGTGATCATTACCAATGATGCTAATGCTGCCGCACTTGGAGAAATGAAATATGGTGCTGCCAAGGATATGAATGATTTTATCATGATTACTTTGGGTACCGGTGTTGGAAGTGGCATAGTAGCTAATGGAAACCTGATTTATGGTCACGATGGTTTTGCTGGAGAATTAGGACACGTAATTGTGATTCCTGATGGGCGCTACCACGAGGGAACCGGTAAGAAGGGCTCTTTAGAAAGTTATGCATCTGCAACCGGTGTTAGGAATACAGCCATTGAATTATTGGAAAATTCTGATACTCCTAGTTTGTTGCGTGACATTCCAAAAGAGGAATTAGATTCCAAGAAAGTATATGACGCAGCCATGGCTGGAGATCAATTGGCTAAAGATATTTTTGATTACACTGGCAAAATTTTAGGTCTTGCCCTTGCAAATTTTGTGATGTTCTCTAGCCCTTCTGCCATTGTCTTATTTGGTGGATTAACAAAGGCTGGTGATTTAATCTTGAAACCTACTAGGGAACATATGGAAGCCAATTTGATTCAGGTATTTCAGAACAAGGTGAAAATTTTGGTCAGCCATTTAAAAGAGTCGGATGCGGCAATACTTGGTGCGTCTGCGTTGGCGTGGGATATTCAATAGGATGATTTAGTGAAGAACGAAGAGTGAAGAGTGAAGAATGGACGATGTTCTCATTAAACGAGATTACCTAAGCTACGCTTAGGTTTTAGTTAAAAAAATGTTTTTCCAAAAAAAGAACCCCGAGGCGGCCTCGGGGTTCTTTTTTTATTCTTGCAAAAAATGCAAAGCATTTTTTACTTATTTCTTCCTGCATTCTTCACTCTTCACTCTTATCTCTTCACTTTCCTCTACTCTTCACTTTTCACTTCTGCCTCCGTTTCTGTTCTTGGCTGGAATTCAAATTTGATTTTTCCATTTTCCTTGTCCAAGTCTGCAATCAGAATGTCTCCTTGTTTGATGTTCAAGTTTAGAATTTCTTCTGCTAAAGGATCTTCCAAGTATTTCTGTAAAGCCCTGTGCAAAGGTCTTGCACCAAACTGTACGTCATAACCCTTGTCTGCAATAAATTCTTTTGCAGCTAGCGTGAGTTCCATGCTAAATCCTAGGTTTTGCAAACGCTTGGTAACACCCTTCATCAAGATATCAATGATGTTGAAGATATTGTCCTTGCTCAATGAATTGAAAATGATGACATCGTCAATACGGTTGAGGAATTCAGGAGAGAATGTACGTTTCAAAGCTTTTTCAATCACAGCTTTGTTATTCTCTTCTGCGTTCTGAACCCTAGTGGCTGTAGCAAATCCAACACCGTCTCCAAACTCTTTTAATTGGCGTACACCAATATTAGAAGTCATGATGATTAAAGTGTTTTTGAAATCAATCTTTCTTCCCAGGCCATCGGTCAACTGACCATCGTCTAATACTTGTAACAAGATATTGTAGATGTCTGGATGCGCTTTTTCAATTTCATCTAATAGGATAACACAATAAGGTTTTCTTCTAACTTTCTCCGTTAACTGTCCGCCTTCTTCATATCCCACGTATCCGGGAGGTGCACCAATCAATCTGCTCACGGTGAATTTTTCCATGTATTCACTCATGTCTATACGAATCAGTGAATCCTCGGAATCAAACATATAACGGGCCAAAGCTCGCGCCAGCTCAGTTTTACCCACACCGGTAGGGCCAAGGAAAATAAAGGTTCCAATGGGCTTCTTAGGGTCTTTTAAACCAACTCTGTTACGTTGAATAGCTTTGGTCACTTTCAAAATGGCATCGTCCTGACCTATGACCATATTGCGCATATCATCGCTCATTCTGCGGAGTTTCTCTGTCTCCGCTTGAACCATGCGTTTCACAGGAATCCCCGTCATCATACTCACCACTTCTGCAATATGCTCTTCTACAATAGGATAGCGTTTGTGTTTGCTTTCTTCTTCCCACTGGCCTTTGGCTTTTTCCAAATCCTCGCCCAGTCTTTTTTCAGTATCGCGCAAAGCAGCCGCTTCTTCAAAACGCTGGCTCTTCACCACTTTATTCTTCTCGTTTTTAACCTCTTCTATCTTTTTCTCTAGTTCCACAATTTCTTCTGGAACATTGATATTCTTCAAGTGTACACGCGCGCCTACTTCATCCAAAACGTCAATGGCTTTGTCTGGCAATAGTCTATCTGTCATGTAACGATCACTCAACTTTACACAGGCTTCTATGGCTTCCTCATTGTAGGTTACATTGTGGAAGTCTTCGTATTTAGACTTGATATTGTTGAGGATCATGATGGTCTCTTCCACACTTGGTGGTTCAATCAACACTTTCTGAAACCTTCTATCCAAAGCACCATCTTTTTCAATGTGCATGCGGTACTCATCCAAAGTGGATGCACCAATGCATTGGAGTTCTCCCCTTGCTAATGCTGGTTTAAAGATATTAGATGCATCCAAAGAACCACTGGCACCACCGGCACCAACAATGGTATGAATTTCATCTATAAACAAAATCACGTCACGGTTCTTTTCCAACTCGTTCATGATAGCTTTCATTCTTTCTTCAAACTGACCACGGTACTTGGTACCAGCCACTAATGCGGCTAAGTCTAAACTAATCACGCGTTTGTCAAATAGAACGCGACTCACTTTTCTTTGTACAATGCGCAAGGCAAGACCTTCTACAATAGCCGTCTTACCCACACCTGGTTCACCAATTAAAATAGGATTGTTCTTTTTTCTACGGCTTAGAATTTGGCTTACGCGCTCAATTTCTGCCTCTCTACCCACAATAGGGTCAAGGTTTCCGCTTTCTGCTAATTTGGTAATATCTCTACCAAAATTGTCCAAAACGGGTGTCTTGCTCTTAGCTCCTGCGGGTTGTTTGGCACCTCCCCTTTGTCCAGAATAACCACCTGAGCGTTTTTCCTCATCAAACTCGTCTTCATTTTCCTCAGAAAAATCAGCCCTTGGATTTGGGTTAGGATTGGTAGAGCCTACCATGCCTAATTCGTTGCGGAAAAGGTCATAGTCAATGTCAAACTGATTCAGGATCTGAGTAGCTATATTCTCCTTGTTCTTTAAGATACTAAGCATCAGGTGCTCGGTTTCTACTAAGGGGCTTTTTAAAGCTTTTGCTTCTAAAACAGTTACCCTAATCACTTTCTCTGCTTGCTTGGTCAAAGGAAGGCTATTGATATTGGCAATGTTTTTACCAGTTTTATCTTTCACCGCCAGTTCCACTTCTTTGCGCAATTCATACAGATCCACATTCAGCTGCTTGAGCACTTTAATGGCAGTATTGTCCCCATCACGAATCAGCCCCAATAAGAGGTGCTCCGTTCCAATGAAGTCATTCCCCAACCTCAAAGCCTCTTCCCTACTGAAGGAAATGATTTCTTTTACTTGTGCTGAAAAATTATTATCCATAATCAAAATTGGATTTATACAATTATAACGAATATTTTTGAGTGAAGTTGTCTGGCATTTATACACAGAATGTTAATCTCACATGCATATGGAAGTCAAAATTGATACCAAGGAGAAATTCAGCGTTTTAACACCCTTATTACCAGAATTTACTGTCAATATAGCAGCAGTTTTGGAAGAACTCTGCCTAAAACAGTTAGAACAACCCGTCAAAAATGTGGTTTTGCAGATGAGCTTAGTAGAAAATATGGATGCCGAAGCTGCAACCAAACTGGCCGAATTGCAACAGCAGTTTTATGAGAACAGCAGCAGTTTTGTCATTTGCTCTGTAAACAAACCGGTGGAAGACCTTTTTGAATCCTTAGAACTCATGGACTTTTTGAATATTACCCCTACTGAAAGTGAAGCCTGGGATATTGTTCAAATGGAAGAAATTGAAAGGGAATTATTAGATGGGGACGATATGGAATTTGAAAAGAATGATTAGGATTCATGAAAGCTGGCAAGAACCATTATCAAGTATTAGGCATTCCGGTAAACGCAAACCTGTCTGAAATTAAAAAAGCGTATCGAAAACTGGCCCTTGTCTTTCACCCAGACAAACATCCTGATCCCCAAATTGCCCTTCCAAAATTCAACGAGATTAAGGAAGCATATCAGGTTTTGGTTGACCCTACTAGTAGAAGGGCTTATGACAGGGAATTCCATTTTCAAAAATACCAAGACAAAATACAACCCTTAGCATCTGAAGCTGATGAGGTATTACAATTGACCAAAGAACTATGGGCTAAACTTAAAAAACAGGATCCATTTAGAATGGACCAAGACCTGCTCTATTTTGAGATAAGCCAATTACTCAATACGCATAATATTCGGCTTTTAAATAATAGAGCAAACCCCATCATGGATAGAGAGATTATCCAATATTTGATGGATATAGCCATGGCGTTGTCTTTTGAAAAAAAACAAGACTTAGCAAAAGTTTGGGAGCTGATTGCAAGAGACCAACATGAAACACATGACCTTATCAGTAACTATTTAAAACATGCACAAATCTGGTCTCTCTGGGACAAATATAAAATGCCTGCGGCGATGGGATTGGCCATTTTAATCTGTCTTGGAATTTACTTACTCCGATAAAAACAATACTTACTTATTCAATAATTTTTTCCAGTCTTGCCATTTTACCATTGGCATTCACACCTTCTACAATGATTCTAAATTTCTGGGTGATATCATTGTTGTAAAATTCAATTTTGTATTGCTTGTTTTTCTTATCGGTTAATACATATGGATTCCAATAGAGCGTAGGTCTTAGATCCGCATATTTTGATGGAGAAAAAGCATAATCCGGTTGATAGAATTCTTTATAAGCAGTGTATCCACTCAAGATGGCACTGTTTAATCCTTTTACCCTATCCGTATTCATATCATTGCCCTTCTTTGTATAAACAGCAATGGCACCAGAAGCTCCAGAACCTGCCGCACCCATAAACGGAGGACGAAATACTTTTACATAAGCAATATCACTCATTTGCAAACCTTGAACTGTTTCTGCATTGGAGGGCATTTCATTTAAAAAAATATCTGGGGTTCCATCTCTCCAATTTAAACCAGCAACATTGCCACTATTTTCATCTTCCGCACCATTTTGCCCCAACATAGGTAAAGACATAGTCATCCCTGGAATTAAGTTTTGCAAATAATGGAACAGGTCTAATTGCCCCTGCGAACGATCATCATGCATCACATCAAATGCATAACCATTCTTATTAGAAAATAATCCAGTTGTGTATTTTTCATCCAACACATCCGTGGGTGATTTTATTTTGCTGTCTACCACTACTTCTTTTAGAATTACTACAGAATCCATGGCTTTTTTATTCTGCACTTTAATCTGATAAAAGAAATTATCTTGTTTTAATTGACTAGTATCTGCCAAGGTTTGAGGCGGGAATTTGGCATTACTAGCATAGGGGAAAATGGGTAAGCCGTATTGAAAATTGGCCGTAACATTATTACGCATGTTTTTAATACCGGCTAATTGATAAAACACTTTTGCGGTATCAAAAAAGATAATACCACGTTGGTTAAAACTGCCATCTGCAGCCAATGGCAATACAAAATATTGCTTACTGCTATCCTTTGCTTGCATAACCAAAGAGAGCGACTGTCCAGGCTTAAAACCAGCTTGGTCACCTGAAATTACCCTACCCTTGATTTGAACATAATCACTATCCATAGGATAAGGCAATTCTGGTAGTTTCCCTTTTGCAATATCTTCCCAATGATATTTTCTCCATCCATGTGTTAACATCACTAGGTCTAAATGTTCATCTGAAGCGGCGGTTTTATCTGAAAAATAATACTCGGGTTGGTGAATATAACCTTTGAGTTCACCAGACAAAAGGAACTGCGTAAAAATATTGGTAGAACTATCATGATGCAAGGATGCATCTGTAATTGATACAGACAAATTGGATAAAATAGAATCTGGTACCATCAATAGCCATGAATTCTTTCCTCTTTTGATGGTACGCTTGGTTTCCAATTCTAACTGCGGAAAAAACTGATGTCTTTGTGTATTAACAAATACAATTCGCTCTACAATAGGTGTCCAAAATGCGTCAAATATGGTCAACTGAATAATTCCTGTAGGCAAATCGTCTGTTGAAAATTCGCCCGCTGCAGAAAGCTTGGAATTCATGTTAACTGCTGCTTTGTATAAAAGTTGCTGATTCATAGAAACAACAACGTGTAAATTTTTAAAATTATCTGGACTAGTATTAGTTCTTTTGATACCGTATCTCAATTTACCATTGAGCAATTTGGCGGCAACTACTATCCCAGTTTGTTTTGGCTTGGGCAGATCAGTAGTATGACTATTGCCCAATTGATCAACCCATGAACAAGAATATTGCTCTTGTGGTTCTGGCTGCAAACTAAAGCTCCCCATGCCATCATGTACCGATTGAAAAGAATCAACCAATTGTTTGGCAGAATTATAAATGGCACCCTTAACTGCAAGTGGTTTACCAGATTGATCAGCCGCTAAAAAAGCAATATTTGATTCTATTCCCACTACCAAGTCACCTCCCTCTGGAAACAGTTTCAAACTCCCAAATGCAGCTACTTTTTTTCCTGCATTAATATTGACTTGCACCACCTGCAAATCTTTCATATACAACATGTCTTTGTCAAAATTCAACATCCACCTGGTATAGGCTTTGATATGAATTACTTGGTCTCTGTATTGTTGTGGAATATCAAAGGAACCTCGGGCAGAGGATTCAAAGATGGGATGTACCGTGTGTTTGATTAAAGTGCCAGAATCATTATAAACGTCTACATAAAAATTTCTACTATAATCAGAGAGACTATCTCCGGCCATAATATAGGCTTTGAACCAAACGGTCTCACCCTTATTGTAAACCGTTTTATCATAGTGAATATGAATTTTCTCCTGTTGAAAACTACTCCTATATCTGAGCAAAGTAGTATCTAATACCTGGGCAGTCAAATCTTTGGCTAGCAAAAAAACAAAAAAGAAAATAAGTAACTTTTTGGCCTGCATAAGGATGATTTTATTCATGGAAAACCTGCCAGTAAAAATACAACAGTGGCTGTTAAGAATGCTCCAAAAAAAAGAGGGGAGGATTTTGCATCCCACCCTCTCAAAAAATATCAAAAAATAAATACTATTCGTTATTATCCAAAGTAAGTGCAATAAAGGGCAATCTTGTACCTGTTGCTGCACTATAACCCATACTAAACAGTGTCATCACTTTTTGTGATTGTAATCCATTAGAACTAGCATAGGAAGCAGTTGCAGTGGAAGTAGGCAATGCTCCTGCAGGTCTAACTGCCCAAGTAGTGGTAATGGCCGATGTCCAACCGGGTTGGTTAACCCCTGTTCTAATACTAAAAGTATCAGTAGCTGATTTATATGGAATATTGGATTGAATTTTTATTCCATTCAAATACAGATCAACAGCTGTTAAATTGGGAATCAGATTCACAAATTTGAAGCGGCAAAATCCGGTATCCAATTTATTGACCACATTCTTCACCAACAAATCATCCACTTTACCACTTCTAGGGTTACCTACTGTATCTGCTAAATGAAGGGTATAAGGATTGTTATCAGGAATGTTCACAGTTCCACTATACATTACAATAGAATCTGTATCCGTTCCTACTTTAGGCAAAACAACAGCAACCGCATTGCTCCCTTGAGGAACAGAAAGGTATAGAGCAAAATTGCTTCCCCTAGTATTGAATCCTCCACCAGGAAAAGGTTGTCTTGATTGCAAGCTACTACTTACGGTTTTACCATTTACTTTAATACGAATGGTACTATAATCAACCGTGTAAGCAAATGCTAGATTCACTTTCAGAAGTCCCTGGGTTCCAGAAACTCCATAAGCATCATAAGGCTGATTGGTAATCCCATCCTTCTTAGAACAAGCATACATCAGAACAATGGCTGCAAATGCTATTCCATATTTTAAAAATGTTTTTTTCATCTTTTCAGTTTTATGCTTAAAAGTTATGGTTGACTGAACCAATGTTCTTTGGTATGATAATCAGATGCCAAAGCGCCAATGAGTTGCAAATTTGGAATATTATACAAATACTCTGAATTATAACGTGGCCTTGCTCTGTATGCTGGTTTACCATTATTAAAAATGGTTAAGGTAGATGGCAATTGGAAACCAGCATATACTTGTTTACCAGTTGCAGGATCCAAATCTGTATAATGGAACCTACGCATATCTGTCCAAGTTTCATTAAATCCATAACCATACAAAGCAATGTATTTTTGTAGCATAATCATGGTCAAGTTTAAACCTGCAGGTGTTGCAGGAATTACTTTGGTATTGGCAAAATAAGCGTTTCTTGTTGCGTCTGTAATTCTCAGATTAGCTGGCACCCTTTCTTGGTATTCCGTAACCAATAAGTCAAAAGACATATTAATCCCTTTGGTATAAGCTGCTAAAGCCAATGCCTTATCGCCTTTTCTAAAGGCAGCTTCCGCTTTCATGAATTGAACATCTGCCGCAGTTAATACAGGGAAAGGTGCTAGGTTGTTGAAAATATACCTACCAGAGTCAGGCACATTTGTAGCAGTTGAGGAGAATGGTTGTCTCCAGAAAGTCTTTGGTTGATCCGCAGCTGCTAAACCTGAAGTACCTAAATTAGGAACTACACCTCTATAAGTACCATTGGTATTTTCATTAATCAAATAGGGTGTACGTGGGTCAAAAACACCATTGAATGGAGATTCAGTTGAAGTACCAGAAAGTAGGTTGGCAATAAAGGCTGATTGACGAATTGCACCAATATTTCCCCTGAATGGACCATAGTAGTTATTGGTACCACTAAAGTTTCCACCAGACCATTTTTGAGTGGCATTTTCGGCATTGGTACCTACTGATAGATCAGAATATTTAATCACTGAATCTGCAAAACCTTTTGAACCATAGATAGCTTTATTACTCAAGTGAGCAAATGTTCTTGCCTTAATAGCATAAACAAACTTTTTCCATTTGTTAACATCACCACCCAAGAAAAAAGCATCCCCTAATTTCAAATTAGCTGCGCTAACTTTTCCATCAGTTCTGTTTAAATAGGTAATGGCATTGTCACACATCACACGAACACTATCATATACATCAGACTGTGAATCATACTCAAATGTGCTTCTGCTACCATCAAATGCTTGTCTCAGAATTACTTCTCCGTATTCTTCCGTTAGTGTTAACCAACTATAAGCGAAAATGGCGTGAGCAACACCTACATAATCCCATTTTTCTTGTTGAATACCTCTAGAGATAATGAATTTGGCATTTGCTCCAATTCCATAATAGTGCATGGCCCAAACCAAACCGGTGTTATCTGAAGCAGTTGCAAAAACCCCACCCATTTGGTCATAGTTATCATTGGTACCTACAGCGTTCCAAAACTGAATATAACGCGCCATGTTTACTGCTTCTGCAGCTGGACCATAAGAACCACCACCACCACCTGCTGGCGGTGCAGCAGTAGATGTCATTTGGTTAATGGTATTAGGCAAGATGGCTTCAATGGCTCCTTCTACCGGGTTGTTCGGATTCAGGTAGGCCTCATCCAACTTCTTGGAACAAGAAGCAAATGCAATAACCCCAATAGCAAAGATGGTTACTGCCAATTTAGTGGTTATAAAACTTATATTTTTCATAATCATTTTATTTTAATCAATTAAAATCCTACTCTTAATCCAGCGTTGAAACTCAAAGGAGCTGCAATATTACCATAGTCAAATCCTACGGCACCTACCCCCCTAAGAGATGCGTTACCACCATTTGCAGCGGGATCAGCACCGGAGTAATTGGTGAATAGTAACAAATCGTTACAAGTAATAAAGAAGCTCAAAGATTTAATAGGTAGGTAATCAATTACACCAGGAGAATCCATATTTCTTCTTCTATTGGTTAAAACTGATTCAGGGAAACGATAGCTCAAAGAAATATCCCTTAAACGGAAAGCTTTGATATCTCTTTCCATATAATCTTCTTCTGGCATACTTACTGAACCATAATAGGCAGAGTTCCAATATGGTGTTACCATAATATTATTCACAGTAGCATTAGTTGAATTTTCTAAACCATTTTGAATAACACCAGTAACAACTCTTGGAGTAAGCCTATCCGCTGTTTTAGTAGATTTACCCAAGTTGGTCAAGTACATATTGGTGGCATTGAAAATGTCTCCACCTACACGAAGATCCCAAAGGAAACTAAGGTTCCAGTTTTTATAACGGAATCGATTAATAGTTCCTAGTGTTAACCAAACTGTTCTATCAGCTCTAACCCTGAAAAAGGCATTATTTAAAGGCAAACCTGTTGTAGCATTAATAACAATTGCACCGTCATTTGAAGTAACTCCATTAGCACCGGTTGGAGTTAAATTCTGACGCAAGTATCCAAAACTTGAAATAGTTCCTGTTGAAAATCCTGGTCTGATACCACCCCTTGCGTTGTTGTATAACCAAGTAGATGCATCATAGTAATCACCACCAGAAATATCAATTGAAGCAGGAATAGCCAACACTTGGTTCCACATGTGGTTAAAATTGAATTGGATATTCCAATCAAAATCTTTTTTGCGGATAGCTTTGATTCCCAAAGAAATTTCAATACCCTGGTTACGAACACTACTGTTATTAGCCGTATTCAATACAAAACCAGAACCATAACTAGCACGGAAACCTTGTGCAATCTGGTCAGAAGCAATGGCGTTATAATAAGCAGCATCAATTGAAACCACATCTCTGAATAATCTAATTTCTGTACCTACTTCATACGTATTTTGCCTTTCTGGTTTTAAGTCAGGATTGGCATTGGTAAAGGCATATTGTAATGGCGTCAAATTAGCCGGTAATGCATTACTTGTTACAGTAGGCACAAAGTTAGACTGGTTGGCATAAGGCGATGGGAGCCTTGCTGTAGAAGCCAGTGACCCTCTCAATTTCCAGTAGTTTAGAATTCCACCTTTCATTTGAGGGAAGATATCACTCATGATCACACTCAAACTTCCACCTGGATAGCTATAGTTTCTATTAGCTGAGGGAAGAATGGAAGAAGATTCAAAAGCAATAGAACCTGTAAGGAAGATCACATTTGCATAGCTAACAGTTGCTTCTGTAAATGCAGCAATCTGATAGGATTTTCTCAAGTTCCAATTTTCAGTCCCATAAAGGGTAGCACGGCTTAACCTTGTTCTAGTTGCAATACCTGTACTACTACTGTCAAAGCTTCTGATACTATCTTTTGTTCCTGAAATACCATAGTTCTGGAATTCTAATTGGTTCCATCTGGTACCCACAGTTACACGGGTATTAAATTTGCCAAAATTCTTTTTGGCTGAAGCCGATATTGTGTGGTTGTAAGTAGATACTTTGTAATAATAGTTATCCAATTGACCTTGGTTGGCCATTGATGACTGTGAAGCAGATTCTGGATCACGATATTGATAACCATCAGTAGTATAATAGTTATAACCAAACCTACCAGCAATGGTTAACCATTTAGTTGGATTAATATTGATGGCCAAATTGGCATCATAGTTATGCGTCTTATCTCTAGACTGGTTACGATAAACAGCAAAGAAAGGATTATCCGTTTCTGCAATGGTTCCCAAATTTGCATTGTCTGCTGTATTATTGGTATTGATCAAATAGCGTTTATTGCCATTTGGTAATAAATAGTTCTCTGCATTATCCGTAGCTGGCCATTGAAACAGGTTCAATAAATAACCACCAGCTCCTTTTAAGGCTTTATCATTATCACTATTCGTATATCCTACAGAAGGAGTAATCTCAATGTATTTACCAATCTTGGTGGTATTGGTTAAACGTAGGTTGATTCTTTGAAGTCTTGTTCCAGGTACAACCCCAGTTTGATCAAAATAAGAAGCACTAGCCCTATAGCTAGACTTCATGGTTCCAAAATCTACACCCAGATTATGGGTTTGACCAAAACCATTTTTGAAGAAGTTTCCAATATTGTCATATAGCTTGGTTCCTTCAGGCATAGCTGGTCCAAATGCAGAGAAAGTACCATTATTGGCAACCCCATTGTTTCCTTGCATGAACCCGTTAAATACAGAAGGCGTGTTCTGCAATGACTGGAAACGGAAACTATTATCATAATTGATATTCAATCTTTTTCCATCAGTGATTTTTGCACGCTTAGTGGTAATCACAATGGCACCATTACTAGCAGCACTACCATATAGTACAGTTGCTTCTGGTCCTTTTAACACGGTGATTGATTCAATATCATTAGGATTCAAATCGGCAATCCTATTGGTAAAGTCATTGGAGGTATTGTTCTGTCCAGCAGCAGCAGGTACACTGGCAGCAGCATCAATAGTGGTATTATCTCTGATAACACCATCTATTACAAACAAAGGTTGGTTATCCAAAGACAAGGAATTGAATCCTCTCAAAACAATGGTAGAAGAAGCACCGGGTACACCAGATGTAGAAGTAATGGTTGCACCGGCAATTCTACCTTGCAAACCATTTACAAAACTTTCTCTTTGTGTCTCTTTCAGATCATCTCCTTTTACTGTCTGTGTAGAAAACCCAAGGTCTCTTGTTTTTTTCTTGATGTCCATGGCTACTACTACTTCATCCAATTCAGTAACAGCACTTTTTAACCCAATGGTCAGTTTGGTGCCATCTACAGTGTAACGAAGTGTTTCAAATCCCACATAACTTAATAAGAGCACTTGACCCTTATTGGCTTTGATGGTAAATGAACCTGTTTCGTTGGTTTGGGAAGTTGAAGTGGTTCCTACCACTTTAACGGTAACACCTGCCAGTGGCAAGTTTTTCTCAGCATCCTTTACGGTGCCGGAAACCGTTTGGCTTTGCCCAAGAACAGGCAGCGAGAAAATGAAAAGCAGTAGAACTACCACCTTCATCCATGAAGCGATTTTTCTCATAACAGTTTTTTTGGTTCTTTAGTCTTAAATTCAAATAACCGGGGCTATTCTTAAGTTGGACAACCAAATGCTTCAAAACATTGCTTGGGAATGCGAGAAATACGCAAAAAGCCGCAGATTAGTTTCAAAACAAGGGGGAATCCAAAATAATAAAGCAATGTTAAAATTTGTAGGCGAGACTTCCCAAATAATTTTGATGAGATTTTAGACAGATATCCACAGAGCCTGCACAAATTGTATTGAAACCCGCAAAAAGCTGCAAAAACAGCAGCAGAATAGATTGAATTAGTCAATTCTTAGAAAACTTGTATTCCTTTTGCTAGATAGGGTGCTAATTTTTCATGATTGAGATTCAGTTCTGTGATTAGAATATCTACTTCCTCAGGCACACAAACCTGCAAACGTTGAATGGTGTTTAATTTTTCAGAAATGGCCAGTGAAACCGTTTTTTGAGCAGACTTGATCATGGCTTTTTTAACCTCAATAATCTCCCATTCCATATCAGTTATCCCATAATTGGCGTCAAAACTATTGGTGCCCAATAAACACAAATCTGCTTTGATCCTACTCAATCTTTCTACAACCTCCGCTCCTACAGACATTTGAGCATTCTTTAATAATCGGTTCCCTAAAAAGATTACTTCAGCTGTAGGGTGATTTAGTAATTCTAGCGCTATGGGCAAACTTACTGTAACAAATGTGGCATTTAAATCCGCAGGTAAAGACTTAACTAATTCTAAAATGGTGGTACCACCCGTTAACAAAACCATCATGCCATCTTTAATTAGCTCCATGGCTTTAAAAGCTATCACTTTCTTTTCAGGCAAGCTATAGATGGGATTGGCTTCAAGGGTAAAGTGAAATGATTTGGACAATGCCCCACCATGTACTTTGATCAATTTCCCTTCTTCAGACAATTCTTGCAAATCCCTTCTTATAGTATCTTCGGAAACGTCTAAGTGTACACTTAGATCTGAAGACATTACCTTGTTGTGAATATTAATTTGCTGTATGATAAATGCCTGACGTTCTTTCTTAAGCATGGTTAAATTTAACAGAAAACCCAAAACTGGGCAAAATTGATTCGAGAGATTCTAATAAACGGGCATCTGAAAACAATTATCTTCGCAGGCACATGATTTCACCGCATACCATACAGCAGATTACCAATAGGATTGACGTCATGGACGTGGTGGGTGAATTTGTAAAACTCAAAAAAAGAGGAACCAACTATTTAGGTCTTTGTCCTTTTCACAATGAGAAGAGTCCTTCATTTACGGTTTCTCCAGCAAAAGAAATTTACAAATGCTTTGGTTGTGGCAAGAGTGGCAATAGCATTACCTTTCTCATGGAGCATGAGAAGTTTAGTTATGTAGAAGCATTGCGTTGGCTTGCTGCGCGATACAATATTGAAATTGAAGAAACAGAAGCAAGTCCTGAACAGAAATTGGCCAATCAAACAGCCGATAGTCTTTATGCCATAAATAACTTCTCTCAAAAGTTTTTTTCTACCCAATTAACACAAACAGAGGAAGGCAAAAATATTGCCCTCTCCTATTTACAGGAAAGGGGATTTAGAGAAGAGATTATTCAGAAATTTCAAATTGGCTATAATCCCAATACTAGGGATACACTTACCAAGGCTTTATTAGAAAATCAATTCAATCCAGAATTATTACCCAAAACCGGTTTGGTTTCCTTGAGAAATGAAACTGAATTGGTAGATAATTATAGGGGTAGAATTATTTTTCCCATTCACAACAATTCGGGAAAGGTCATTGGTTTTGGTGCGCGCGTTATTGGCAAAGCCGATAGGGCTCCCAAATATATTAACACACCAGAAAACGAAATCTATTCTAAGAGCAAGATATTATACGGTTCTTATTTTGCAAGACTTGCTATTGATAAAGCCAATGAATGTTTGCTGGTAGAAGGCTATACCGATGTAGTTAGTTTACACCAAGCAGGTATTGAAAACGTAGTGGCTAGTGGTGGTACTTCATTAACCATTGACCAACTTAGGTTGATTAAGAAGTATACTAATAACCTCACCATCATTTATGACGGAGACAGCGCGGGTATCAAAGCAGCTCTGAGGGGATTAGACATGGCGTTAGAAGAAGGATTGAATGTAAAACTGGTATTGATTCCAGACAAAGAAGATCCGGATAGCTATGTAAACAAAGTTGGGGTAACTGCTTTCAATGAATTTATAGCTGCCAATAAAAAAGACTTTATTCTTTTTCAATTGGAAGTCATGCTCAAAGAAGCTGGCAATGATGTTTCCAGAAAAAGTGAGGTAGTAAATCAGGTAGCCGAGACCATTAGCAAACTCAATAAGGCAGAAGATTTTACCAAACAACAGGATTATATACGTCAGTGTGCGGGTCTATTGCGCATTGATGAAATGGGTTTAACCACTTTGGTTAATAAACTCAAAAGAGACAAGCTAGCCAAGGAAGAACGTAAACAACAAAGTGAGGACCAAGCACAACAAGAATTTGACCAAAGTGCTCAACCCGAAGACGTATTAGATGATTCCCAACTTTTATTTAATAAGGATGAAGCACATGAAAGAAATGTGTTGCGTGTTTTATTAGATTATGGATTAAAGCAATGGGATGAAACCAAAACCATGGCTGCCTATATTTTTGAAGAATTAGAGCAGTTTCATTTTGACAATCCTGCCCTGGAAGCTTTATACGAAACCTACAAAGACCTTTATCACCAAGGGCTTGAGCCAACAGCCAAGAGTTTGTTGTATAATGTAGATGATGCTACCAGGACCCTTTTGATTCAAATAACCATGCAGCACCAAGAGCTGAGTTATAATTGGGACAATGTGATGGAAGGCATGCATATTTTGAATAGAGACACTAGCCATCAAGACGTGTTGATGAGTGTGAACTATTACAAGTTGCGTAAGATTAAAAAAATGTTTGAAGAGAACCAACGTGACTTGGAACAGGCTCCAAAAGAAGATTATAAAAGGTTGATTGAATTACACCAACACCTTAAAGCAATTGAGAGAGAAATTACCCTTCAATTGGGAACGGTGATCATAAGATAAGTGAAGAGATAAGAGATAAGAGTGAAGAGTGAAGAGATAAGAGTTAAGAGTGAAGAATTAAGATTGAAGAATGTTGGTTTTAAAGTATTCTTGCTGTTACTTCATACTGATTTTAAAACTATGGTTACCAGTTGCCTTTAGTGTTTTAGCCGTCAATAAAATTCTAGTTACCAATTTTCCATCCCATTTTGTTTTAAAACTATTGTACTCCATTCCCTCTGTAGAAGTTAATTCTGAAGTAGCAATCCACTGTTTGGCGTCATAGTTTAATTCAAGTTGGGTGTTGCCATTACCTTTTAATACAATAAGACCTGGCTTGGTTAGATCCACATCTGCAATGGTCATAAATACCTGCTGTAAAGAAGCTAATTTATTTTCTAATTGATAGTTATCTGATAGAAGTATTTGCTCTTTGCTTCTATCAAGTTGAATGCTCCGCTCCCATTTTTTTATACCGGCTTCTTTGGGATAAGCTGCAGCAAGATCCAT
>JBEAPC010000042.1:0-6764 GCA_041164585.1 Bacteroidota bacterium
ATTTCGCCTTCCATCTCACCATCCAATTCTGCATCAAACATTTCTTTGCTGTTTTTGCTGGCAGCTCTTTCGGCGGCTTTATCAGGTTTTTCACCCGTAACAAAATCAAAGCTGAAATTAAACTCTCTTTTTACTTTGTTTAATACAACGGTGAATTTAATTAGATACGCACCTGGTGTTTCAAAAGGTATTTCAAAGTCATTGTTAATGGCTTTCTTAGAGGGAATATTAATATCAAATGTTCTTTCTAAAAGGCTTTCTCCATCAACGCTTTTTAATTCATAATAGAGTGTACCAACCTGATCAACTTTGGTACCGTTTTTAATATCCAGCTTGTATTTGATTCTTTTCTTGTAATTGAAAATCCCTGATTTTTCAGTTGGGGAAATACTAATTTCAACTTGGGTTGGGGCCGCAACAGTATTAGCCATGCCATTAGTGGCCAGCAATACTAAAAACAGAATAAAACTGAAAAACCTTTTCATATTGTTTTTATTTCCTTTTCTCCAATAACCTGGATTTTCTAATGGCCAGATTAACAGGTTCCTCAATACCCTTGTATAGCACAATTGAAATTAGATTCAATACAATAAATACTATGCCAATATAGAGTAATGTGTCATTTACATGTTCGGGGAACCAATCCATTCCATTTTCATACATCCAGTTGAACGTTTTATCAATGCCTACCCAAGTCCATTCCTTGGTAAAATTGGCAATGACACCAATATGCAATAGGTAGAAGATATAAGAGCTTTTACCTAGTAATTGCATGGTGCCCGTTGATAGAAACCTCCTAACAATGGTGGCTTCTTTTATCACCCCAAAGTAAAACAAGGCTATTCCAATGGGCAATACCACATTGTTTGTAAATATCCCAAAGGGGTGATACAAACCATATTCTCTACCGTCAAGGGGTAAAACAGCCATTATACCAATACTTCCTGCAATACCAAGAATACCTAAAATGGTGAATAGGGGTGTTTTTCTATCGGCTTCATTGGCTTTGAGGATGATTAGGGCAAGACCCATTCCAATAAAGAATTCCACGCACCTTCCTAAAAAGGTATAGAGGAACATGAAGGTAAAATTACCAAAAAAGCCATAGAAATTGAAATTGCTAAAGATTAACACCAAGAGGCAACCGGCTCCCAATAAAAGTAGGGGAAGCAAGACAATATTGCGCATATTCTTCTTCATTTTCACAAAGAAGAGTGGTGCTAGAAAATAGAAGGACTCTTCAACGGTTAGGGACCATCCCTGACCAACACCGGTAAATTTGAGGTCGTCAAAGAAACCTCGGACAAAAAATATATTGAGTAAAACCAATAGTACGGGAGATCCAAAACCCGCCATCACACTGGGTTCTGCGCCAAAAGTAAAGGCAATCAGGAAAGTAAAGAGGGTTAAAAGGGCATACATGGGATAGATCCGTGCAATCCGGTTCTTGATGTATTTTCTAAACCAATCACTATTGAGTTCGCAGGTATCATAATAGCGCATGCAGATAAGGAATCCACTCAAAACAAAGAACATGGTTACCCCCATATGAAATTCATTCAGGGTCCGTCTAATGGGATATATAAAATCTGCCTGATTAAAATGATGAAAAAAGACCAAAAATGCCGCGATGGCTCTTACGCCTGTTAGGGCAGGGATGTAGGAGTTTGCTTTCATTGACGGTTAGAAGGGTGGGTTAGAAGCCTCTTGATGAATTAATTCAGTTTATTGCTAATGACTTTAGAACGAAGAATTTGGCTAAATAGTATTTTTTGACACTCCAAAACACCAAAAAGCCACCTATTGGTGGCCTCTTGATACTTACTAACCCGTCTAAAATTATTGTTTATGCTTCTGCAGCAATCTTTACTTCGTTGATTTTTGCCCTGATTTTGGCTTCAATTTCATTGGCCAACTCAGGATTGTCCCTCAATAAACCCTTCACAGAATCCCTACCTTGACCTAATTTATTGGCTTCATAACTAAACCAAGAACCACTTTTATTCACTATTCCTAATTCTACACCCATATCAATGATTTCTCCCAGTTTACTCACACCTTCACCAAAAATGATGTCAAATTCGGCGGCTCGGAATGGGGGAGCCACTTTGTTTTTAACCACTTTTACTTTTACGTGGTTACCAATGGCGGCGTCACCGTCTTTGATTTGGGTCATTCTTCTAATATCCAAACGAACCGATGCATAGAATTTCAAAGCATTACCACCAGTGGTAGTTTCTGGATTCCCAAACATTACCCCAATTTTTTCACGTAACTGGTTGATAAATATGCAGATAGTGTTGGTTTTATTAATAGTAGCAGTGAGTTTTCTTAATGCCTGACTCATCAAACGAGCGTGTAAACCCATTTTAGAATCACCCATTTCACCTTCTAATTCGCTTTTTGGAACCAGGGCAGCCACAGAGTCAATCACCACTACATCCAAAGCGCCAGATAAGATTAGGCGATCGGCAATTTCCAAAGCTTGTTCACCATAATCTGGTTGAGAAATCAGCAGGTTGTCCACATCTACACCTAAATTTTTGGCATAAGAACTATCAAAAGCGTGTTCCGCATCGATAATAGCGCACATACCACCTTTTTTCTGGGCTTCTGCAATCACATGAATAGCCAATGTGGTTTTACCTGAAGATTCTGGTCCGTAGATTTCAATAATCCTTCCTTTTGGTAAACCACCTACGCCTAGAGCAGCATCTAAACCAATAGAACCGGTGGAAATAACTTCCATAGGATCCTGACTTTTTTCATTCATCATCATGACAGAACCTTTGCCATAATCCTTATCAATCTTATCGATTGTCAATTTCAGTGCTTTCAGTTTTTCTGCGTTGCTCATAACGGGTGTTTTATCTGTTGGTTTGTAAAAATAGTCCTTTCCATGATATAAACTAATTTTTTTAGTATTTATTTTACTAACCCTATTAGTTTTTTTATTCAAGGACCAAACTAGGCTAATTCTGGGAGGGTCTTATCTAAAAAAACACCCTTTTTATACCCCGCTAAAACCATTTCAGTGGATTAACCCAATAATCCAGCGGCCCTACTAATGGCCAACATGCGATCCATGGGTTTTTTAGCAGCCAGTCTTAAGGTTTCATCCATGATAATTTCTGGAGCCTCGTATTTCATGCACAAATACAGTTTCTCTAAGGTATTTAGCTTCATGTGAGGACAATCATTACACGCACAGTTATTGGTAGGTGGTGCGGGTATAAATGTCTTTAAAGGATTGTCTTGTTGCATCTGGTGTAAGATGCCCGTTTCAGTAGCCACAATATATTCGCTAGCAGTATCTGACTTGGTATATTTTAAAAGCTGTGTGGTACTTCCTATATAATCTGCAATTCTTAAAATAGCGTCTTCACATTCTGGGTGTGCAATTAATTTAGCCTTTGGATGTCTGATTTTTAATTTGGTGATTTTTTCCAAACTAAAAATTTCATGAACCATACAAGCACCATTCCAAAGCAACATATTTCTACCGGAAATTTTATTTAAATAAGCGCCAAGATTTTTATCAGGTGCAAATAAAATGGGTTGTTCTTTTGGAATACTTTCAATGATTTTTTCTGCGTTTCCAGAAGTACAAATAATATCGCTTAAGGCTTTAATATCTGCTGTACAATTGATATAAGAAACTACTAAATGATCCGGATGTTTTGCTTTAAAAGCCTTGAAAAGCGCTGCTGGTGCGCTATCTGCAAGGGAACAACCTGCATTTAGATCTGGTAAAAGCACTTTTTTGCTGGGGTTGAGAATCTTTGCGGTCTCCGCCATAAAGTGCACACCGGCAAAAACAATTAGGTCAGCATTGGTCTGTTCTGCCTGTTGTGCAAGTCCCAAGCTATCCCCAATATAATCCGCCACATCCTGGATATCTGGTTCTTGGTAGTAGTGTGCAAGGATGATGGCATTTTTTTCTTTCTTTAGTTGCTCAATCTCGGCAAATAAATCCAGACTTGGATCAATCTCTATGTCTGTAAAACCTTTTTCCAATATTTTATTTTTGATGTTCATAATTACGGTAATAGTATTTAATAATACTTATTTATAAAACTAAACTACTACTATTAGGGCTGTGGATTTCGGGATAAGTTTGTTATCCCCAAAGCACAAAGTTAATTATCTCTAGTTTATACACGGTACTTCACAGTTTATTAACCATGTTAATGTTTGTACTAGACTGTATTTATAGTATTATTTCCACATTGGTGGATTACCTAATTCACAACATTCATTTTTCACTATCCACTTTTCCCGCACTGTTAATTAAGAGCGCATAGAATGCTTCCAATTTTTTGACTTTGTCTATTTTGGGTATAAAGCCCAAACTTATTCCACCAGTATCCACTTTTCAAAATGGAAAAATGGTTGTTTTCCACCGGTTTTGTCATTTATCCACGGGCCTATGTGAATAGGTTTTACCAAGATTATTGGGTTTTATCTCTTATGGAGGGTTCTTTTTATAGGTCAATCTTGGGTGGTTTCTGAAAATCTTACCCATTGGCGGTTTTGGATGGTTTTCCACAACTTATCCTAATGTTTTTTCCCCTATTTTTGCCATCCTTAAAATCTAACAATAGTTTATTATGTCTGTCATTCAAAGTATTCGTGACAAAGGAGCTTGGGTTATTTTTGGTATCATCGCCCTAGCCTTGATTGCATTCATCCTACAGGATGGTGTTGGACGTGGCAACTCTGCCAATAACAATACCGATATGGGAAAAGTGAATGGTGTTAAAATTGAACGCCTGGCTTTTGAAGAAAAGCTCTCTATGCAAGAACGTATGTATGGAGCCCAAGGTGCTCAAAGAGAACAATTGATTGGTTCTGTTTGGAATCAAGAAGTTGAAAGAATTGTTTTGCAACAAGAATACGAGAAGTTAGGTCTTCAAGTTACTTCTAAGGAATTAACTGACATTCTTTTTGGTGATAATTCACCGTTAAGAAATGAATTCACAGATCCAGCAACAGGTGTATTTAAAGTAGCAGAAGCAAAACAAGCATTTGCACAGATTAAGAAAAGCAAAAATGCTGAGCAAGTGAACATGATTAACTCAGCTTATATTGAGCCAACCATTGAACAAGCTTTGCGTTCTAAATACCAGGCTTTGTTACAACAGTCTGCTTATGTACCTAAATGGATGTTAGAAAAGCAAATGGCAGATAATAATGCTATCTCTAGCATCTCTTATGCTTTTGCTCCTTATGCAAGTATTGCTGATAGCACTGTAAAAGTTTCTGATGATGAAATTTCTGCTTATGTAAGCAAACACGCTTCTGAGTTTAAGAAAGAAGAAGAAACCAGGGGTATTGCTTATGTAAGTTTTAATGCTGCTCCATCTTCAGTTGATTCAACAACGGTATTAAATCAATTATTGTCTTATAGAACAGAGTTTGCAACTACTGACGATACCAAAGGATTCTTAAACAAGGTTGGTTCTGATCTACCTTTTTATGATAGCTATTTTGGAAAGAGCAAATTGCAAATGGCTATGAAAGATAGCTTGATAAGTTTGGCAGTAGGTAATATCTACGGACCTTATTTGGATGGTGGTTCTTATGTAATGGCTAAAATGGTTGGTACAAAAAACTGGCCTGATAGCGTTACTGTTAGACATATCTTAATTGGTACTGCTAATCCTCAAACAGGACAACAAATTAAACCAGACAGCGTAGGA
Organism: Bacteroidota bacterium; assembly: GCA_041164585.1. Classification (GTDB taxonomy): domain Bacteria; phylum Bacteroidota; class Bacteroidia; order Chitinophagales; family Chitinophagaceae; genus Sediminibacterium. The sequence continues at coordinate 5,703 of JBEAPC010000042.1, forward strand.
AAAAAACAAGCAGATAGTATTGCTGCTGCTATTAAAGGCGGAGCCGATTTTAACGCATTGTGTATCAAGTATTCAGACGATGCTGGAAGCAAAGAAAAAGGTGGTGTATATCCTTATTTTGAGCAAGGTAAAATGGTGATGGGTTTTAATGACTATGTTTTCAATAACCCAGTAGGTTCTAAATCAGTTGTAAAAACTGAATTTGGTTACCACTACATTGAGATCTTGGGTCAGAAAAACTTTGGACCTGCCTATAAGATTGGCTACTTGGCTAAACCAATTGTTCCAAGTAATGAAACTGTAAGTGCTGCTGAAACTGCTGCTGCACAATTTGCTACTACTAGCAAGAATAAAAAAGCATTTGATGATAATGCTTTGAAATCTAATTTACAATTGATGACTGCTGCTGAGATTAAAGCAAATGATAATCAAATTGTAGGAATTGGTTCAAGCCGCACACTGGTTCGTTGGGCTTATGACAATTCTGTAGGAACTGTTTCTGAACCAACAGAAGTTGGCGACAGATATGTAGTTGCTATTCTAACTTCTGTAAACAAAGCTGGTACCATGTCTGCTGCAGAAGCAAGACCATTGGTTGAAGCCATTGTTCGTAGCACTAAGAAAGCCAAGATCATTATTGATACCAAATTCAAAGGAACAACTTTGGAAGCTTTGGCTGGATCAGTTGGTACCGCAGTTCAAAGAGCTGATAGCATTAGCTTTAGCACACCGTTTATTCCAAATTTAGGTAGCGAACCAAAAGTGATTGGTGCTGCTTTCAACAAAGCATTACAAGGCAAAATCAGCGAACCAATTGCTGGTACAAGCGGTGTATTTGCTATTCGTGTTGAAAACAATAGCGCTAAGCCTGCAATGGCAGACGTGGTAGCCCTGAAGCAAAACCTGGTTCAAGCAGCTCGTATGGCCGCTTTCCGTGGAGCCGATGCCCTGCGTAAATCAGCTACTATTGTAGACAACAGGTCTAAGTTCTATTAATCGTTTCTAAGATAATTGCAAAGCCCGGGCCTTGGTCCGGGCTTTTGTTTTACTAATAACGAAAGC
>JBEAPC010000043.1:0-5456 GCA_041164585.1 Bacteroidota bacterium
AGAATTTCTCGAGTTTCGTAAATGCTGTATTTGAGAAATCCCTTTCAAAGCCGCCAATACGCCCAATATTAGTAGTAAGGCGGGACCCACATACTTCTTCATATATTTCATAGATTAATTCACGGAATTGCATAATGTACATGAACCCAGTGTAAGCACCAGTATCCACACCCATGATGGAATTACAAATCAAATGATCCGCAATACGAGCCAATTCCATGATGATGACGCGCAGGTAATCTACACGCTTAGGAGTTTGTACATTCAAGAGTTTTTCACAGGTCAAATGCCAACCAATATTATTGATAGGACTGCTACAATAGTTCAGCCTGTCTGTGATAGGGGTAACCTGGTTCAAGGGTCTGCGTTCAGCCAATTTTTCAAACGCGCGGTGAATATATCCCACGGTTTGTTCAGCTGATACAATCCTCTCTCCATCCAATTCCATGATATTCTGGAATACACCGTGTGTGGCAGGGTGTGTAGGCCCCATATTCAGCGTAGTAGTCTGCTTTTCTATGGATCCTTCCGGAAGTTTGATATGGTGTTGATGATGCTCTGTCATATAAGTCTATTTTATCCTCTGCCAAACATTTGATCGTCTTTGTCAATACGGGTTTGGTCTTCCAGAGGAAACTCTTTTCTTAATGGGAAATAATCCATTTCGTCTACGTTCAAAATCCTTTTCAGGTTGGGGTGACCAACAAAATTCACTCCAAAGAAATCATAAGTTTCACGCTCCATCCAGTTAGCTGCAGAATAGAGTTTGGTAGCAGTAAATACATCGGGCTGTGCCACGGGTGCAAATACCTTAAAACGGATTCTGAGATTGTCTTTTAGGTTGTGTAAATGATAGACCACGGCCAATTCTCTACCTACTTGATCAGGGTAGTTAACAGCGCATAAATCGGTCAAAAACTTAAAGCCTAGATCGGCTTCGTCGTGTAGAAATTGCAACACTTTCAGGTTCTGGTCTTTTTCAACTTCAAAGCTGAGCATACCATAGGGTTCTTCAAAATTGGAGACAATAGTCCCAAATTTTTCTGAAAGTCTTTGTTGTACGTGTTCGTTAGTTAATGCCATTTCAATCTGATTACCTTAAAAAGGATTATTCAATTCCATAACTGTTCATCAGGGCCTTGTATTGGTCGCTATTTCTTCTACGAATACTTTCTTGACCAACCAGTTCCTGAACTTTCATAAATCCATCCAAGATGGCTTCTGGGCGTGGAGGACAACCTGGAACATATACATCTACGGGAATGACCTGGTCAATCCCTTGCAAAACACTATAAGTATCAAAAATACCTCCGCTGCAAGCGCAGGCGCCTACAGAAATCACCCAACGAGGTTCTGCCATTTGCAAATACACTTGTCTCAAAACTGGACCCATTTTCTTAGAAATGGTACCCATCACCATCAATAAATCGCACTGGCGAGGAGAAAAACCAACCCTTTCTGCACCAAAACGAGCAAGGTCATAATGGGATGCCATGGTTGCCATAAACTCAATGCCGCAGCAAGAAGTAGCAAAAGGCAGGGGCCAAAGTGAGTTTTTGCGGGCCAAACCCACCACATCGCTCAGCTTAGTGGTAAAAAAACCTTCTCCAGCATATCCATCTGGTGCTTCTGCAACAGAAACTGCGTCAGAGATTTTGGCCTCAATGGGTGTGATATTAAATCTAACCGGACGTGACATAATTTTCAATTAAATGGTCAAAATTAAAAAGTCTCATGAACTAGGATTATAACCAGTTAAAACCCTATATGTTCACAGACCATTGGTTCTTATTAACCAATCCTAGTCTTCCCACTTCAATGCGCCTTTCTTAATGATATAAATGAATCCTATTACAAAAAAGCCCACAAACATCAGCAGGGCACTAAAACCGCCCCAACCTAGTTCGCGAAAATTCACGGCATAGGGATAGAAAAATATCACTTCCACATCGAAAAGTACAAAGAGGATGGCTACTAAAAAGTACTTGATAGCCATTGGTTGGCGTGCATTGCCATGAGATTCAATACCACTGGCAAAGTTCTCCAGCTTGTCGGCGGTTTTACGCTTGGGACCTACCCAGGCGGAAAGACCAATCATAAAAGCCACAAAACCCGCAGCAAAAATCAATTGTATGCCAATAGGCAGGTAATTGGCGGCGGTATTTGATTCATTTACATCCAATAAAAAGGTCAGCCAGCTCATGGTTTTATTTTAAGTGGTGCAAAAATAAGCCTGTTAGGCTGGATATAAAAGAAAAACTCCCCAAAAAGGGGAGTAATTTCTTAGGTTTTGTTAGTATTTGACCTCTTTGAGGTTGAAATTTACTTTTTGCCCTGTGGCTTAGAGTAATAGTCAATATTTTTCTGCAATTCCGCTTTTACGCCAACAGCAAATTTATTATTGTCATCCGCAGGATCTGGATACAGAAGCAACATGCTATCTGCTACAGCAATTCCACTTTGACAGTTTGCCAAGAATTCATCAACAATTGGCGTTTTGGTACCATCGCTTTTTACCTTAAAATCAGGACTTTTCTTTAAAGTGTTGGTCTTCTTAATATAGTATAAAATAGTGTAATACTTGTTTAAGAAAATGTCTTTCTTGTATTTTTCTTTGTTTACGGCATCATAAACAGAATCCAAATATTTTAAAGCTTCTACACCAGTTCCTGAAGTAGTATCAGCATCAGAATTAATTGCAGCTCTTTTGTAGAAAGTATAAGGCTGAGGCTTATCAGGGAAAGCTGCCATGTATTTCTTGGCATAATCCATGGTTTGAGTATAGTCTTTGGCATTCAAAGCTGCTAGAGTAGTTCTATAAAAATCGCTTTCTCCCATGCTACCTTTTGCAACCATTACTTTATTTAACCAAAACAATTGCTCTTTGTACATTTTAGCCTTACCATATAAATCAGCTGCCTGATTCATATAGCCCAGTTTGTTTACTCTAGAAGTATCATTACCAATGGCTTGCTCTAAATAACCCACGGTTTGAGCTTCTCTACCTGGAAATTTAGACAACAATTTCACAGCCAATTCATAGTCCTGGCTTTGAATATCCAATTTAGCGTCAAAGAATTTGATCACATTGTCACGTGCTGCAACGCTATCACCCAAACGGTCATAGTTATAAGCATATAACAAGCTCAATCTAGGAGCAGCAGCCAAACCAGCAGATGCTTCAATTTCTTTGGCTTTGGCCAATGACTCAGAATATTTACCTGCACGGAATAGGTATTCTGCATAGAAGAAATCGTTCAAAGGATCCTTATCAGCATATTTTAAGAAATCATCCAAATATCCTTTTGCCCTAACAACGTCTCTATTAGAATAGTAATTGAACAATTCCAAATAAGGCGCTGGGAATGTTGGATCAGCAGCAATGGCATTGTTGAAATATTGCTCCAAAGATTCTTTGTTGTTTTGGCTTTGATAAACCTTACCAATACGCCACATAGCCCTAGCATTTTTAGGGTCACGATTAATAGCATCTTGGAAAGACTTTACCGCTTCACCACCGTTTTCACCACCAGTTTTCAGGTAGCAAATACCCATATTGGTCATGATATCGGGATTGGTCAAATCTATAGCAGCAGCTTGTTTCAGCTTCTCAATTCCATATAGCGGATCACCAATAGTAGAACCACCCAATGAATTGGCAAAACCAATAGCATTTAAGATAGCAGCACTAGGCTTACCCTTGTTCTTACCCTTGGTTTCAGTGGTAGCAGTAATAGCTTGCTCAAACTTTTGTTTGGCAGCATTAATATTGTTGGACTCCAAGATATCCATGGTTCCTTGACCTACCCAAATTAAGGGGTCATTCACGCCATCTTGTAATGCTTTTTGATAAATACCCCTTGCGGCAGTAACACCATCAGCAGACAAAACTTCACGGTTCTTAGCAACATTTGCAATACCCAACCAGTATATCGCCTGGGGATCCTTAGGATTAGCATCATAGGCTTTCTGCAGAACATCTTTTGCACTTTTGTTCTTGTAAACGGCCTGTAACAATTTGATGCCATCTGGTATAGATTGTGCCATAGCGCACTGCACCATTACCAAAGCTGTTAACATCAGCGATACGGTCTTCTTCATTTGTCTTTTTTTTATCATTGTTCTGTTAATCTGACTCTTTTATTTTACCGGAACGTTTGTTGAAATTCATTTTTGCAGGAACCAATAAGGCTCTTTTAAAAATCAACTGTCCCCTTTCTAAACTCAAAAAATTCATAAATCCGGTACCCAATCCCGCTGCATTCTCCTTTACTATATAGTATAAGGGTCTGGGCAAAGGGTATTGCGCATAGGCGATGGTTGCTTGAGAGGGCTTGGCAAAGAATCCTTTCTCTACACACCTCACACATTCTACCAAGGCCAACCGAATAGATTTTAATTGTTCCTGTTGCTTGGGATCATGACTATCACCCACCCAACTCAGTCCAACAAAACCAACCACGTTTTCATTTTTTGAAACAATATCAATCACGTCAGCACTGTTTTTAGAAGCCACTACATTGGCTCCAAAAGGGGCTCCTTTTAAAATGCTGTCTTGCAAAAAGCGAACAGTGCTGGTGGCATTTTTTCCATCCATCACGGCAATCCTTTTGCTTTTTCCGCTGAGAATATCTTTCAAATCGGCAATACTAAACACGCTGTCTTTAGAAGCTTGGTTTACTATTACCGCTACCGCGTCATAAGCCAGTATGGCAAACTGCGGCTGAAAACTCAATTTTGATTCAAAGAACGCTGTTTCATTTTTTGTTAGCCCTCTGGCTATCAAAATCATTCGAGTGCTGTCATTCTGTAAGTCTTTCAAACACTCTACTTCCGGTTTATAAGAAGCAATGATCTTGGTATCCGGAAACGAAGAATGGTGCACTTTAATCTGTTCTTCCATCACCGGTTTAAAACTCTCATCCACACTAATCCGAATAGTACCCTTATTGGGTGTATCCCGATCATCCACCTGATTTGTTTTGGTTTTGCAAGCACCCAAGAGGGCAATGGCAAGCAACATGATCAAGTTTATTCTGTACTGCTTCATATCAATAATCCCGCTTTATCCCTCTGTACAACCTGAATCCACCATATAATAGACAGATTCCACCAAACATATACCTGAACGCAAGATCCGAGTCCATGATTTGCTGAATTTTGAACTGTTCAGCAAAAAACAAGACGGATGCCATACCCAAAATCAAGATGGCCATGGTTAAGTCATATGTCATGCGCATCAAAGTATAACTTTTCTGCTGTTTTTCTCTGAAACGGTCTTCCATTTAACAATCTATTGAAACAGGGTGGGCAATTTAGTTAATAATTCGAATGAGAAAAGCAAAAATGCCAATCAATTCAAAACAAAATCCTTTGTTTAAGTATAGATGCAGAAAATAACTGATTCCATAAGCACGCAAACGATTGAAACCTAATGGTTGTTAGTTAAAATAGGT
>JBEAPC010000044.1:0-2858 GCA_041164585.1 Bacteroidota bacterium
CTTCTCTAAGTACATTCTCGTCTTCAAAACAACGAATCACATGAATAATGGCGTCTACTTCACGAATATTAGCTAGGAATTTATTACCCAAACCTTCACCTTTACTAGCACCTTTCACCAAACCCGCAATGTCTACAATTTCTAACTGAGTAGGAACGGTTCTATTAGGTTGTACCAATTCAGCCAGCTTGGCCATACGCTCATCTGGAACGTCTACCAAACCCACATTAGGTTCAATGGTGCAAAAGCGATAGTTGCTAGCCTGTGCTTTGGCACTAATACTAACCGCGTTAAATAAGGTTGATTTTCCAACATTGGGTAAACCCACAATTCCTGCTTGTAAAGCCATGTACAAAATTTTGAGCGGCAAATATAGTTTGATTTGCGCTTTAATGGGTTTAAAAAACGGCTTTGACCCAATTCTAGAGTACTAAAAGCACTTTGCTGCCTAAGATTTTATACTGTTTGTCTCTATAAACTACTTGATAGCGGCCTTTTTGAAGGTAGAGATAATAATAGCCATCGGGCGATGTGGCATAGGTTTGATCCGCAGGCACAAGCATACCCACATGTTTTTCATTGTACTCTTTCTCATAAAATGCCTGTACAAAAAAAAGGTCTCGGAAAATGGGTTGCACCGCCGTTTCTTTTTTCCATCCATTCATGGTACTAAACAAGGGTCTGCCATTTTTGAACTTGGTAGGAGGATGGTAGACATAGATATCAAATAAATGATACTGAAATAAGTCAACTGATTTTCCGGCTAGATAGGGCACCATGGGTGTGTCAAAACCCAGTTTGGGGGCGTATTGTTGGTGCCAAAGTGCACCATACAAACCATTGCTACCCTCGGTCATGCCCGTTTGATCGATGGTCAAAGGATCAATATTGGATATGATTTTAAAATAAGCGGCCATAGGAATCCGACCATCGCTTCCAGCACCTTCCTCTACATGATCTTGACCCGCGTGAACCAAGATTTTGGCCTTGGGTTCTTTTTCAAGTATCTGATAGATCTTTTGTGCTTGGGTATATTCCCGTTGGTTGACGGTATGGGTGGAACTGCTGTCTTCATAAGCCACCAGGGTATACCCCAATTCTAAAGCCTTGCGCACCAATTCACCAGCCAATGGTTCACAGGTATAATGCCCAGTGAGCATATTCACTTGTCTGAGCGATGCATTGGGGAAGGGGCTCAGGGTTTCCATAGCTAGATAGCGAAACCCTTGTACATAAAGATCTTCCAATAGTGATGCTGTAAAGACCCGATGCTGCGGTTTCTCATGGGCTTCATTGATCATGACAACTTGACTATTCTTGGTTTTATCTAGGATATAGGTTTTGGCGTCTTTGAAACTGGCTCCAGCAAAGGGATTTCCCTGTTTGTTAATGGCTTTTTGTAGAGAATCTGTAAAAGGAGAAAACAGTTCAATTTTCTCTAATTCCTGTACACCTGCATAGTCACCAATAAAAGCCAGAGACTGTTTTAAATCGGCATAATAATCTGACCTGCCACTGGTTTTGATGAGCCAGGGTTCCTGTTTAAATGATTTGTAAATGGGATAGAGATAATGCAGCTCTTGGTTATGATAGATAGAGAGGTATTGGCTTGAATCCAATACCATGCCTTTTTGCGCCTGCACATAGTCTTTGAGGTAATTGTAGTTTTCACTCCACTGGGCTTTTGTAAACCCTGGTAAAAATCCTAATAACAAACAAAAGAAAAAGCATTTGCGCATGCGCGATATTTTTTGCAAGAATACTGTCTTTACTGTTAATAGGAACCCAAGAAAGCCAACCTGCATAAGCTTTAACAGTTGTTATTTGGTCTTAGCGTATTGCATAACAATATCCCATTCTTCCGGTTTCACGGTTTGAACAGATAGTCTACCCAAACGAATCAAATCCATATTGGTGAGCCTAGGGTCTTGTTTGAGCATTTGTAAAGAGACTGGAACCTTGAGTTTTTTATGAGGTTTAAAATCTACTACCAACCAAGCTGGATTATCTGTGGTAGGATCTTGATATGCTTCTTTGACCACTTTGGCAATACCTACAATTTCCATTCCTTCATTGCTATGGTACCAAAAAGCCAGATCGCCTTTTTTCATGGAGCGGAGGTTATTGCGTGCGCCATAATTGCGTACACCATCCCACATGGTCAGGCCTTCTTGTTCAAACTGTTCCCAACTATACTTGAAAGGTTCTGATTTGATTAACCAATAGTTCATATAAAATTTTCAAAAGTCAAAGGATGCTAAAAGAACAACGTAAAGCATAAAAAGTTGCTAATACCCACTTGCCAACACATCGGCTAAGTGCAGGGTCTGCATTTGGGAGCCATGGTTTTGTAAACAACCATTGATATGCATGAGACAACTCATGTCTGTACTAATCAAATAGTCAGCACCTGTAGCACCAGCATTGGTAATTTTTTGTTCCCCCATAGCAACGCTAATGGGTTCAAATTTTACGGCAAAAGTGCCCCCAAAGCCACAGCAGGTTTCAACATCATTCATCTCAACCAATTCTAGTCCTGCTACCTTGCTCAATAACTGTCTAGGGCCTTGTTTGATCTTGCATTCACGCAATGCAGCACAACTATCGTGGTAAGTAGCTTTACCCTCAAACTTGGCGCCTAAGTCATCTATTTGTAGAATATCAATCAAGAATTCGGAGAGTTCAAATATCCTGGTTTTGATTTTCTGCGCCTGTTGTAAATGGGCAGAATTTTCAAAGAGTTTGCCGTATTCATTCCGCACAAAACCTACACAAGATGCAGAAGGCGCAACTATATATTCAGCCCCTTCAAAATCATTGAGAAACTTAGTGCAAACTTCTTTGGATTCACCCCAGAA
>JBEAPC010000045.1:0-18176 GCA_041164585.1 Bacteroidota bacterium
TGGGTGCCCAGTAAAAGAATACACCCATATCACGTTCGTTCACAACAGAACTATTCAAGGCGTCATTTCTATCTAATGGCAACCTGTTTTGGCTAGATTGCATATTCTCAAATCCATAAGGCACTTTACTTTGGCCTACTCTTAGTCTGTACTCGTTGTCTTTGTCTAAACCAATGTCAAAATAAGCGTCTCTTAATTGCCCAAAATGCAGGGATGTGGATGAGGCGGAACTTGCAAAGTCAGGTTGAAAATAAAAATAAACGTGTTTGCTAATCTGACCTGATAGGATAACCCTGGCCCTTCTTAAGAAAAATCCACCATTTTCTCCCCAACTTCTGTCACCCTGCTCATTGCCCAGTTTTGAGTTGGTTTCTAAAAGCCGATTGTATCTAACTTGTAAATAACCCCTAATGCTAATATTTTCAAACCATTTTTTTTCTGGTACAGCTACTGGTTTTTTAGTGGCAGTATCATGTTGTGCATATGAAACGGAAGAAATAGTTATAAAAACTAGGGATATCAGGCTTTTTCTCATGTTGTTTTGTTAGTGTGGCAAAAATAATCCCTAACCAAAAGCTAACAATTTAATAACCATTTGGTAATGATTTCTTAACATGGGTGATGTATATACTGAAAGCTTCTCTGATCCTGAGTAAAACCGTACCTTCGCAGACTTAAAATTGAATTAGGTTATGCTGGATAAGCTAGACGCCATTAAGGCTAGATTTGAACAAGTGGGTATTGCACTCACCAACCCCGAGATTATTAATAATCAAAAGGAGTATGGTGCTATGAGTAAGGAATACCGTTCCTTGGAAAAGATTGTTCAGCCCTATGAAACTTATAGAAGGGTAATGGCCGATTATGAATTTGCCAAAGAAAGCCTAAACGGTTCAGATGAAGACATGCGGGAATTGGCCAAGATGGAATTGCCAGAACTAGAGTTGAAGAAGGATGAATTAGAAAAAGCCCTGACTAAACTATTGATTCCAAAGGATCCACAAGATGACAAAAATGCCATTTTGGAAATTAGAGCTGGAACAGGTGGGGATGAAGCCAGTTTGTTTGCAGGTGACTTATTGGGTATGTATCTGCGCTATTGTAGTAAGAAAGGTTGGAAAACCAATATTGTAACAGAGAGTGAAGGTACCGTTGGTGGATATAAAGAAGTAGTTGTAGAAGTAACAGGTGAAGACGTATATGGTACTTTGAAATTTGAAAGTGGTGTACACCGTGTTCAACGTGTACCCAATACGGAAACCCAAGGTAGGGTGCACACATCAGCCGCAACTGTGGCTGTGATGCCAGAAGCGGAAGAAGTGGATTTTGAACTCAAGGAAAGTGACGTGAAAATGGAGACAGCCAGAAGTGGTGGTGCGGGCGGACAGAATGTAAACAAAGTTGAAACCAAGGTATTCTTAACCCATATTCCTACAGGCGTGGTAGTGGTTTGTCAAACAGAGCGATCTCAGTTGGGCAACCGCGAAAAAGCCATGACCATGTTGCGTACAAGGTTATATGAAGAGCAGGTACGCAAGCAAGAAGACGAGATTGCACGTCAGCGTAAGACTTTGGTAAGTACTGGAGACAGAAGTGCCAAAATCAGAACTTATAACTGGCCTCAAGGACGCGTAACCGATCACCGAATTGGTCTTACCTCTTATAATTTGGATGCCGTCATTGGCGGAGAGATTGAAGATTTTATTGAGGCTTTGCAAATGGCTGAAAATGCAGAGAAAATGCTCAACCAATAAGATTTTATTGTAGTTTGGATACATAAAACAATCCTATGTCATCCAAATTCCTGCTTCTTGCAATGGTTTTTAGTTGCCTAATGGCAACTGCACAATCCCAAATTAATATTGGGGGTGGTCAAAATTTGCAAGCCCTAAATGGGGCGCCATTGACGCCGGATAAAGTGTTGGAATTACAAGGCAGTTATTTCTTTAATGATGAGTTTTTGCCCGCTACTTTAGTTGATGCCAGTGGTAAGGAATACAAGGACAAAAAAATCAAATTCAACCTCAAGTCCAATATCATTTATTATACCGATTGGGATGGCAAGCTTATGCAAGCCACATCAGATATTAGAAAAGTGATTATTTCAGAACCAGATAAAACCACGGTTTTTGAAAACTTATTTCCTTCTATAGATGGGCTAGACGCAGGCACTTATTATAAAGTAATAATTAGTGGTTCTGCTAAACTATTGTTGAGTACCCAATTCTCTGAAGTAGAATACAAAGAATTCAACAGTGCAGTAACCACCAAGCGCGTAGACAAAGTGTATCAGTTATATGGTGCCGCTAATGGAAGCATCAAAAAATTAACCAAAGGGGAGGCTGAGATCTTAGAATTACTCAAAGACAAGTCTTCTGAACTAGCTGCATTTATTAAACAGAATAGCCTTAAATGCAGAAAACAGTCTGACTATGAGACTGTTTTCAATTATTATAATGGTTTGAAAAAATAACTAGTTATTCTTTACACTATCGGCTTCAGCCTTGAGTTTGAGTTCCCATTCCCAAGCGGTTTTCATCATGTCTTTGATGCCATATTTGATATTCCAGCCTAGTTTGTTAACGGCTTTGTCATTGTTGGCATAAATGGCAATTACATCACCTGGGCGTCTAGGAGCAATTTCATAATTCAGTTTCACGCCACTTACTTCTTCAAAAGTTTGGATGGCTTCCAAAACCGTTACACCAAGACCGGTTCCCAAATTGAAAATATCACAAGGGCCTTCATTCTTGGCATTTTCTAAGTATTGTATAGCTAGGGTATGCGCGTGCGCGATATCACAAACATGTATATAGTCTCTGATGCAACTACCATCTCTGGTATCATAGTCATCACCAAACACTTTCATTTTTGGCAATTTGCCAATAGCGGTTTGAGTAATAGCAGGAACCAAGTTCTGTGGTTTACCAATGGGTAGTTCTCCCAATATGGCAGTAGGGTGAGCACCAACTGGATTAAAGTACCTTAACAGGATGGCATCACAAGCGCCATTCTTGGTAAAATCAGTGAGCATTTCTTCTCCCATTTGTTTGGTAGCGCCATAGGGCGATTCTGCTTTTTTAATAGGGAATGCTTCTGTAACAGGAATACTATCTGGATTGCCATAAACGGTGCAGGAAGAAGAAAACACAAAATGTGGAATGCTAAACTCTTCTACGCATTTCAATAAATTGATCAAAGAAAACAAGTTGTTTTCAAAATAAAGTAGGGGAGCTGCTACCGATTCTCCAACGGCTTTATAAGCAGCAAAATGGATTACGCCAGCAATATCTGTATTCTCTTGAAAGACGGCTTGGGTCTCATCAAAATTCTTTAAGTCTACCTTGTAATTCTTGACTTTTTTTCCGGTAATTTTTTCAATACCGTTTACGCTAAATGCGGAAGAACGAGAGTTATCATCAATAGAAATAACTTCATATCCGTTCTCTAATAAGTCTACAATAGTATGTGATCCAATATAACCACAACCACCAGTAACCAAGATCTTTCTCATAATAGGGAATATATAGTGCAATATAAATTGAACTATCCAATTATGCGTGAAACAGCCTGTTTATCAGATAAATAGTTTCAAAATATAGAAGATAGTAGCAGCTAATAATGCTGAAATAGGAATGGTTACAATCCAAGCCCAAAGTAGGTTAATGGTAACACCCCAACGAACAGCACTCAAACGCTTGGTAGCACCTACCCCAATAATGGAACCTGTAATGGTATGGGTTGTTGAAACAGGGATTTTAAAGTGTTCAGTCATGAATAAGGTAATGGCACCAGCAGTTTCTGCAGCAACCCCTTCTAATGGAGTTACTTTGGTAATCTTGGTACCCATGGTTTTTACAATCTTCCAACCACCACTCATGGTACCCAAACCTATACAAAGAAAACTGGTGAAAGGTACCCAACCATAAGCAGTTACAAACTGGTTAAAATCCATTTTAACCCCCAATTTACTTTGATAGTAAATCATGGCTGCTCCAATAATTCCCATAACTTTTTGGGCATCATTACCACCATGTCCAATACTAAAAGCAGCAGAAGACACCAATTGCAATCTTTTAAACCAATTCTCAGCTTTATAAGGATTGGATCGTTTACAGAGATGGACTATCAAGATGGTAATAAAGAACGCAATGAACATACCTATCAATGGAGCCATAAAGATAAAAAGGAAGGTAGGAACAACTTTAGCATAGTTAATCACGTCTACACCAGCATCACTAAAGCCTTTGGCATTGGCCAAGGCCGCACCAATAAATCCACCCATCAATGTATGAGAAGAACTAGAAGGAATGCCAAACCACCAAGTAATCAGGTTCCAGATAATGGCTGCAGAAATACCAGCTAAAATCACTTCTAGTGTAATAAACTCTGCATGAACCCATTTGGCAACTGTATTACCAATTCCAAATTCTTTGAACACATATTTAGAAATGAAAAAGGCAGCAAAGTTGAAAAAAGCAGCCCATAGCACGGCTTGAAATGGGGTCAGCACCTTTGTAGATACAATAGTTGCAATACTATTGGCAGCATCATGAAATCCATTGATATAGTCGAATACAAAGGCAAGGACAATGATGATAACAAGCATCGTGAACATAAGCGAATGTTTTGGTAGTCAGGAGATTCTTGAAACCGGGTTATGCGTATTTGATGATAATGGACTCAATCACATTGGCAGCATCTTCACACTTGTCGGTAGCAATTTCCATCACTTGGTAAATCTCTCTTTTCTTGATCACTTCTTTGAAATCGTTTTCTTGTTGGAACAAAATTTCAATACTCATGTCAAACACATCGTCTGCTTGGTTTTCAATGCTATTCACCTTAACCATAGCCTCAGTCATAGCACGCAGATTCTTCATATCGCGCAAGCCAAAAACGGCTTTCTTAATTTCAATGGTTCCTTGTAAAATCAAGTCGGCCATTTTCTGAATACCAGTATCGTTAGGGTTAACGTTATAGAAGTTAATCTTCTTAGAACAAGCATAAATATAGTCAGCAATATCATCCAATGCAGTAGCTAAGTAGTGGATGTCTTCACGGTCAAAAGGGGTGATAAAGTTTCTACCTAATTCAGTGAAAATACGATGTGTATTGTCATCATTTTTGTGCTCTAAGTCTTCAATTTGAGCTAAGAATGCTACACGTTTGTTGGCATCTGGTTCACTTACCAATTCTTTGAGTTTGATACCCATTTCGTGCACTTTTTCAGCTACGTCTTCAAACAATTCATAAAACACTTTGTTTTTTGGCATGAAGAACTTACCGATTGTATTAATACCCATGGTACTTAGTTTTGCGCAAAATTAGGTCTGGACTAAATGTTATTGCCGAAAAACGAATTGTTAACAATTAGATAATATTAAATAAAATAAAAATATTTATTACCTTCAAAGAAAAGCTTAAAAAGGCTGGGAGAGGGTGAATCCAATGGTAGTTCCAACGTCTAATTTGCTCCTAACATGCATACTTTCTCCGTGGGCTTCAATTATATGTTTACAGATTGAAAGCCCCAAACCGCTACCACCAGCGTTCCGGCTCCTACCTCGGTCTGTTCTATAAAAACGTTCAAAGATCCTAGGTAAATGCTCTTCTGCAATGCCAATTCCGTCGTCACTAAATTCAATTAGTACGTGTTTGCCATCGGTTTGATAGGCACTTGCTACAATACTACCGTCCTGTTTGCCATATTTAGTGGCATTTACCATTAAATTATTAATGACCTGTCTTACTTTTTCTTTATCTGCATAAACCAGTATGGGTGGTTCGCAACCTTTTTTAATACTGGTCTTGATATTTTTAGCCTTGGTCTTGATAGAAAGGGTTTCAAATACTTCCCTAATCAGGTCCTGAATAATAAATGGTGTTTTATTCAAAGGTTGTTCACCACTTTCTAATCTGGTAATCTCATCCAAGTCCGCTGCTAGGTTTACCATCCGGTCTACGTTTTTGGCGGCATTTTCTAAGAATCGCTTACTAAGCACAGGGTCTTCTATGGCCCCATCCAATAATGAATCTACATATCCCTGAATGGCAAAAATGGGAGTTTTGAATTCGTGAGATAGGTTTTGTAAAAACTCTTTTCTGTAGGCCTCATTAGACCTTAATAATTCAATTTCTGCGCTTCTTTGCTCGGCCCATTGTTCAACATCTTCCCTTACTTCGTCAATACTTTTTTGAGGTAAAATATATTTGTAATAAGTCTCTTCTCTTTTGTTGGCCTTGGTTTGATAAATGAATTTATAGATCAATTTAATCTTGCGATAAATAAACCATTCTAGCACAAATTGGAATAAAAGATAGGAGCCTAAAAAACTAACGCACAATGCTACAATAAAGACAAGCCATAGTTCTGTGATAAACAAAAAACCAAGTGACACTGGCATTGAAATGGCCAGGGCAGTAAGCGCAGAGAGCTGTTTGGGACTAAGGTTTTTGGGATTCACTTGCGGGTATTGTTCAGGAAAGTTACTAGAATTAAATAGAACCCCCTTGCTTAAAGGTCAAATTTATAACCTACTCCTTTAACTGTACTTATACAATCTACCCCCATTTTCTGTCTGATTTTTCGAATATGTACGTCAATGGTTCTATCCCCTACTATTACATCATTTCCCCAGATTTGAGATAGGATTTCATTGCGTAGAAAAACCCTACCCGGTCTTGAAGCTAATAGATAGAGTAGTTCAAATTCCTTTTTGGCTAACACCACATCCGAGCCACTTACTTGCACCATAAATTTAACTGGATCAATATTGATATCTCCAATAACCAAGGTTTTGATATCTGAAATCTGTAGATGAATTCTGCGGAACAAAGCATTGACCCTGCTAGTTAAAACTTTAGGGCTAATGGGTTTGCTTACATAATCATCAGCACCATTTTCCAAACCCTTAATTTCAGAAGCCTCATCACTTAAAGCCGTTAAGAAAATAATCAAGGTGTTTTGAAACATGATTTGAGAACGTAGAATCTGGCAAACTTCAATTCCAGTTTTTCTAGGCATCATCACGTCTAGAATAATCAGGTCTGGATTGAGCTGCTTAGCTTTTTCAATAGCTTCATTTCCATCTTTGGCAGTATGTATCTCATATCCTTCCTTAGTCAGGTTATACCCAATAATCTCCAGTATATCCGGTTCGTCGTCTGCAATCAAAATCTTTTTTGCTTTGCCTTCCATGTTAACGCTATGTTTCCACAAAATTAATTTGAATGATTGGCAATATGTCTATTTACTACTATTATGTTATTGTTAACTGTAAAAAGCCCTATTTGACCTTTTTGCCTGGTTTGGTAGTATTTTTGAAAAGATAATGAAACAAATCAAGGCGCTTTTTCTATTGATGCTCTTACCCATCTTGCTCCTAGCGCAGGATGAGTTAGCTATGCCCTTGATTCCTGCTATGCGCCAATTGCACCATGAATACATAATTGGCTCCATTCAAAAAATCAACCAATTACCGGTAGTTAGAGACAGTGGTTACCAGAAATCCATGGTTTGGGTAGACGAAACCATTACGGGTATAAGGGCTCAAATAGAAAGGAATCAACAACTAGACGATAATACCAAATATCGTTGGTTGCGAAGTGTGAATGAAGTACTCACAGGGTTTTTGCAATTTCAACAGGCTGGTCAAATTAGATTGAATCAATTGGAGCCTTTAATCAAAGCCTATCAACAAGCCATGAAACTGGCATTGGCAGATCAGTCAATCTATCCTGTTTTTGAAAACAATGAATTAGTGATTGGGAATATACTTATTGATAATTTCTGTCTAAAAACTAACCAAGCCATTCCAGCCGCAAAAGACTTGCTTGTTTGGAAATATTGTCAAATTTATCCCAATCAAATATTGAATACTTTATCCAAGCAACCACAAAACATTTTTGCTGATACGCTTATTGTTCAAGCAGCTTTTCACGACCCTGAAAAGCTCTATAATTTTGCTGCAGCACCCAATGACTTGGGTAGAAAAATTCAGTCTGTAAATCATAGCTTGGTAAAAATTATTGGTCAATTGTCTTTGACCAAAACAGGCAGAATGTATTTTCCTTTTTTAGACCAATTGTACCATGGAAAATATAGTATGGAAGACATAACACCCCTACTTGTAGATGATTCTGCGTCTAGGTATTATAAACTCTTAGTTGATACTAGAATTGAATATGCGGGAAGAATGCAAAAAGGGGATACGCCACTGTTGGAAAAAGTGTTAACAGCCAAATTGCGATCCAAAGCCGTTGAGCTATATATCAATGAAATCAATGCTTTACACGAGCTGCGCGATTTAAAAATCAGGTTTAAAGTACTAGATAAATTAACTGCAGCGGAACTCTATTACCTTGCTGTAATGGGAGAGTCAGAACTCTATACCTCAAGTTTTGTGAGTGGGGTTTATCCTAGGATTTTTCAGAAAATGTTAGAGCCCAATGCAGATACTTTACTCTCCATGGTTAACAATGATTTTTTTAAAAAATTTATCAGGGTTTCTGCAGCGTATAACACTTTGGATGATTTTCTGCGAAGAATGGATTCAGCATCAGCCAAAAAAAGAATGGAAAGTTTTGTAGACGGATTGGAGCTAAGCGCAAGTTTAGAAGACGCAGTTGACGTTGCCGATTCTTATTCTAGTATTTACCAGCCACAATTGCGACAATTAATACTGGATAGGGTTCAATTGAATCGTTTGAAAAACTGGAATGCACAAAACAAAAAAGGCCTGCGTATTTACAAAATGTTAGACTTATTGTTTCAATCCCTAGACAGTAGTTGTCATGTAGATATTGCAAAAGAATTGGGCATTGATCCTGTGTATGAAATGGCCAATCAGTTATTACAAGACAGTTCAGGAAGAATAGTCATTCAGCAATTTTTCTATGGAGATAACGATGGGATGAATGTGTTTTTGGCTTTTTTAGCTGGGTTTAATAATGGCAAATGGCGGGTGATTCAAAAACCAGAATGGGTTGAACTAGTTGCCAAAACAGGTGTGCCGGTAACCATTTATGCCAACAAGCCACTAAATGAGAAATTAGACCTAGACGCCAAGGCCCAAGCTAGTTTGAGCAATTATTTAGCTGACAAAGGATTAGAACCCTCCATTGTGATTCACCGTGGACATAGCTACCACTTACGTTCAACCATTGAGCAATTGGCCCCATCGGCCAAGTTGGTGATTTTGGGTGGATGCGGTGGTTATCAAAACCTGAATGATGTATTAGATATTTGCCCTAGCGCCCAGATTATTTCTACCAAACAAGTGGGAACAGGTGTGATTAATAAGGGGCTGATTAATGAAATCAGCGAAACACTTAGGGTTGGGCAAAACCTAAACTGGCCCAATCTTTGGAACAATATGGCCAAACAATTAGGTCTCAAATACAAGGAAACTTTTGATGACTATGTGCCCCCACATAAAAATCTGGGAGCCATTTTTATCACCGCTTTTAATCAACCAGAAAAAATTGGGCAAAAACCTTAATCGTCTTCCCAATCCTCGTCTGCTTCGTCTTCATCAAACATCAGTTCATAAGCCAAAGCTTCTTCATCTGATAGTTCTTCTAAGATTTCTGCAATGGGATCCGTTTTCTTGCGCCAATAAGTAATTTCTTCTCCTGCATCGTGCAAAATAGAAAAAATGGCCAAGCTAGTTTCCATCATGGGCTGAATCAAGATGAGTTCCTCTCCTTGGTTTTCAGTGATCAAGTAATATCGGCCAACGGCCAAATCTGCGTAAGTAGACATACAATCAATTTTCTTAAAGTTCGGCTAATTTGCTAGAAAACCCATTTTTCTGATGGGAATCCAAGAATTAAGTCAAAAAGGGGTTGAATTCTTTTTCGTGTCCAATTCTTGTAGGGCGGCCATGTCCCGGATGCACAATCACGGCATCGGGTAGGGTAAATAGTTCTTCCCGAATACTATGTAATAGGGTTTCATGACTTCCCATGGGCAGGTCTGTACGGCCAATACTTTGGTAAAACAACACATCGCCCCCAATGATAAAGCCCTGTTTTTCACAATAAAAACAGATACTTCCGGGAGAATGTCCGGGCGTGAATAGGATGCTCAATTCATCTTCATCCAAAAAAACCTTGTCTCCTGGATGTAAAAAGCGCAAGGGGCCACTATAATTAGTAAAAGGCATTCCCCATGTTTCGCCCGATTTTGGGGCAAATGCCAGCACTTTTTCTTCATTAGGATGAAGGTATAGCTCTAGTCCATAGGTTTTGTGTACCCAGTCATTCCCAAAAACATGGTCTAAATGGCAATGGGTATTGAGCAACTGAACCGGGGTTAGTCCCGTATCTTTTAAAAAGTTTTTTAACGTTTCTTGCTCAGCGCTAAAATAACATCCCGGGTCTATTATCAGGGCATTACCCGCATCATTGTAGAGCACATAGGTGTTTTCTTGGATAGGACTGAATGTGAAAACTTTAACATGGAGCATATGGGTAATTTTAGACCGCTTTTAATGGTAAATGACTAATTTTAAAATACTAAAGTTCGGATATGCAACGCAATCGCATGAATAAATGGGTCTTTTTCCTATGCTTTCTTTTTCCCCTCCTTTCTCAGGCACAGGTGAATACCGTGATGTTTGGAAAAAACAGGGTGCAACACAAGAAATTTGTTTGGAAGTTCTATCAGTCTCCCAATTTCAATACCTATACTACCCAAAACGGTGTAGAACTGGGCAAATTTGTAGCTCAGGTTGCTGAGGAAGAATTACTTTCTCTTGAAAACTTTACTGAGTACAGCTTGCAACGCAGGGCCAATATTTTGGTATATAATAATTACAACGATTATAAAAGCAGTAACGTGGGTTTGGGTATGGACTGGCAGAATTCTGGCGGATCTACCAAATTGGTGAACAATAAAATCATAGTCTATTTTGATGGTAATCACAACCACTTGAAAAGAAGTGTACGTGAGGGGATTGCCAAAGTACTTACTGATAACCTACTTTTTGGAGACGATATTGGAGAATTTGCTAGCAACCAAGCTTTATTAGACCTTCCCAAATGGTTGGTAGATGGATATGTGGCTTATGCAGCAGAACCTTGGAGTACGGAATTGGATGATGAACTCAAAAGCGCTTTGCTTAGTGGTAGATATAATTCTTTTTATCAGTTTGCTTTTGAAAAGCCCTTGTTAGCAGGTCATGCTTTCTGGTATTATTTTGGCAATAAGTACCGTAAGGAGAATATCACTTACATGCTTTACTTAGCTAGGATTTATAAAAACCTAAATAGTGCGGCTTTGAGGATTTGTAAAATCAAATTCAAAGACGTGCTAGCTGAGTTTATGCAAGCAGAGCAAGACAGATACGCCAAAGACATTCGTGCTAGAAGAAACGCTGTTAAAGGTTCTCTGAATATTTCTGAAGACGTGAGTAAAAATGATTATTTCCGTTTTCAGGCCAATCCAACCCCAAGAAGTAATAACTACGCGGTGGTAGAATTTAAAAAAGGGATTTATAGCGTTAAGTATTTTGAGAACTTCTATAAGCAAAAAACCTTATTGCAATTGGGTGTACGCACCAATTTGGGTGATATCAATCCAAATTATCCCATTCTTGCTTGGGATGTAAAAGGAACTCGTTTATTGGTCATGTATTGGGAAGCTGGCAAGACCAAAATGTTTGTCTATGACATTATTGCCAAGTACAAACGCTACAAACAAACCATTGAAGGCTTTGACCAGATTTTGGATGCTAGCTTTATGCTCAATGCCAACCAGTTGGTCATGAGTGCTGTAAAGAACGGGCATTCAGACATCTATACTTATAATATTGAAGAGAACAAATTAACCCAGGTAACCAATGATGTCTATGATGACTTAGATCCAAGTTTTGTAGCTTTTCCAAATAGGGTAGGGATTGTATTCTCTTCTAATAGACCAAGCGGATCTGCGCCAAGTTCAGATACGGTGTTGCCAAGCAGGAATAGGTTTAATATTTTCTTGACCGATATGTCTGCTGGTGGTCCAGGCAAACAAGTGGCTCAAATGACCAATCAAAAATTTGGGAATGCGCGCTACCCCATGCAGTACAATACCAACCACTTCACCTTTGTATCTGACCAAAATGGTGTTGCCAATCGCTGGGCAGGTTTCTTTGGTACTTCTAGAAATGGCGTTGATACCTTGTACTATATAGGTGATGAAGTCTTACACAATCCTAGTAACAAAGAGTTTGACTCTACCTTGGTAGCTTGGCGTAAGAATGAGCCTGATAGCGTCAGTTATTTTCAAGTGTTCAGAGACAGTACATACACATTCCCCATAACCAACTATCAAAGCTCGCTCAAAGAAACCAGGATTGCTGGTAACAATGGTCAGGTAAGTGAAGTGCGTCAAGAAGGAGATTATAAATTCCTCTATAAATTAAAAGTAGATTCTATTGCACTAGTTAGAAGAAATACCAATTCCAGACCTACGGAGTTCATGAAAAAAACCATGGACGAGCAAAGGGCTGCTGAGGGTAAAGCCATTTTCTACAACAACAAACCAGTTGTCAAAGACAGTGCAAGAAAAGCAGGGAATGTATTTCAAAATGAATTTGCAGACGAATTGCCAGATAGTTCAGCTGCCATTCGTTCTTTGATGGAAAACAATGCTAGGGCTTCTATCTTAAGCAAGGCCAAACTCTTTGACTACCGAATGAAGTTTAGTAGTGACTTTATTTTAGCAGGTTTTACCAATAATGTATTGATCAACAGATACCAACCCTATGCAGGTGGTTCAGGACCTATTCAATTGAATAACGGGAATGATTTGAATTTCACTTTCCGTGTAGGAACTTCTGATCTGATGGAAGACATTAAGTTTGTAGGTGGATTGCGTTTTGGTACCAACTTAAAAGACAAAGACGTGTTCTTTAGTTTCCAAAACTATCGCCGCAGGCTGGATTGGGGAATTACTTATTATAGAAGTAATGTGACCAATTTCTATAATACTAGTTACAATAATGAATTGTACACCAACCTCTATCAAGCCAATGTCTCTTATCCTTTCAATGAAGTAAAAAGTTTGCGTGCAACAGTTGCTTACAGAAATGATAGGGGCGTATTACGTAGTTATGATAACAATGCGGGATTACCTGATCCGGCAGCATTAAAATATGCCGATACAGTTTCTAAATTCTTATTAACTCGCTTTGAATATGTACATGATAATACCATTAATCCAACACAAAATATTTGGAATGGTTTGCGTTTCAAAATCTATATGGATGTGAATATGCCCATGCACAAAACATCTTATGGCAATAACAAAATGACCTTTAATTTTGGATTTGATGCACGCAAGTATGTCAAAATCTATCGGAACTTTATTTGGGCTGGTAGGGCTGCCGCCGATTTCAGTTGGGGTAATCAAAAACTCATTTATTACCTAGGAGGTATGGATGGTTGGATAGGTCCTAAGTTCAACAACAATCCTCCTGCTCCAGATCAGGGTTATGCTTTTCAAACTTTGGCGGTAAACATGCGTGGCTATAATCAAAACATTGCCAATGGTAATAATGCATTTGTATTGAACTCTGAATTCCGTTTGCCCATTTTCTCTACCTTAATTAATAGACCTATCAATAATGCCTTTATCCGCAATTTTCAACTGACCCAGTTTATTGACTTGGGCTCTGCTTGGAATGGTCAATACAATGGCATTACCCGTCCTGGTCAATATATTCAAAACCTTGACCCTAGTGGTGTTCCAACAGGCAATGTGGCTGTGAGAATTGACGCTGGTGGACTAGGACCTTTTGCCGGTGGATATGGGTTTGGTATTAGGAGTACTTTGTTGGGTTATTTTATGAAACTGGATACGGCATGGCCAATGAAAGGAATCTTTGTTGGAAAGCCTATTTGGTATTTCTCACTAGGATTTGACTTCTAACCAAACGTTAAAACGGATGCTGCCATAGCTTAACCGTTTATTTTTGCTCATGTTTTATCAAGGGAAACCTGTTCTATTTGTATGTGTATTCTTGTTATTGGCCCATTTCTCAATGGCTCAAGGCAAGCGCTTGTCTGGCGTGGTCAAAGACAAGCAAAGCGATGAACCCATTCCCTTTGCCTCTGTAGAATTTAAATTGTCTAAGAAAGGAGTACTAACGGATTCTGCTGGAAAGTTTTCCGTAGACCAGCAAGGAGTCCTACCCACTGATTCTGTTACAATCATGAGTGTGGGTTATAAGAAATTAGTGATTCCTGTAAAAGCATTTAGAGACAGTGGTTTTGTTGAATTGCGGATAGAAGTATTACCCCCCTCTGGAGAAGCAGTTGTGAAAAGCAAGTATAACCGTTCACTTTGGTTTTGGCGCAAGATCATGGCCAATAAAGACAAGAACAACCGCACCAAATGGGAGAGTTATTCTTATGAGATCTACAACAAATTAGAAATGGATCTGAATAATGTGCGTCAGGATAAATTGAAAAACAATATCCTGCTCAAGCCACTTGGATTTGTTTTGAGCTATGTTGACTCTGCTGAAAGTAGCAAACCTTATTTGCCTGTTTACCTCACAGAAACATTGTCTGATTATTACTATAGAAGAGATCCGGAGAAAATTCATGAAGTTATCAAAGCCACGCGCACCAATGGTTTGGAGAATGAAAGTCTGATCAAGGAACTGGGAGGTATGTACCAAAACGTGAATGTATATAGTAATTATATTCCTGTTTTCACCCGCGATTTTATCAGTCCTTTTCATACCAACGGAGACAATTACTATAATTTTAAACTAGCAGATACGGCTTATCTCAGTGGTAAACGCTTGGTGCATTTGCGTTTTACAGCTAAGCGTAAAGGGGAGAGTACTTTTGAAGGAGATTGTTGGGTAAACGATACCAGTTTTGCTATTCAAAAAGTAACCATGCGTCCATCGCCAGACGCGAGTATCAATTTTATTGAAGGGCTCTCACTCATTCAGGAATACCATTTGGTGAATGACAGTACCTGGTTCTTATACAAGGACAGATTTGTAGTAGACATCGCCCCGCTGGGCAAAGGGAAACTAGGGATCAAAGGCCGTAAGACCACTACTTATGAGCACGTGGTTTTAAATGACGCCAATGCCTTAGATGATCTGAGCAAGACCAAGAAAGTACAGCAAGTTGACTTGTTGCCCAATACAGAAAACAATACCGATAGTTTTTGGAATCAGCGTAGACACGAGCCACTAGACAAGAACGAAAGAACCGTCTACAAAGTATTGGATACCCTCACAAAGAATAGTACCTATATTTTTTACAGAGAATTGGCTCAGACTATTGTCAAAGGCACGCGTGACGTGGGTAATATTCGTTTGGGTCCTTGGTATTATTGGATCAGTGGGAATAATTGGGAAGGCACCCGTTTTAGATTTGACCTGTCTACCAATAGAGGGTTTCATAAAAAACTATACCTCACCGGATATGGGGCTTATGGTACCAAGGACGGTATGTTCAAGGGCGGGGGAGAAGCCAAGTGGTTGTTTGATAGAGAGAACTGGACATACTTGAAACTCTATTATAGGAATGACTTAGACAATGGTCAGGTTTCTTATGACCAAATGGGTACCGATAATATATTTGGAACCCTTTTTCGTAGACCCAATATTCCTTTTAAGTTTCAACAATTAGAAGAAAAGAAAATTGAATTTTTTAAAGAAACACCTATTGGTTTAGGCTATGGCTTGTCTGCATCAAGTAAACAATATACCGCTTTGGAAAACCTGCCCGGTAAAGAATATTTTCCATCAAAAGGCCCTAATCCATTCAATACTTTTGAAACCACATTGCGGTTGCGATATGCATATTTAGAAAGAAATATTGAAGACAATTTCTTGCGCGTTAGTTTGGGTAGTTTGTATCCCGTGATTGATTTTAAATACACCAAGGGTTTTACCAAAGTATTTAATAGCAATTATGATTACCACAAAATGGACTTGACCATTTCCCATTTTGCAAAAGTGCCACCGCTTGGAACCCTTTACTACAATGTGTTTGCGGGAAAAGTCATTGGAACCCTGCCTTATCAAATGCTAGACATGTTGCCTGGGAATGAAATGTTTTATTACAACAAATATGCGTTCAACCTAATGCATCGCTTTGAATACTTAACGGACCAATATGCGGGAATTAATCTGGAGCATAATTTTGGTCCGGGTATTTTTAAATTCATACCACTGACCAGAAAACTAAAATTTAGACAGTTTTGGTCTGCCAAAGGAATTGTAGGAACCCTTACCGATATGAACAAGCAATTGAACTATGTTGGCAATTATCCTTATAGGTCATTAGACGGTAAACCCTATATTGAATTGGGTACGGGTGTTGATAATATATTCAAATTTTTTAGGGTAGATTTTGTTTGGCGTGTAGCCGCACCTCAACCTGTTCACGGAGAATTGCGTGACAAGTTTGGCATTTTTGGAAGCTTTAGGTTTCAGTTTTAATTAGCCAACCAAGCCTTCGCAAATATTACGAACAATCCTAGGTCCCTCATAAATAAAACCGGTCCATACCTGCACCAGACTAGCACCAGCTGCTAATTTTTCTTTGGCATCTTCTGCAGTGAAAATGCCACCACTGGCAATGATGGGGATTTTTCCTTGGGTGTTTTGTGCTAGATATTGCACCACTTCTGTTGCCCTTTTGGTAACGGGTTTGCCACTCAAACCGCCAGCGCCAATGGCATTAACTTCTTGGATAGGCGTGCTTAATCCTTCTCTGCTAATGGTTGTATTGGTGGCAACCAAACCGTCTAATTGGGTGTCAAATGAAAGTGCCACAATATCATCCAATTGTTCTTTGGTTAAATCAGGAGCAATTTTTAGTAGTAGCGGTTTGGGTTTGCTTTTTCCTTGGTTTATCTGCTGTAGATTGGCCAAGATCTTGGTCAAGGAGTCCTTCTCCTGCAATGCTCTCAATCCTGGGGTATTGGGAGAACTAACGTTGACTACAAAATAGTCCACTTCATCAAATAACTCCCTAAAACAGGTCTCGTAATCCTTCCAAGCGTCTTCATTTTCAGTGACTTTGTTCTTGCCAATATTTCCGCCAATAATCAGTTTATTCTCCTGTTTGGCTACCTGATTCCAATGAGCCAGTCTGGCTTTTACCGCTGCTACCCCCTCATTATTAAATCCCATCCGATTGATTAGGGCTTTGTCCTTAGGTAATCGGAACAAACGGGGTTGTTCATTACCTGGTTGCCCCACAGGAGTAACGGTTCCAATTTCTACAAAACCAAATCCCAAAACCTCTAACTCCTTCAAATACAAGGCGTTTTTGTCAAAACCTGCTCCAAGTCCCACAGGGTTCTTAAAGGATAACCCAAATAGGTCTTTTTTCAAACTGGGGTGTTCAAACTGGTATTGCTGTTCCAAGATCCATCTGCTTGGGGCCAATGAACAAGCCGTTTTAAGGGCATTCATGGAAAAATGATGTACGGCCTCGGGGTCAAAACGGAAGAGCTGATTGCGGACAAAGGGATAAATCATGGTCCAAAGATACTTAGCCCTTTTCAAAGCTGATTCAGCCCAAGCCCAAGGCCTAAAAAATAATAGTTGCATAAACAACTGTTAGGAATTTTCCCCTACATTTGGAGAGATTAAATGAAATGCCATGCAGGAAGCTTATATAGTTGCCGGATTTAGAACCGCAGTAACCAAAAGTAAAAAGGGAGGTCTACGTTTTTTTAGACCAGATGATCTTGCGGTGGAAGTAATCAAAGGCTTGGTTGCTACCATGCCTCAATTAGATCCCAAAAGAGTAGACGATGTAATAGTTGGCAATGCCGTACCTGAAGCTGAACAAGGCTTGCAATTTGGTAGAATCATTTCTGCCAAAGCATTGGGTATAGACGTTGCAGGTTTTACCATTAATAGATATTGTGCAAGTGGTTTAGAAAGTATTGCTCTGGCAACTGCTAAGATTAGGTCTGGTATGGCAGAATGTATTATTGCTGGCGGTACAGAAAGTATGAGTTTGGTTCCTACCGCAGGTTGGAAAACAGTTCCTTCTTATTCCATTGCCAAAGACGAACCCGATTATTATTTAAGCATGGGTCTTACTGCAGAAGCAGTTGCCAAAGAATTCAATATTAATAGAGAAGACCAAGATCAGTTTGCAGTTGGTTCACACCAAAAAGCAGCCAATGCTATTCA
>JBEAPC010000046.1:0-3403 GCA_041164585.1 Bacteroidota bacterium
GTGTATTTCATGCATTAGGGGTTTGCCGGATAAATATACGTAACCATGGGATATGGCAATAGACTAATACATCAAAGTTAATTGTTTAAATACCAAATAGTTCCGTTCAAAGCAGTGGCAAAAGAAACCCATAACAAATAAGGGACTAATAACCATGCAGCCAATTTAGAGATTTTTGAAAACTCAAAGATGGTTAAAGAGATAAAGAGCAACATGGCAATAATGTCTATAAGTGCCAAGAAGCTGGAGTGAAAATTAAAAAAGACAATACTCCACCAAAAATTTAAAAAGAGTTGTATTGCAAAATAAACTAGGGCCGTTCTTTTCTTGTAGATTAGCTCTGTAGATTTCCAAACCAACCAAGCGGAAATACCCATCAATAAATACAAAACCGTCCAAACAGGGCCAAACAAATAGCCAGGAGGATTCCAGGTTGGTTTTAGTAGTGCTTCAAACCATGGATTATTGGCAACACCGGCCAATAATCCACTAATAATGCCCACGCTTTCACAAAGTAAAATGCTGAATACAAGTTTTCTACCACTGGTTAATTGCATACCAAGAATTATCATACAATTTAGGTTTTGTTTTTGGAATGCAGTTTGGGAAATAACAATGCCAATGATTGTTGGTGGGTAATGTATTTGTAGATCCAGTTAATAAAAACCACCACCCTATTTTTAAAGCCTATCAATAAAAACAAGTGCAAGGTCATCCAGATTAACCAAGCAAAGAATCCATGAAAACTCAATTTGGGTTTGGCCAAATCAACCACGGCTTTATTTCTACCAACGGTGGCCATACTTCCTTTATTGGTATAGTGATAAGGAAGCAAGGGTTTGTTTTGAGAAAGCTGCAAAAAATTATTGGCTAAATTAACCGATTGGTCAATGGCAACACTGGCCAGTTGAGGATAGCCTCTAGGAAATTCATCAGATGCCATGAGAGCCACATCGCCCAAGGCATAGACATTAGTGCTTCCAATTACTTTATGAAAAGCATCCGTTGGTATTTGATTGGATTTCGAGACAAATTCTGGTGCCATTCCTTGGGGCACATTACCTTTTACACCTGCAGCCCAAATGACAAAAGTTGATTCCAATATATTCCCATCTTGCAAAAGTAACTGTCTACCATTGTATTCCTTAACCATGGTATTGAGCATAACTGTAACACCCAAATCTTCTAAATAATCCTTGGCTTTGGCGTAAGATGCAGTTGTCATTGCACCCAATAATTTCGCTGAACCTTCTAAGAGGTAGATCTTCATCTCAGCAAAATTCAATTCCGGATATTCCAAGGGAAGGGTATCTGTTTTCATCTCGGCCAATGCCCCACTGAGTTCAACACCCGTTGGGCCTCCACCTACTATCACAATAGATAAGATTTGTTGAACTTTCAAACTATTGGCCGTTATGGCAGTTTCAAAATGTGTGAGCAGGGTATTTCTAATTTGCAAGGCTTCCCAAGTAGATTTCATGGGAAAGGAATATTGTTCAATAGCAGCATTACCAAAATAGTTGGTGACTGCCCCTGTGGCAATCACCAAGTAATCATAGGTAAAATTTCCATTGGTAGTATGTACCTGATTATGGGGCGCATCTATTAAGATAACTTCCGTAACCCTAATGGTTACATTCTTGCTTTTTTGAAAAATATTGCGCAGTGGAAAAGAGATATTGCTGGCGTCTAAATTGGCCATGGCTACCTGATAAAACAAGGGTTGAAATTGGTGGTAATTATTTTTATCAATTAGCGTGATATGATAATTGGGATGATTGTTTAAGGTTCTAGCCAACTTTAACCCAGCAAAACCAGCTCCAATAATCACCATATGCTTTTTAACTTTTTGGGCATTTGGGGCATAGCCTGATTTTAATACTTTCATGGGTCATGGTTATACCCAACAAAGATGAAAGATTGAACCAGCAAACTATTACACAGTTCTAGAGCTATATTACATGATTCACATAGACGGCCCTATTGAATAAAATATACTTTTTTGATTTTATTTTTTTCAATATGATAGATGGCTGTGGCTTCAAATTTATTCTTTCCCATACCAGAAATACTTTCTTTGTCAATGACAATATTGCGTTGAATAATGCGGCCAACAATATCACAATGCAAGCTGGGGATGTTTTTGAACATACCCTCGTAGTCTTTACGCATAGCGTCTTTGCCTTTAGAAATCAATTTATCTGGGAATTCATATAATTCAACATCATCTGCATAGGGCTCTAGAAATGCGTCTACATTTCTGGCGTTATAAGCTTTTAATTGTCTTTCTACTAAGTCTAGGGGGCTGTCTTTTACAAGGGTGTCCGTAACAAAATCTTGACTCAGGTTAAGACTAGACTGTTTGGTACTTGAAAAACTAGTATAAGCAACTAGGAGACTAATAATTAAAATAACGATTTGTTTCATACAATTGATTTAAATGATTTTACAAATTTTAAATAGTAATAATTACCCCTATACTAACCTTTTAAAGCATTAAACTTTATCATGTCCAGGAAAATGATGCCCCATACTTGACCATCCAAATCAGAGATGGTTCTTACCTGCATAAAATCTTCCTCAATTTTCGGCATTATCTCTAAACCACCCGCTTGCAAAGCAGCTTCTACCATTGAGTTCATCTGCTCTACAGATTCAACAGGAAGGGTAAAACTGCAATTGGTATGTTCTTTTGGTTCAGGAATGGGTTTTCCATTTCCTGATTGAAACATCTTATGCGTTTGTAACATTACCAAAATCTGATCAGACCAAGCCATACATTTTTGGTCTTCAAAACTAAATATGGAATTGGCAACAAATCCCATTTGGGTGTAAAAATGCACAGACGCCATTAAATCCTTTACAGGAAGATTGATGAAAATTTGTTTCATGAATAATTAATGTTGTTTGACTTATTTTAAAACCGGCAATGAAATGGTAGAGGCGTTATGGAAGATTTTAATGGTAGCTTTTTTAAAGTCTTCGTTTTTTGCTTCATAGATGTTCATAAACTGTTGCGGGTTGCGGTCAACAATGGGGAACCAGGTACTTTGAATTTGAATCATCATTCTATGACCTTTTTTGAATGTGTGCGCTACATCAGGTAATTCAAACTTCACTTTGGTAGGTTTGTTTACTTCAAAGGGTACGGGTTTTTCAAAGCTGTTGCGATACTTACCACGCATGATCTCTCCTCTTACCAGCATTTGGTAGCCGCCCATTAAATAGTTGGAGCCTGATTCATACTGAAAATCGTCTGGGCAAACGTCTACCAACTTTACTACAAAATCAGCATCGGTGCTTGACAAAGCTACCATTAGGTCGGCAACTATCGGCCCCGCCAGAGTTAAGTCATTTTCCAAGATGGGTGTTTGATACACCAATACATCTGTTCTTCTAGCAG
>JBEAPC010000047.1:0-4074 GCA_041164585.1 Bacteroidota bacterium
AAAGTCTTGAACTTGCCCTCTGGATCTGAGATAATTGTTCCCTCAAACACTTATATAGCGTCTATTCTAGCCATTATTCATGCTGGGCATCAACCAGTAATGGTAGAACCTAATTTGCATACTTATAATATTGACCCTAGTTTATTTGAAGCGGCTATTACTCCTGCCACAAAAGCCATTTTAGTAGTGCATTTGTATGGAAAGTGTTGTGATATGGATCCCATCAACCATATTGCCCAAAAGCATGGCTTGGCTGTGATAGAAGACTGCGCTCAGTCTCATGATGCTAGGTACAAGGGGAGGTTGGCTGGAACATTGGGTGATTTGGCTGGTTTTAGTTTTTATCCAAGTAAAAATTTAGGTGCTTTGGGCGATGCAGGAGCCATACTAACCAATAATGATGTTTATGCTACATCCCTTAGAAGTATGCGGAATTATGGTTCTCATCAAAAATACCAAAATGACCAGGTTGGATTCAATAGCCGTTTAGACGAATTGCAAGCCATTTTCCTATCTATTAAATTACCCTATCTAGCTGCTATCACCGCCCACAAAAGAGATCTAGCAAGTTTGTATTTGTCAAACCTTAAGTCAGATTTCATACTCCCTGTTGTTGATGAGGATTATGATGATGTGTACCATATTTTCAATGTGCGCCATCCCCGTAGGGATGCCCTAAAAGCCTATTTGTTGGAAAACGGCGTTGGCACAGAAATTCATTACCCTATTGCACCCAATCATCAGAAAGCCCTGGCGCCATGGTTTGAGGGTAGAACTTTTCCTATTTCAGAAGAAATTCATGCTACTACATTGAGCCTTCCTTGCTCTGCTTGTCATGATGCCTTGGATATTTATAGGGTCATTGAATTAATGAATGCCTTTTAAATTTGGATTTTTCCAATTATTCCTTACCTTTGCCGCCCCAAAAGTTCTTTTTAGGAAGAATGATTGACTTTGGGAGTGTTGCTAAAAAGCAGCACGATATCACCAATAAAATCTAAAAAATGGCAAAAGAAATCTCAGGCTACGTAAAGTTGCAGGTGAAAGGCGGAGCCGCCAACCCAGCACCTCCAGTAGGTCCAGCCCTTGGTTCAAAGGGTGTTAACATCATGGAGTTCTGTAAGCAGTTTAATGCTAGAACTCAAGACAAAATGGGTAAAGTAGTTCCCGTTTTGATTACAGTATACACAGACAAGTCTTTTGACTTTGTTATCAAAACAGCTCCAGCAGCAGTTCAGGTAATGGAAGCAGCTAAGATTCAGAAAGGATCTAAAGAAAGCAATCGTGTAAAGGTTGGTAAAGTAACTTGGGATCAAGTTGAAGCCATTGCCAAAGACAAGATGAGCGATTTGAATGCTTTCACTTTGCACAGTGCCATGAACATGGTAGCTGGTACAGCCCGTTCTATGGGTGTTACTGTTGAAGGTAAAGCCCCTTGGGAAAATTAATTATTCACCTTAAATCATTTAGAAAATGTCACTTACTAAAAAAAGAAAAGTAGCAGTAACTAAGGTGGATAAAAACAAAATTTATTCCCTGAAAGAAGCTTCTAACCTTGTAAAAGAAATCAATTGCACCAAATTTGATAGTTCTGTAGACTTGCATATCCGCTTGGGAGTTGATCCTAAGAAAGCTGATCAACAAGTACGTGGAACCGTATCTCTTCCACACGGTACTGGTAAAACCAAACGCGTTTTGGTTTTGTGTACTCCTGATAAAGAAGCAGCTGCTAACGAAGCAGGTGCTGATTTTGTGGGTCTTGACGAGTTCATCCAAAAGATTGAAAGTGGTTGGGTAGACGTAGACGTGATCATTGCTACACCTGCAGTTATGCCAAAAATTGGTAAACTGGGTAAAGTATTAGGACCACGTAACTTGATGCCAAACCCTAAAACTGGTACTGTAACAAATGATGTTGCAGCTGCAGTTAATGAGGTGAAAGGTGGTAAGATTGCATTTAAAGTTGATAAGACTGGTATTGTTCACGCTTCTATTGGTCGTATCTCTTTTGCTCCTGAAAAGATTACTGAGAACAGCACTGAGCTGATCAACGCTATCTTGAAGTTGAAGCCATCTTCTTCCAAAGGTACCTACCTGAAAGCAGTAAGCATGGCAAGCACCATGAGTCCTGGTATCACATTGGACACCAAATCATTAATCAACTAGTCCTGGTGATCGTTCCCGGTAAAACGGGATTGAAATGACCCGGGTTGTAAAAAAAATTAGTTATGAACAAAGACCAAAAAAATGAGGTGATTGAACTCTTGAAAGAGAAGTTCACACAATACAATAACTTTTATATCACTGATACAGAAGCATTGACTGTTGCACAGGTTTCTAACCTGCGCAGAACTTGCTTTGACAAGCAGGTAGAAATGAAAGTGGCTAAGAACACTTTGATCCGTAAAGCTTTGGAAGCATTGGATGCTGAAAAATATGCAGGTGTATATGATTCA
The DNA here is from genome assembly GCA_041164585.1 of Bacteroidota bacterium. Classification (GTDB taxonomy): domain Bacteria; phylum Bacteroidota; class Bacteroidia; order Chitinophagales; family Chitinophagaceae; genus Sediminibacterium. The sequence continues at coordinate 2,457 of JBEAPC010000047.1, forward strand.
TTGCACAATGTAACCGCTTTGATGTTCTCTGAGAACCCCAAAGAACCAGCTTTGATTATCTCTTCTTTCCGCAAAGGAAGCAATACTGAAAAACCAGTATTGAAAGCAGCATTTATCAACGGTGATATCTACACTGGTAACGATAATCTGAAAGCACTTACTCAAATCAAGTCTAAGAATGAATTGATTGGTGAAGTAATTGGATTGTTGCAATCTCCAGCAAAACGCGTTATTGCGGCTTTGTTGAATCACCACGAGCAAAAAGCAGCAGGAACTGCACCAGAAGCAGTTGTTGAAGCAGCAGTTGAAGCAGTAGCAATTGAAGCAGCTCCAGAAGCTCCAAGTGCAGAAGCACCAGCAGCAGAAGCATAAATTGAAACCGGGAAACCGGAACCAAGATATCCCAGGCCTGAGGGACAATAAAGGCAAAATTTTTTTAAACCATCCGCCGGATCCCGAAAGACGGGACATGAAGGCGGGAAAAATTTACACAAAATGGCAGACATTAAAGCATTAGCAGAATCTCTAGTTAACCTGACAGTTAAAGAAGTTCAGGAATTAGCAGACGTATTGAAAGCAGACTACGGTATTGAACCAGCTGCAGCAGCAGTTGTAGTAGCAGCAGGTGGCGGTGACGCTGCAGCAGCAGTTGAAGAGAAAACCTCTTTTGACGTTGTATTGGTTAGCGGTGGTGCTAGCAAATTGACTGTAGTTAAAATTGTTAAAGAATTGACTGGCTTAGGCTTGAAAGAAGCAAAAGACCTAGTTGATGGCGCTCCTAAAGCAGTGAAAGAAGGCGTTTCTAAAGCAGAAGCTGAAGAAATTGCTGGTAAATTGAAAGATGCTGGCGCTGAAGTAGAAGTTAAGTAATTAACCTACTTCCATAAAATTGAACCAACAGGATATCCTCCTGTTGGTTTTTTTATGCCCAATAGGGTCAAAAAATTTGTTTTTTATTGTTCTACTAATTGCTTAGTTTTGCCATCCTTTATTTTGGGCATATTAGCGGGTGGACATTTTTATCATTTGTTTGAATGGTAGATGCGCCGATTGTACGTTAAGAGAAGCACTTAGTTCTCCCCAAAATTTTACGTACTAAAACCGGTTTTACACAAATATGTCTACAACTACATTGAACAACAGGGTCGGCTTCGGTAAAACTAAACACTTGGCTGATGCCCCAGACCTACTCGACATTCAGTTAGAATCTTTCAGAGAGTTTTTTCAGTTAGAAACAACGCCCGACAAACGTAACGTGGAAGGCTTGTTCCGTGTGTTTAAGGAAAATTTTCCTATTACAGACACGCGTAACATTTTCGTACTGGAGTTCCTGGATTATTTTATTGATCCCCCACGCTACACTATAGAAGAGTGTATGGAACGTGGTTTAACTTATGCGGTGCCTTTGAAGGCCAAACTGCGCTTGAGTTGTAATGACGAAGAGCACGTTGACTTCCAAACCATTGTACAAGACGTGTTTTTGGGAAATATCCCATACATGACTCCTAGAGGAACCTTTGTGATTAACGGAGCTGAGCGCGTAGTTGTATCCCAACTACACCGTTCTCCTGGTGTATTTTTTGGCCAGTCGGTTCACCCGAACGGTACCAAAATTTAC
>JBEAPC010000048.1:0-17077 GCA_041164585.1 Bacteroidota bacterium
GGCTAAAAGCAATGTTTGCATGTTGGTTTATTTGCGTAATAAGAAAATATATTTTACCATTTGTTTGGCGTCTTCTTCTGACAACGCTGGATGTGGTGTCATAGGCACTTGACCCCAAACACCAGAACCACCTTTGATAATTTTTCCTGCTAGTAAAGTCAGGTTCTCTTCTGTGTTTTCATACTTGGCTGCAACCTCTTTATAAGCCGGTCCAATATTCTTGGTATCGGTTTTATGACAAGTTAAACAGTCAGATTTGGCAATCAAGGTCAAACCTTTTTCATAATCAGGATTGGCGCTGATGTCATTTGCAGCGGGTGCTGCTGGTTCTGCACTAACACTAGGTGTTTCTTTTTTTTCTGAGGTGCTGCCGCCTCCGCAAGCTGCCAATACTAATAAGGCACTCATTGCTACTAAATACTTTTTCAAAGCTTTCAATTTTAAATATGAATAATTAAAGTTATTACTGAATTCCTAAAATGCGTTTATTAAATGCTTCATCTGAACCTGTGTTGGCAAAATCGTCAAAAGCTTTTTCTGTAACGCGAATAATATGATCCTTAATAAACACAGAACCCTCTGCTGCACCGGTTTCTGGGTGCTTGATAGCGCATTCCCATTCCATGACAGCCCAACCTTTGTAATTGTATGCGGCTAGCTTACTGAAGATAGATTTAAAATCTACCTGACCATCGCCCAGCGAACGGAACCTGCCTGCTCTATCTATCCAGTTTTGGTATCCACCATAAACCCCTTGTTTACCCGTTGGATTAAATTCAGCGTCTTTTACATGGAACATTTTAATGCGCTCATGATAGTAGTCTATATAAGCCAAGTAGTCTAGGCTTTGAAGCACAAAGTGCGATGGGTCATACAAGAGATTGGCCCTTTTGTGGTTGTCCACTTTTTCCAAAAACATTTCATAACTAATGCCATCATGTAGGTCTTCTCCAGGATGAATTTCATAACAGAGATCCACACCCACTTCATCAAATTTATTGAGGATGGGCAACCAGCGTTTGGCCAGTTCAGTAAATCCGGTTTCTACCAATCCTGCTGGTCTTTGTGGCCAAGGATAGACAGTATGCCATAACAAAGCACCACTAAATGTTGCGTGGGCATCCAAACCTAGGTTCCTAGAAGCTTTGGCGGCATATTCTAATTGCTGCACCGCCCAAGCTGTTCTGGCTGTGGGATTATTGCGAACTGACTCTGGTGCAAACCCGTCAAACAATGCGTCATAAGCGGGATTCACGGCAACCAACTGTCCTTGCAAATGCGAACTGAGTTCGGTAATTTCCAAACCAGCATCGTTGATAATACCCTTGATTTCGTCAGCATAGGTTTTGCTCTCTGCTGCTTTTTGTAAATCAATGCATCTAGGATCCCAGCTAGGTATTTGTACACCTACAAAGCCTAGGCTCTTGGCCCAAGCGCAAATGGTATCCAGTTGGTTAAACGGGGCCTCATCGCCCATAAATTGGGCCAGAAAAATACCGGGCCCTTTAATATTGGTCATAAAAACTGATTAATTGGTTAGATCTTGTATTCAGTCCACTTAATGTCTGATTGAGCAGATGCCACTACATTGTCAATAAAAGCCATGCCCCTGATACCATCGGCCACGCCTGGAAAATCTAATTCTTCCTTGGTGGGTTCTGTTCCGTCTATACGTGCAGAAAGGGTTTTGGCAAAATTGTGGTAGATATTGGCAAAAGCTTCTAAATAACCTTCTGGGTGTCCACCTGGAGTGCGGCAATTCATGGTAGCATAACTGCTCAAACGGTCTCCATAATTACCTCCTGCACGCAGGATTTGGGTTGGAGCGTCTAACCATTTTACCAAAAGGGTATTGGGTTCGTGTTGTGCCCATTCAATTCCGCCCTTCTCTCCATATACGCGAATCTTTAAAGCATTCTCTTCACCGGCTGCTACCTGTGAAGCCATCAAGACTCCGTGTGCACCATTGCTGAATTTCAACAACACATTACCATCATCATCCAACATACGGCCGGGTACCATGGCGTTTAAATCGGCACATAGATGGGTAATCTGCGCACCGGTAATATATTCAGAAAGGTGGGCAGCGTGGGTTCCAATATCGCCCATGCAACCACTCTTACCGCTTTTCTTGGGATCCGTTCTCCAAGCGGCTTGGGCATTACCCTCGCGCTCAGACAGTTTGCTCAACCAGCCTTGCGGATATTCTACCCAAACCTTGCGGATGGCACCTAGTACACCATCGGCCACCATGGCCCTGGCTTGTTTTACCAAGGGGTAACCAGAATAAGTATGGGTAAGGCAAAGAATCAAACCAGTCTCTTCTACCTTTTGTTTGAGTTGCTGTGCTTCTTCTAATGTAAAAGCAATGGGTTTTTCAATGACTACGTGAAAACCATGCTCCAAAGCCATCATGGCTGGGGCAAAGTGCGCAAAATTGGGGGTTACAATGGTCACAAAGTCAATTCGCTTGTCTGCTGGAAGAGCTGCTTCCTTTTCAATCATTTCCTGAAAGGTTAAATAAGTTCTTTCAGCAGGCAGGAACAACATTTTGCCTGATTCTACGGCTACTTCTGGGTTGATGCTCAAAGCACCAGCGGCCACTTCAATTAATCCATCCATATTGGCGGCAAAGCGGTGGATGGCTCCAATGAAAGCGTCTTTTCCGCCTCCAATCATGCCCATTCTGAGTTTACGATTCATATAGCTTTTTTGTAATTAATGATGCAATCTGATGAAGCTTAAAAAATTCCTTTCAAATTTAATACAAGGGAAGCAGTGATGGATGAATATTTTGACAATACTTATGACACTGATACTATTTTGTTCTAGTAGACTGATTTTTTGACTTTTTAATAGTGTCAGACAGACACAAAGCAATAGTTTAGCCAAATGACCGAAAAAAATAGATTGATTGCCGATGAATTCAACCCGTTTTTAAAAATAAAAAATTACATTTAGCTTCCTAAACATTGCTTTCCATAATTATAACCACATGCAAACTACCCCACAGCGTAGCCAATTATTTGTAGCCAGTTGTCTGGCTTTATTGGTAACATCTTTATCTTTTGGAATCCGCGCAGGCATCCTTGGAAGACTTGGAACCGAGTTCCAATTAAATACCGAAGAACTTGGAACCATTGCCGCCACTGCATTCTGGGGTTTCCCATTGGCAGTTGTGATTGGTGGAATTCTAGTAGATATTATTGGCATGAAAAAGCTCTTGCTGGTAGCATTTAGTTTTCACTTGATTGGTATCCTGCTCACCATTTTTGCAGGTGGCTATTGGAGCCTGTTCATTTCTACCCTTTGCGTAGGTATTGCCAATGGAACCGTAGAAGCTGCATGTAATCCATTAGTGGCTACCATTTATTCTGACAACAAGACCACTAAACTAAACCACTTTCACTTGTGGTTCCCTGGTGGAATTGTCATTGGTACCTTATTGGTATTCTTCTTAGACAAAGCTGGCATTAGCTGGCAGATTCAAGTTGGTTTGATGATTATCCCAACCATTATTTACGGATACTTATTTAGCAAATTAACCTTCCCAGTTACGGAACGCGTTGCTAGTGGGGTTTCTACCGCTGAGATGTACAAAGCCGTATTGAATCCTTTGTTCCTCTTTATGATTGTGCTAATGTTTGGTACTGCTATTACCGAGTTGTTTACAGGTCAGTGGATAGACGTGTTGTTGAAGAATGTTTCTGACAACGCTATTCTCTTGTTGACCATTGAAACTGGTGTGATGGTGTTGGGTAGGGCATTTGCAGAACCCGTTGTTCATAAGTTTTCTCCACAAGGTGTATTGTTAATCTCTGCAGTATTAGCTGCCTTGGGTCTATATTTATTAGGACATACCACAGGTAATATGTTATTTGTAGGTGCCATTGTATTTGGAATGGGTGTTTGTTATTTCTGGCCCACCATGCTTGGTTTTGTTTCTGAGAATTTACCTAAAACAGGTGCTATTGGTATGAACTTTATGGGTGGTGCCGGTATGTTTGCTGTTTCTGTTTATATGATGTTCATGGGTGGTTATTATGACCGCTTGATTTCTGGAAAATTGCCTGCAGGTGCTGATATGAAACAATATGCCGATGCAGCTCCAGGTACTGAATTTGCCAACGTTTTAAATGAAGCAAAAAAAGCAGCAGGTCCTGAAATCATCAACGCTACCCTGATTATTCCAGTGATATTGGCTGTGGCATTTGCTGGTCTGTTTTTTTACATGAAGGGTAGACAAAAAGAGACCCTGACCAAAGCCTAATTATTTTCATTTTATTTGATCCTTATGTCTCAAACATCCAATAGAAGAAACGCCATCAAAAATATTGTTGCAGGTTCTGCAGCTTTGGCTGCTGGCGCAGGTTTGTCTTCTTTTAAATCCGATATGAATCAACCATCACAAGCCTTGAAAGGCAATATCAACCATTCCGCCTGCCGTTGGTGTTATAATTCAATTCCATTAGAACAGCTTTGCAGTCAGTTCAAAGAATTGGGATTAGTAGGTATGGATTTGGTGGGTCCTAAAGATTGGCCCATGCTAAAAAAATACAACCTGATCTCTACCATGTGTAATGGTGCTGAATTGGGTTTGACCAAGGGCTGGAATGACAAACAATACCATGGACAACTGATCAAGAATTATACAGAACATATTGACCTAGTAGCCGCAGCTGGTTATACCAATCTATTTTGTGCCAGCGGTAACCGTGGCACCATTGATGATGAAACCGGTTTAAAAAACTGTACCGAAGGATTAAAGCAAATTGTTGCACAGGCAGAGAAAAAAGGTGTGATCCTTGTGATGGAATTGCTCAATAGCAAAGTGGATCACAAAGACTATATGTGTGACCGAAGTACTTGGGGTGTTGAACTGGTTAAGCGCGTGGGTTCTCCCAATTTTAAATTGCTCTACGACATTTACCATATGCAAATTGACGAGGGCGATGTAATCCGTACCATTCGTGCCAACCACGAATATTATGGACACTATCATACTGGTGGGGTTCCTGGCCGTCATGAAATTGACGAGACCCAAGAGCTCTATTATCCCGCTATCATGAAAGCCATTCATGAAACAGGATTCAAAGGTTATGTGGCTCAGGAATTTATTCCATCGAACCCAGACCCTATTGCATCACTGCGTAAGGCAATTCAAATCTGTGACATCTAAACAAATCCATAACATCCAAAAACAAACCCACAAAAATGGCCGATCAAACTTATGACGCAATTGTAGTTGGTTCAGGAATCAGCGGTGGCTGGGCCGCCAAGGAATTGACTGAAAAGGGTCTTAAAGTATTGCTACTGGAAAGAGGGCGCAATATTGAACACATCAAGGACTATGTTTCCGCCAACAAGGAAGCTTGGGATTTTCCACACCGTGGAAGAAGGACTCAGCAAATGATTCATGATTATCCCAATTTGAAAAGGGATTATCCTTTGAATGAAACCAACTTAGACTTTTGGTGTAAAGACAGTGAACACCCTTATACAGAAGTGAAACCTTTCTACTGGTTCCGTGGATACCATGTGGGTGGTAAATCTTTGATGTGGGGAAGACAAAGTTATCGCTGGAGCGATTTAGACTTTGAAGCCAATGCCAAAGATGGTCATGGTGTTGACTGGCCTGTACGCTACAAAGACATTGCACCTTGGTATGATTATGTAGAAAAATTTGCCGGTATTAGTGGTAACAAAGATGGCTTGGCAGTTTTACCCGATGGCCAATTTTTGCCTCCCATGGATATGACCTGCGTTGAAAAAGACGTTGCAGCTAGAATCAAAGATTTGTACAAAGGTGAGCGTGCCATGATCATTGGCCGTACTGCCAACCTAACCGTACCACACGAGGGAAGAACTAATTGTCAGTTTAGAAATAAGTGCTGGTTGGGTTGTCCTTTTGGAGGTTATTTTTCTACCCAATCTTCTACCTTACCTGCTGCACAAAAAACAGGTAATCTTACTTTACGTCCTTTCTCTATTGTGACAAGGGTTTTATACGATAAAGACAAGAAAAGAGCAACTGGTGTAGAAGTGCTAGACAGTGAAACCAATAAGACTGTTGAATACAAATCCAAAATTGTATTCTTAAACGCAGGTACTTTGGATAGCGCTAAAATTTTGATGAATTCTGCTACAGATGTATGGCCTGATGGTTTGGGTAGCAGTTCAAATGAATTGGGTCATAACCTAATGGACCACCATTTGGGAACTGGTGCTGGTGGTAAAGTAGAAGGATACGAAGACAAATACTATTTTGGACGCCGCGCTAATGGCATCTATATTCCTAGGTATCGCAACGTAGGTAATGACAAACGTGACTATGTTCGTGGATTTGGTTATCAAGGTGGTGGAACCAGAGAAGGATGGAGCCGTCAGGTAGCTGAGTTTAGTATTGGTGCTGACTTTAAAGACTCCCTAACAGAACCAGGTTCATGGACCATGGGTATGGGCGGCTTTGGAGAAATGCTACCTTACCATGACAATAAGATTAGCATTGACAAAAACAAGAAAGACAAATGGGGTCTGAATGTTTTGGCCATTGACTGCGAACTCAAAGAGAACGAAAAGAAAATGCGCAAAGACTGCGTAGATGACGCCATTGAAATGCTTACTGCTGCTGGTGTTAAAGACGTAAAAGGATGGGATGGTGACGGTACACCCGGAAAAGGAATCCATGAAATGGGTACGGCTAGAATGGGTAAAGACCGCAAAACATCTGTCTTGAACGGCAACAACCAAGTATGGGATGCGCCAAACGTATTTGTTACCGATGGTGCATTTATGACTTCTGCATCTTGCGTGAATCCTAGCTTGACCTATATGGCATTTACTGCTAGAGCAGCGGCTTTTGCAGTAGAAGAACTTAAAAAACAAAACCTTTAATCAAACACTTAAACAAAAGATAATGAACAGAAGAGAAGCCATTTCCAGTGTTGCATTACTGTTGGGCGGAACTTTGATTGGAGCAGAAGCATTTCTGTCTGGTTGCAAAACTTCAGACAAGGGAGCAGCTGGTTTCAATTTAAGTAAGGACGATATTGCCTTCCTCAATGAAGTAGGCGAAACCATCCTACCTGCCACCGCCACACCCGGTGCCAAAGAAGCCAAAGTGGGCGAATTCATGAGCGTCTATGTAAAAGACTGCTATGAAGAAAAAGACCAAACCATTTTCTTAGAAGGATTTAAAAAGCTGGATGAAGCCGCTAAGAAAAAATCTGGTAAGACTTTCCTAGAAAGTACCCCAGAACAAAGACATGACTTATTGGTAGACTTGGATAAAGAAACCAAGGAATATCAAAAAGCCAAAAAAGACACAGACCCTAACCACTATTTTAAGATGATGAAAGAACTAACCCTATTGGGCTTCTTCAGTTCTGAAGTAGGTGCTACCAAAGCATTGCGCTATGTAGCGGTTCCTGGAAAATATGAAGGCTGTATTCCTTATAAAAAAGGAGACAAGGCCTGGGCTACCTAGTAGCCTGCATTTGATTCTTATCCCGGGATGATCTTTTCATTCCGGGATTATTCATTTTTAAAAACGATTGTATGAACAACAACAGAAGAGATTTCCTGCGTATGAGCGCATTTGCTGCAGCGGGTTTATCCTTGCCATTTGCTGGTAAAGCATCTTCCTTATTTGCGGGTTTTGGTGCCAAGCAATTACCCGCTTTTGGTATTCAACTTTGGACAGTAAAAGAAGACATGGCCAAAGACCCAAAAGGAACTTTGAAAAAACTGGCTTCTTTTGGTTACAAACAAATTGAAAGCTTTGAAGGTGCCAAAGGAATTTTCTGGGGCATGGACCACAAGGATTTCAAAAAGTATATGGATGAGTTGGGTATGAAAATTGTTTCAGCACACTGCGATACTTCAAAAGATTTTGAACGCAAAGCTGCCGAAGCTGCTACCATTGGCATGAAGTATTTAATCTGTCCTTATAAAGGCGCGCAAAAATCTATTGACGATTACAAAAAATTTGCCGACGAGTTTAATAAGAATGGAGAGGTTTGTAAAAAAAGCGGTATTCGCTTTGCTTACCACAACCACGACTATTCTTTTGTTCCTATGAATGGACAAGTGCCACAAGACGTGATGATGGATAATACCAACAAAGACACAGTAGATTTTGAAATGGATATCTATTGGGTAGTTGCTGCTGGCATTGATCCAATTGCCTATTTCAAAAAGTATCCAAATCGTTTCCGTCTTTGCCATATCAAGGACTTGACCAAGACCAAAACTGGTCATGAGTCTTGTCACTTGGGTAAGGGAACCATTGATTTCAAATCTATCCTAAAAGCTGGAACTGAATCTGGCTTAAAGTATTATGTTGTAGAACAAGAAGCATTCACTGGATCAAACCCCATTGAAAGTGCTGAATTGGACAGCGCCTACTTGCAAGGATTTAGTTACTAATGCTTACTACAAACAGCAAATAAAAAGGGACTCCAATTTGTTTTGGAGTCCCTTTCTTTTATACAATATAAATGACTAAACACCTAGTGACCAGCCGTCTCTGTATTTACGCTTTACAAACTGGTTAGCATCGTCAAAATTGGTAATCTTCATATTTGGTCCATCCCAAAGCAATTTGATAAATCTACCAGGATGATCCATACCACCTTTGGCATTTTTCTTTTCAAGGTCATAGCTACGAATAGCTAAGTTACCCATCAAAATACTTTCGGTTAAAGGACCAGCAATATCAAAATGAGAACTTAGGTTCTTGGCTTTGTCAGAACCATATCCTGCAATAGCAGCTTCAACCCAAGCAGCATAGTGACCAGCATCGCCTCTTGGCACACGCGCAATGGTTTGAGGAACCACAATAGTCTTGGTTCTTTCTGTTGGCAATAGTTGTGGGTTAATACCATAAGTACCGCACATCATCTTGCCCTTGCTTCCTAGGAAGATGGTTCCATTTCCACCGTCACCCATCACTTCATTGGGTCCCAGTTCTTCTGGACGCTCTGGCTGAATACCACCATCCATCCAATGCAATTTTAAATCTGGTTTACCATCCTTACCCTTGAAAGTGAGAATAATATGAGAAGAGATAGGTCCGCTTTCTGGGAAGGCAGCCTTGGTCCAGTTGGCTACATACCTTGTTGCAACGCTACATTCTGCAGCATCAGGATAACCAAGGCCTAACACGGCAAAAGCAGGCGCCATAATATGACAAGCCATATCGCCAAGGGCACCGGTACCATAATCCCACCAACCACGCCAGTTAAATGGTAACAAGCCTTCTACATAATCTTTTCCTGGTGCAGTACCCTGCCAAAGATCCCAATCCAATTCTTTTGGAATAGGCGCATTCTGTTTAGCCCAAGCAATACCCTGTGGCCAAACTGGGCGGTCTGTATAACAATAAATGGTATGCACGTCTCCAATAGTACCGGCTTTATACCAGTCTATCAATTGGCGTACACCATCACCAGAAGAACCCTGGTTACCCATTTGTGTTACTACTTTATTATCATGAGCCGCTTTGGTAACCATACGGGCTTCATAAATATCATGTGTCAAAGGCTTTTGAACATACACATGCTTTTTCAATTGCATGGCAGCCATGGCTTGCACCGCGTGTTGGTGATCTGGGGTTGACACAGAACATGCATCAATGAACTTGTGTTCCTTGTCCAGCATCTCCCTATAATCTTTGTAAACCTTGGCATTTGGATAACGCGCACGGCTCTTGGCTGTTTGGCGTTCATCTACATCGCAGAGAAAAGCAATATCGGCCTTGCCACTCTGGAAAAAATTCCAAAGATCACTTTCGCCCTTGCCACCTGCGCCAATACCGGCCACTTGTAGCTTATCACTTGGTGCGGTAAAACCCCTGCCCAGCACGTGACGGGGAACAATAGTAAAACCGGCTAAAGCCAGTGCCCCGTTACGGATAAACCCGCGGCGGGAATTGTTGGTTGGTTCGTTTTTTTTCATGGAAGAATCGTTAGTAAGTTGCTATTGGTAATTTAGGCTATGAATTTATTGATTTTGCAAGAGATTGCAAGAAGAATTATAACTTACCCCAGTTAAATCTAGAATATGGAACAGATGCTTGCCAGCATGCGTAGTTATTTTCAATCAGGTGCTACCCAATCACTTTCTTTTAGGAAAACGCAGTTATTACGCTTGCGCGATGCTATAATAGCTCATGAAGAAGCCCTCTATACTGCTTTATACCAAGATTTAAAGAAAGGAAAAGAAGAGTGTTGGGTTACCGAAAACGGTTTCGTAATTTCTGAATTAAATGCCACTATTAGTAACTTGGAAGCTTGGTTAGAACCTACTCCAGTGGCTACTAATTTATTAAACCTACCCTCTAGCAGTAGAATTGAAAAAGAACCACTGGGTGTTGTCTTGATTATTGGTCCTTGGAATTATCCCTTTCAGTTATTGATTACCCCACTAATAGGAGCCATCGCAGCAGGCAATTGTGTGGTTTTAAAACCAAGTGAATTTGCAAGTGCCACAGAGCAAGTGATGAAAGACATTATTGCGTCTTGCTTTGAGCCAGAATATATTCTATACATGTCTGGAGACGGAGCTACTGTAATTCCTGCTATGATGCAGTCCTTTGTTTTTGATCATGTGTTTTATACGGGAAGTACTGTTGTAGGAAGACTGATTTATAAAATGGCTGCTGAAAATTTGGTGCCTGTTACTTTAGAGTTGGGTGGCAAGAGTCCCTGTGTGGTAGAGGCAGATGCCAATATTGAGATTGCCGCCAAGCGCATAGTCATGACCAAGTTTTCAAATGCTGGTCAAATGTGTGTGGCACCTGATTATTTATTGGTGCATGCCAGTAAAAAAGACGCTTTGGTAAAAGCCATGCGCAAAAGGATTGAGCAGTATTTTGGGGCATTGCCTGAAGAGAGTGAGAACTATGGTAAGATCATCAATGAAAAACAATTTGATAGGGTAAGTGCTTATTTGAGCCAGGGTATAATCTTATATGGAGGAAGGGTGAATAGAAAAATTCTTTTTATTGAACCCACACTATTAGAAGAGGTATCATTAGAAAGCAGCATCATGCGTGATGAAATATTTGGTCCCATCTTACCCATTTTTAGTTTTGAAACAAAGGAGCAAGCGCTACAGATTATTCAGCGCCATCCCAACCCTTTGGCCTTTTATGTGTTTACTGCTTCGGGGTCTGTAGAAAAAGTTTGGTTAAAAGCTGTTCCCTGTGGAGGGGCTTGCGTGAACAATGCAAGCTGGCATTTAACCAATCACAACCTACCCTTTGGTGGAAGGGGTTTTAGCGGAACTGGTGCTTATCATGGAAAGTTTTCTATTGATACATTTAGTCACAAAAAAGCTATCATGAAAACGCCAACCTGGTTTGACCCAGCTTTGAAGTATCCTCCATTAAAAGGTAAGTTGAAACTATTCAAATGGATTATCCGATAATATGAAAAAACTCATCCTGCTTTTAGTAGTGCTAGTAGTAGCCCTGCTCTTAGTTAAACAAGAAAACATGACTTATAGGCAATCTATTTTAAAAGCTATTTATCCCTTGATCATGTTGCTTGGCAAGTTATTTGGATCGGCCAAAGCCATTCAAAAAAACACTTCCAACAAATTGCCCGCTGTAAGTATGTATGATTTGGAATTAGAGTTGAATAATGGAACTAAAGTTCGCATGGATCAATTTAAAGGCAAGAAAATTCTCTTGGTCAATACTGCTAGTGACTGTGGTTATACTGGGCAGTATGAAGCTTTAGAACAATTACACAAACAATATGGTAGCAAATTGGTGGTGATTGGTTTTCCTGCCAATGATTTTAAAGACCAAGAGAAAAAAGATGATGCCGCCATTGCTGAATTTTGCAAAATCAATTATGGCGTTAGTTTTTTATTGGCTAAGAAATCATCTGTGATCAAAGGTGCTGAGCAAAACCCTTTATTTGCTTGGCTCTCACACGCTGAGCAAAATGGTTGGTGCAATCAACAGCCTGTTTGGAATTTTAGTAAATACTTGGTAAATGAAACAGGCGTGCTCACGCATTTTTTTGCGCAAACAGTATCGCCATTGAATGCAGCATTGACAGACCAAATACAATAATCATGTTAACAAAGACACTGATTGAAAAATATTTTCTAGCAGAGAAAAACGAGAGCTTGCTTTTTATGGCCATTGGTTTTTTAGCTATTGTATTGGCGGTTTTGGGTTGGCTCTATTTTAAAACTTCCTTTTGGAAGGGAGCTTCTATTCCTTTTTTAGCCATTGCCCTGATACAATTGATAGTGGGTTACACGGTTTATTCGCGGAGCGATGAACAAAGAGTAGACATGGTCTATAGTTTAGACATGAACCCTGATCAAATAACTAATGTAGAGCTTCCAAGAATGGAAGTAGTAAACCGGAATTTTGTTATTTACCGATGGGTAGAAATTTTTCTACTGTTATTAGGAATGGGACTCTATGTCTATTTTAGAGAAAATACGCCCCAAGAATTCTGGAAAGGTGTTGGTTTTGCGCTTTGTTTGCAAGCCTTGTTTATGTTAGGTGCTGACTATTTTGCCGAGCAAAGAGCCCATGATTATACAGAGGCCATTCGCTCATTTTCTGTTAAAAAATAAGCTCGATTAAACAGTTTTTAGGTCTTTTAGTCCTAAAATAGACAAACTATGCCCTATGGCATGGATTTTGGAATTAACTATCTTGCACACGATAAATTAATAATGATGAAGCAATTTAAAAAAGCATCCTTGTACTTACTGTTCATGATGGGCATGGGCTTGGCTGCTATGGCCCAGTCTGATTGGCCAAAAGAAATTCCCTATGGATCAGGAGGAAAAATTACCATTTACCAACCCCAACCTGAAAAATTAGATGGGGTAAAACTATCCGGTAGGGCAGCCGTTTCTATCAGAAAAAAAACCGGGGAAGAACCCATTTTTGGCGCCATCTGGATGGATGCATTACTGAATACTGATAAGGGCAATGGTACAGCAACTTTAGAAAGTCTAACCATTACCCAGTCTAAATTCCCGGGTATTGATGACAGCAAGCAAATTGAAGCCTTAGCTGCTGCAATTGAAAAAGAAGTACCCAAATGGGATCTGGTCATGTCATTAGATAGGCTAAAAGCCAGCATCAAACAAGAGCAGACCATTAACAATCCCAATTTGAAGAATGATCCTCCCAAAATTATCTATTCAACCAAGCCATCCACCTTGGTAACCATTGATGGGGAGCCCAAGATTCAGCAAGACAAGAACCTAGGTATGGAGCGCGTGATCAACACGCCTTCACTAATCATTCGTTATCCGGAAGACAAAAAATTCTATCTCTATGGTGGTGGAAACTGGTACGTTTCTGAGACCGCTACCAATGGATATAGTCCGGTAAAAAAGCTGCCAACCAAATTGAAAGAGTTGGACAAAAAAATCAAAGAACAGGAAGCTAAAGCGGCTAAAGAAAAAGAGCCGGTAGAAAAACAAACTACTCCAACTGAGATTGTGGTTTCAACCGTACCTGCTGAATTAATCCAAACTGAAGGAGAAGCTTCTTTTAAAAATATTTCTGGTACCAGTTTGCTTTATGCAGACAATACCTTGGACGAGATTTTCAAGGACATCAATTCTCAAAAGAATTATATCTTGATTGCAGGACGTTGGTATAGCAGTAGCTCTATGAACGGTCCTTGGGATTTTGTTGCAGCAGATCAATTGCCTGCTGATTTTGCCAAAATCCCAGCTGGCTCAGAGAAAGATGGTGTGCTAGCAAGCGTAGCCGGAACTGAGGCTGCAGAAGAGGCCAAGGCCGATGCTGTAATTCCTCAAACAGCTAAGATTGATAGGGCCACTGCTAAGTGTACAGTTACCTATGATGGTGATCCCAAATTCTCACCTATTGACAATACCACGCTCTATGTTGCTGATAATAGCAATATCACTGTGATTAAAGCAGGCGATAAATATTTTGCCGTAGAGAATGGTGTTTGGTTCCAGAGCAAACAAGCTACTGGTCCATGGGAAGTGAGTACAGAAAGACCAAGTGATGTAGAGAAGATTCCACCAAGTAGTTCTGCTTATAATACCAAGTATGTCTATGTTTATGAAAGCACGCCTCAATACGTATATACAGGTTACACACCTGGTTATATGGGAGGTTATATTTATGGACCTACTGTAGTTTGGGGAACTGGTTGGTATTACCGTCCTTGGTATGGTAGTATTTACTATCCTCGTCCTGTAACCTATGGTTTTGGTATGCACTACAATCCTTATTCCGGATGGAGCATGAGTTTTGGTATGAGCTTTAATGTGGGCTGGTTCCATTTTGGCTATAGCACTGGTGGGTATGGATATGGATATGGCGGTGGTTGGTTTGGACCCCCAATGTACCGTCCTCCATATGGTGGATGGGGTTACCATGGTGGTTACTATGGTGGTGGCTACGGCCGTCCAGGATATAGACCAGGTGGAAATAATATAGTGATCAACAATCCCAATATCAATATCAACCGTCCCAACAATAGCATCAATATTGGCAATAACAACAATATCAACAATAGCCACAACAACCTGTATAAAAACAGGAAGGATGTGATTAGTACCAATAATGTTGACCGTAGACCAGGTAGTTTGAATAATAACAAGCCAGCCAATAATAGCAGACCAAGTAATAATGGCAATAGCAACGTGAACAATCGTTTGCCAAACAACAATTCAAACAATGGCCGCCCTAGTGGTTTTGACAGACCTGATGCTAAACCAGCCGCTGGTGGATCCAATAATATTTTCTCTGACAAAGAAGGAAATATTTTCCAGAAAGACAATAAAGGGAATTGGAACCAACGCGATAAAAATCAGTGGAAACCAGCAGATAATAATCGCTTACCCAATGATATTAGTAGGGATGACCGCAGCCGCGATAGGGCCAATACCCGAGAGCAAATGCAACGTCCTTCTAATCCGTCTAATAATAGACCTTCAACAAGACCAAGCATGCCGCAATCTAGACCAACGCCGCAAGCGAGACCTACACAACAGTCTAGACCAATGCCTCAGAGCAGACCCGCTCCCGCTGGTGGTAGAGGTAGGATTGGAAGAGGATAAAACCTTAATTATATTTTAGAGAACCGCTCCAGATTGGGGCGGTTTTTTTATTACAAAAACGTAAATAGTTCTTTCAGTATTTACAAGATTAGTCTATCCACTTTCTTAATTCTTATCCAACCCTTGTCTTTAAAATATTGATAGATGAGTAGGGTTGTTCCAAAATAGGAAGTGTTTAGATCTTCAGTTTCTTTATCCTTTTTATGGATTGCAATATCTATAAACGCATATTGTTTATCCTTAGTAAAAACGGGATCAGTAACTGAAAAGAAAAATCCTTTTTTGGCTTTTTCAAAAGAAGGGATAAGACTGAAAACTTTAAATGTGTCAATCAATTGTCTAGGCTGTTTTGCTTCAGCTAAATGGAACAAATGTCTTTTTTGATACTCATTGAATAGTTGATTGAGTATACTATCTGTGAATAGGTAAGTGTTGTTATAAGAGGAATGTTCATCTTGCGCTAATTCTTTTCTAATACTATCAATGGTAATGTCTTCCTCCAAATGAAAACGATCAGCATTCCATGTATTAGTTTTATCTAATACCCAGTAATTTTTTGGACGCTGATTGCCAAAGGATTCTGTGATTTTGAAATTGGTTCTGTCACTAAACACTAATTTGATTATTAGGTTTTCTTGAGAAAAGCATATAAAGCTAATGAGTGAAAATGGTATCAATAGGAGAAGTTTCATGTTAATTAACTCTAAGTTGTTTATTACACTTAGTTAATAGATGCAACTATTCCATTTTTACATAATCTTACTGATTAACTTCTTTTAAACTGACTCATAAGGAGTAATCAATTTATCATTATTTATTTTTCTTTTTCAATTCCCCTGCCATTTGAATTGAGTGTTTTAAAGAGTTGATATTATTCCAATCACTATGTGAAACAATGATGTATTTTGGATTAGCACATTTTTTCTGAACATTTAAAAGGGTGGTCTCATAGGCTTTAGTATTTCCATCACCTAAGTAGCCTAAATTCTCTGCGTCTGCACCTTTGATTAAACACCCACCGTACAATATTTTTTCTTTATTAAACCAGACTATAATATTATCAGCAGTATGCCCTTCTCCGGGATAATAGGTTTCAAAACTGTATTGATCAAAATGGAAGACCGTGTCCTTGGCAATTAAGAATTCTGCTCTTTTGGCATTTTCTTTTTTGCTCAATTGGTCGGTAAGGGTAGTGGTGTATGTTTTGATTCCCTGACGCCGATAATATTCCAGACCTGCTGTTCTATCTCCATGCCAATGTGTTGCCAAGCAAAATATCACAGATTTCTGATGCCTCTTTTTAATACTATCAAGCAGTGGTTGAAACTGTGTGGTATCCCAAGGGGTGTCAAATAGTATAACCCCTTTTTTGGTAACCAGATACATGCCATTTGCAGGCGTTCTACTTTCTTGATAAGTATTGTAAGTTGTATAAATATAGAAATCGCCTTTTAAGGCAGTAATCTTTAATGGTTGTTCATTTGACTGCGCAAATAGATTGCCGTAGAATAGTATAAAGGATATAGTTACTAAAAAAGGGTTCATCTATTTTGTATTAGAAAAGTTGAATATTATTTAGGTTTATGATTCCTTACCTAAAACCCCAAAGCAGAAGAACACTCAGGCCAAACATAACAGGTTGCTATGCCCTTGGCACCAAGTTATCACTTGGTCCGTATTCAAAAATATGCTCAATTTTATCCTTCAATTCTTTGTCAGCAGTATTTAAAATTTCTTTCAACAATGGTTTTATTTCTTTTTCATAGGTCTCTTTTGTAAAACCGTCACATTTGGTTTCTCCACCATAAATAAAATCAACAGCTCTATTGATGTATGCTTTGTCCTTAGATTGTAAAGCCGTTTTTAATTCGTTGAATCTTGACCAAGTAGCTTTGTTTTTATTCCACCAAGCAACTACTTTATCGGCCATCAGCTTTCTATCCTTTTTTAAGGATTCTGCAGTAGCAACCTTATTCCACGTTATTTTGAT
>JBEAPC010000049.1:0-6295 GCA_041164585.1 Bacteroidota bacterium
CCCCATCCTGGAATTAAAGCTGACCTTCTGGTGGCTTTTCTGGGATCGTGTTTAACAACACTATCTTTTTTGATCAAGGATCCAGTATCGGCAATAGGGCTTATAGAATTGCTTGGAACAACTTTTCGGGCACTACTGTCTGTTTGTGCACCAATATGCTGAGATAGCAATAAGTTAACCAACAACAATATGAGAATTCGGTATGGATTCATGTAGGATTAACTGACCGTAACATGCATAGCTTCTAGAATCTTATTCAATTCTTCCAATGAATAATATTCTATGCTAATACTGCCATAGCCTTTTTTGTTATGCGCCATTCGGACTTTGGTTCCAAAATGCGATGCTAAATTATCCTCTATTTTTCTGTATGCAGGAGGGAGTTCGTTTTTTACAGAAGGTTTAACAGCTCCCTGTTTGTCTGCCTTATACATTTTACGCACCAATTCTTCTGTTTGTCTTACACTCAAACCCTTTGAACTGATTTCTTTGAAAACAAATAATTGCTTGTCAATAGTATCTATATTCACTAGCGCTCTTGCGTGTCCCATACTCAAAGAACCATTGCGTACCGCCAGCTGAATATCTGGAGGTAATTTAAGCAGTCTAATATAATTGGTAACGGTACTTCTTTCTTTACCCATGCGCTCTGCCACCTGTTCTTGGGTGTAGTTTAGCTCTTCCATCATGCGCTTATAACTCAATGCAATTTCTACTGCATTCAGGTTCTCTCTTTGCAAGTTTTCTAACAAAGCCAGTTCCAGCAATTGTTGATCATTTGCCTGACGGATATAAACAGGAACGTCTTTTAAACCTGCAATTTTAGACGCCCTAAACCTGCGTTCTCCCGCTATCAATTGGTATTTGCCATTGGCCAATCTGGAAACGGTCAATGGTTGAATAATATCGTGAAGTTTAATAGAAGTGGCTAGCTCATTTAGTGCAGTCTCATCAAAATCCCTTCTTGGCTGTTTGGGATTGATCACAATTTCTGTAATGGCTAATCTATTGGTGCCAGTAGCTTCTTCTACCACATTGGTTTTTAAATTGCCTTCCGTGGTTTTTAAGTCCGCGTCTATATTCTGTAATAAAGAACGGATTCCCTTGCCTAGGAGATCCTTATTTTGTTTGGGTGTGCTCATCTTACTGGCTATTTGGGACTATTCAATGATTCTTTCTTCGTTACTCATTTTGGTGAGTCCGTTGTTTTGCAATATTTCTTTTGCAAGGTTGAGATAATTTACGGCGCCCTTACTTTCTGCATCGTAAAGGATCACTGGTTTGCCCACACTTGGGGCTTCACTCAATCTGGTATTTCTATGAATGATGGTTGAAAATACCATATCGTCAAAATGTCTTCTTACTTCACTTACTACCTGATTGCACAAGCGCAATCTACCATCATACATGGTCATAAGTATACCTTCAATTTTCAATTCAGGATTCAACCTATTTTGAACAATTTTTATGGTGTTTAAGAGTTTGCCCAAGCCTTCTAAGGCAAAAAACTCACATTGTACAGGTACAATCACAGAGTCTGATGCCACCAATGAATTCACCGTAATCAAACCAAGAGAAGGAGAGCAGTCAATAATGATAAAATCATATTTTTCTCTTACTTGGTCCAAAATTCCCTTCATCACATTTTCACGATTGGGATAATTGATCATTTCAATTTCAGCCCCTACCAAGTCAATATGAGAAGGCATGAGGTCCAAATTTGGAACATCACTTTTTAAGATCACATCAGTTGCAATGGTATTATTCACCATGCAGTCATATAGGCTGCTAGTAATATTGTGCAGGTCAAATCCCACGCCAGTGGTACTATTTGCTTGTGGATCCGCGTCTACCAATAAGGTACGGTATTCCAACACAGCCAAACTTGCTGCAACATTAATGGCAGTGGTTGTTTTTCCCACCCCTCCTTTTTGATTGGCCACGCCAATGATTATCGCCATATATTCCTCCATTTGTCTGATTATACAGACAGGTTTTTGATCAAATCCGGTTTAAATATCCAAGCTACTGCCGATTGGTGGCAATAATAAGCTTTTACCGGCGCTTCTAAAAGCCCCAATAGCCGCTTCATGGTCTATTTTGATAAATCCAAAGGTATCATAATGCATCCCAACCACTTGATTGCACTGAATAAATTCTGCACAAATCACAGCATCTGCCACATCCATGGTAAAATTGTCACCAATGGGAAGTAGGGCAAAGTCCAATTTGGCCCATTTGGGAATCAATTGCATGTCTAGGGTTAATCCTGTATCTCCGCTATAATAAAAATTACCTTCTTCAGTCATAAATACAAATCCCAAGGGATTCCCGCCATAAGATCCATCGGGCAACCCGCTACTGTGTTGGGCTACTACAGCTTTAACAGTTCCAAAATCAAATACCCATTTTCCACCCGTATTCATAGGGTGGGTATTGGAAACACCCTGTTTGTTCAGCCACTCATGAATCTCCCAATTGGCCACCACTTTGGCCCCTGTTCTTTTGGCAATACTTACTGCATCAGCAATATGGTCTGCGTGTCCATGAGATAAAAAGATATAATCTGCTTCAATGGTGTTTACGTCAATTCCTTTTGCTAGCTCGTTAAAACTGATAAAGGGATCAAAAAGGATTTTTTTTCCTTTGATCTCCAATTGAAAGCAGGAATGTCCTAAATACGTGAGTTTCATTTAAAACGGTTTTGCAGGATGCCAAAAATACACTTTAGCCTACATCTTCGGAAAACATTATTCACTAGCTTCTGTTATAATCCAAATCCCATATAAGGAAAAGGTTATTTTTACCCAATTTCCCAGTTTTTACAATATAAATCAATTAGAATCGTCTTCCCTGAAAATTAGTTACTATGAGAAATTCCAGTACCTGGTGGATAATAGCCTTGGTCATGCTTTTGTTGGACTTTTATGTGTTTCAAGCCTTGAAAACAGTGACCCAACAGTCCTCAGAGAAAATGCGCTTTCTGATTCATTTGACTTACTGGCTGGTGTCTGGTGCAACGTTGTTACTCTTATTGTCTTTTCCCTATATCCAAACTTTACAGACTTCCAAAATCTTTAGAAACTACATTTTTGCTATTCTAGTGGGGTTGTTTTTTGCCAAATTATTAGGCTCCTTGTTTTTTATGATTGACGACCTAAGAAGGGGGGGCTACTGGTTAATGAGCAGATTGGCTCCACAAACTGGGGCTAGATTTATGGGAGAAGAGGGTACTGGTATCCCAAGATCTTTGTTCTTGAGTTGGCTTGGTCTGGGAATTGGAGGCACTTTATTTGGCACCCTTTTATATGGGTTCAGCAACAAATACAAGTATCAAGTAAGAAGGGTCAAATTGTCTTTTGAGAATTTGCCAACCGCATTTAAAGGCACCAAGTTGGTGCATATCAGCGATATTCATAGTGGTAGTTTTCAGAACAAAGAAGCCGTGAATCATGGCATTGATTTAATCTTACAAGAACAAGCAGATTTAATTCTATTTACTGGAGACCTGGTAAACGATAGGGCTACTGAAATGGACGAGTATAAAGTGATTTTTGGTAGGCTTAAAGCTCCTTTAGGAGTATATAGCACACTGGGCAACCATGATTATGGAGACTATGTAGCATGGCCCACAAAAGAAGAAAAATCAGCCAATTTAGACAACTTAAAACAGGTGCATGCTCAAATGGGTTGGAGATTACTCATGAATGAACACGTGTTATTAGAAAAAGGAACTGACAAGATTGCACTTCTAGGGATTGAGAATTGGGGGGCCAAAGGCCGATTTCCTAAATATGGCAAAATGAATGAAGCCCATCCTGGAACAGAGCAAATACCATTCAAGATTTTACTGAGCCATGATCCCAGCCATTGGGACGCACAGGTAAAAACGGAATACCCCGATATTGACTTGATGTTGGCAGGGCATACCCATGGTATGCAGTTTGGATTGGAAAATCCTTATTTCAAGTGGAGTCCAGTTCAATGGATGTACAAGCAATGGGCAGGTTTGTATGAAGAAGGAAATCAAAAATTATACGTAAACAGGGGATTTGGTTTTATTGGATATCCAGGAAGGGTAGGAATCATGCCTGAGATAACCGTGATTGAGCTGGTTTAACCAGCCATTTTACTTGCAAAATTCCAAGAGAAGCTATTTTTTCAGTTCATTTACAATTTTTGGCACGGCTTTAGCGTAATAGATTTAAATTAAAACCAATACTATGAAGCATTTATTTTTGGCATTGATTGCCTTAACCAGTATCAGCCTTGGCGCACAAGCGCAAAGTGGCTTCCGTTTAGGAGTTAAAGGAGGAGCCAACTTGAACCAAGTAGAAGGCGCCTCTTTTAATGATGGTTTTGCCTTTTCTTATCACTTAGGTGGATTTGCAGAAATTGATTTTAGTAAAAAACTGGGGATTCAACCAGAGGTACTGTGGAACCAATCTAAAACAACTTATGGTACAGGTCTTTCTAATGTATACCAACCATTACTTAATCCATCTGCAAGCAATGATATTACATTGAATTATTTGTCTATTCCAATTTTGCTCAGGTACAATATTGGCAATATGCTAACCTTGAATGCGGGCCCACAATTTGGAATCTTGTTGAACAAAGACAAGAATTTGTTACAGAATGGAGAGCAAGCATTTGCCAATGGCGATTTTGGGATGGTAGCAGGATTGCAAGTGAATTTAAAAACCTTGCGATTGTATGGTAGGTACAATATAGGTTTGAAAAATATCAATGATATTGACCAAAAAGATAAATGGACCAACCAACAAATTCAATTGGGTGTAGGATTGAGATTATAATCTTGCGCTACAAAATATTCTTAGAAAAATCAACGGCTGTCTCAAATGAGGCAGCCGTTGGTTTTAGGACCTTGTTATTAAAGGAGCTTGTTACTATTTTGAAAATGCTTTTCTAATAGCAGAGATTTCTCTTTTAAATCTTTTCAATTCTATTACTTGTTCTTGGATAAAGCTATTGTCTTCTAATTTGCCAACAACTGCATTCCTTTCAGCGGTAGTTTCGTAAACCATTTTTCTATAAGGATTCACAAAGTCCTTGGCCTTTGAATCATAGATTCCCTTGGCCATCCATTCTTTGGTACTGACAACTGAATTTAATAAACTACTGAATTGCTCAGGAGTAATCTTTTTAAGATTGATTCCCAAGTGTTCAGCAAGTGCAGCCAAAGCATGTGTTGTTTTTTGTTCAGCATATTTTGTTCCCATGGTTTCATAATAACCATGAATTTCATCCCAGCTCTTGATTTTATCGGTATTGATTTTCTTTCTAAGAACCAATAAGTCTGATTCAGGCATCAATTGACCACCCAGGTTAATCCATTGGTTACGCTGGGTTTTAGCTGGCATAGCTTGAATAAAATGATCAAAGTTGGTAATGCCTTCTTGTTTAATCAAACCCAGCATGGCCCTTACGCCATAAAATGCTATTAAGTCTTCAAACACTTTATAGGCTTTCAATACTTTGGTATAAACTACTTTGCGCTTGCTATTTTCAAAACCGTCTGCAAGTATTTCTAACTGATCCACAATTTCATTTCCAGTCTTGAGTAAATTCTTACCAATGGCAATGCTTTCTTCTTTACTCATTTTTTTACCTGGATGCATTTTATGTTGATAGGCTTTTCCAGTAGCTATTTCTAACAATTCTAATGCTGTAAAAATTTCATTAATGGTATCAGGGGCTAAATAGTCATATTCCAGGTGTTGGATTTTTTCTATGCGCTTATCGCGATCAATATATTTCCAAGCATTTCTTGCCAAAGCATACATATTGTACAAAAACCAATAACCTGGCATTACTACCAATTGATCCTTACTCAAATCATTGCTCACCAATGAAAATGGCACTTGAATATTTAATTCGGCAGGATAGTCCCCTTTTGATAAAATGGTGAAACTGGCAAATTTTGAATTGTGTTTGAGACTCACACAAAGACCTGGCCAAAAACCTCTTCCCAAAATCACTTCACCGTCAGCACCTCTACTATTATGATTTGATCCAATGGTAGCACCAGCCGCTATATTACTTTGCCCCATCACCACTGCTGCACAAAGGAAACTATTGTTATGGTGTTGTTCGTGTGCTGGGAAGATCAGTGAGTTCAATACTTCACAACAAGAGATGGTTGCATTCTGGCCCAAATAAGAGTTGATCAAACGGGCACCATACTTGAGTTGTGAATGATCAGCCATCACAAATCGCACCGCTTTAATACCGTAGAATAATCTACATCCGTAACCAATGATACCGTTTACAA
>JBEAPC010000050.1:0-2664 GCA_041164585.1 Bacteroidota bacterium
GATCTACTTGTTTGATTTTGGCAATCCGCTCAATGGCCTTGTGTTGGGTAATATCACAGCCCAAACCGTAAATGGTATCTGTAGGATAAATGATGATACCACCCGATTGTAGACAGTCAACAATCATTTTAAGGTATCTGGGGTTGGGATTAACGGGGTGAACTTGCAGTAACATGGTGCTAGATTCTTGGTTAAAGTTAAACCTATTCCCCGAGAGGCAATAAAAAAGAGGTAGCGAACTACCTCTTTTCGGTTTGTAACCCCCAATGAAACTGTTTACCTAGAAAGGTGTATTGGTAATAGCCAACTGCAGTTTTCGAATGTAAAAATAGGGCGGGTATTCTGTTCTAACAAAGTGAAAATCACTGAATTTTAAACGGTGTTTTAACGGTAATTTTTCAGTTAAAACAACAGTGGAAATGTAAAATACTTGTTAGAAATTAGAGCAATCAGGTATCTGTTCTCTAAACACCCTCCCAGGAATGGGTTCCTGTACATTCTCAACCTTAATGTTGAAACAATGATTAAGATTGCATTAGTAGATGATCATCTGCTATTCAGGAGGGGACTGGCAGTGATCATTAATAGCTTTCAAGAATACAAGATTGTTTTTGAAGCTAATAACGGAAAGGAGTTAACACAGATGTTATCTCCTCATAACCTTCCATCCATTGTTCTGCTAGATATTACTATGCCAGAAATGAATGGATATGAAACTGCAAGATGGATTTACACGCATTATCCTACCGTAAAAGTGTTGGCATTGAGTATGCTCAATGATGAAAAATCCATTATCAAAATGCTGAAAAATGGTGCCAAGGGTTATATTCTAAAAGATTCTGAACCCATGGAATTAAAAAGGGCATTGGATAGTTTGGTAGAAAAAGGCATTTATCTAAATGATATCATGTGCTCCAATATTGTTCATTCCATGAATCATCAATTAGATGAAGACGAGGATTCCTTACGCAAGAAAATAGAAATCACAGAAAGGGA
The DNA here is from genome assembly GCA_041164585.1 of Bacteroidota bacterium. GTDB lineage: Bacteria > Bacteroidota > Bacteroidia > Chitinophagales > Chitinophagaceae > Sediminibacterium. The sequence continues at coordinate 997 of JBEAPC010000050.1, forward strand.
AACAGAGTTTTTAAAAAGAATCTGTAGTGATCTTTCTTACAAACAGATTGCGGATGAAATGTATCTAAGCCCCAGAACCATTGACGGCTACCGCGATACGCTATTTCAAAAACTGCAAGTTACTACGCGTATTGGGCTGGTATTATATGCCATTAGAAATGATATTGTGACCATCTAGTTTACAAAAAAAGAACCCCCGCTACTAGCGAGGGTTCCTATAAAATCAGTTAAAGATTTATTGAATTTCCCAAACCTCTTTACCACGGATCAATTTGTCCAAATCTCCCTTACCTTTTGAAGTAATGATTTCTTCAATTTGCATGGCCATTTGGTCTTCATAACAAGCCCTTTCAGTTTCATAGAACACACCAAACGGACGTGGGAAATGCTCACCACTTTGATTAGGATCATCAAACATGCGCACCAAAATTTGTGCTTTGTAAAAATCCTTCTCATCATGAATCCAAAGATCATCAGTAGAAGCTCCTTCTGCCAAATCAACCACAACTGGTTTCAATCCATCTAGTTTAATACCAAATTGCTTGTTAGCACCATACACCATGGGTTTGCCATGTTCTAGGTATAATCCTTGGTCTTGTTTGGTTCCTTTTTCTGTAAAAACTTCAAAAGCACCATCGTTAAAGATGTTACAGTTCTGATAGATTTCTAAGAAAGAAGTTCCTTTATGTGCATTGGCACGAGTTAACATGTATTGCAAGTGCTTAGGATCACGATCCATACTTCTACCAATAAAACTGGCATCGGCACCCATGGCCAAGGCCAAAGGATTAAATGGATGGTCAATAGATCCAAAAGGAGTTGACTTGGTTACTTTGTTGGTTTCTGAAGTAGGTGAATATTGACCCTTGGTTAAACCATAGATCTGGTTGTTGAAGACCAACAAATTCACGTCTAAATTTCTACGCAACATGTGAATGGTATGGTTACCACCAATACTCATGCTATCTCCGTCTCCGGAAACAATCCATACACTCAATTCAGGACGGCTAGCTTTTAATCCACTAGCAATGGCTGTAGCCCTACCGTGAATGCTGTGCATACCGTACACATTCATATAATAAGGGAAACGGCTACTACAACCAATCCCGCTGATAATCACAATATCTTCTTTTGCAACACCAATGGTTGGCATTACTTTTTGAACCTGGGCCAAAATGGAATAATCGCCACATCCTGGGCACCAACGCACTTCTTGGTCGGTGGCAAAATCCTTAGCTGTCAGTAAGGGAGCAGCTGTTGCAGTTTCACTCATGTACTAATTTTTTATACGACAATTCAAAAGAATGTAAATAATGGGGCTAAAGTTACGATATTCTAACCTAGGATGAACCCAAAAAATGAGAGGATTCTTCAAAAATTCCTATCCTTTTAGCAATTCTTCCCAATATTCAGCAGCCCTACGGGTATGTGGAATCACAATAGTGCCTCCAACAATATTGGCCACGGCAAAAACCTCATACAATTCTTCTGTGGTTACTCCTAGCTCAAAACTCTTACCCAGGTGGTATTTGATGCAATCATCGCAACGCAACACCATACTAGACACTAAACCTAATAATTCCTTGGTTTTTTTGTCCAAAGCTCCTGCTTCATAGGTATTGGTATCAAGGTTCCAAAGGCGTTTCATAACCAAATTATCCTTACTCA
>JBEAPC010000051.1:0-5337 GCA_041164585.1 Bacteroidota bacterium
TTTCTCTCCAATCTTTCTAAATCCACTCCATTTTGCTAGAATAGGAATATAACGGTGCATCTCCCCATAAACCTCAATGCTCTTCACCACATTATGATGATAAGCTTTAAGACCACAATTAAAGTCATTGAGTTTGATTCCAGAAGCCCATCGCGCCACCGCGTTAAATAATTTAGAAGGAATATTCTTGGTAAGGGTATTGTCGTAGCGTACTTTTTTCCAGCCGCTAACCATATCAAAACCATCGTTGATGATCATACTTCTAAGACCCTGAATCTCATCCGGAGAGTCTTGCATATCCGCATCCATGGTAATTACGACATCGCCTAAGGCAGCTTTAAACCCCTCATTCAATGCAGCAGATTTACCATAGTTGCGGCGGAACCTAATACCTTTAAAAGCAGGGTTCTTTTGTGCAATTGCTTCTATTACTTTCCAACTGTTATCGGTACTGCCGTCATCTACCATGATCACTTCAAAGCTCCATTGGTTTTCGTGCATCACGCGCTCAATCCACGCACAGAGCTCCGGTAAAGATTCGTCTTCATTCAATAATGGTACAACAACGCTCAGATCCATAACAGTACTTAAATCTTATTAAAAAGGATTTTGCTTAGGTGTCTTTTTGGCAACACCAGCACCAATGGCTGAAGCAATAGCACCAACAATACCGTACATGAAAATAATACCACCAATAGCAAAAGGCAACATGAATTTACGAGTCATATCAAGCGCTTGCTTAATTTGCTCATCGGTCATTTGTTTGTTCTTTTCCATTTCAGTAGCCGCGTTTTCAATAATCTTATCGGTCATTTCTGGAAAAAGCAATTTCATAGATAATAAAGTGTACACCACAGTAATCACAATAAGGGTAGCAGTAACTTTAAATCCATGTGCAAATACATTACCAAAAGTAACATCGCCCTGCATTTGCTTGGCATAATGAATACAAGACCAGATAATTCCTATTACAATGATGACCCAGCTAATGGCACCCAATGCCTTATTCTGCATTTCGCCTGCTAAATAAAGTCCTACACTAATAACAATAGTAATTAAACTAAGGATTAATCCTTTCATCCAGGGTTGAACAATTTTCTCTTCCATTTTGGTTGGTTTTAGTTGGTGAATAGTTTGCCCTTGTGAACAATTCCCACCGCCTTACCCGTAAGGGTTTTTTCAAGGAATGGGCTATTGGCCGATTTACTTTGGTTGTTTCCAGCAGTCAACAAGGTTTCAGCCGTTCTGGAAAACAAAGTCAGTTCTGCTGCGGAACCAACCGCCACATGGGTAGTAGGAAGATCGAAAATATTACGGGCATTCCCGCTAAATAGCGCGATTATTTTTTCGTCACTTAAATTGGGCAATACGGTATTCACCACCGCAAATGCTGTTTGCAAACCAATCATCCCGCTCTTAGCGTATTCAAATTCACAAATCTTATTGTCCCAGTTCTGAGGCAAATGGTGGGTAGCAATACAGTCTACCATTCCAATTTCCACCGCCTCTCTCAAAGCGGCTCTATCACTCACCGTTCGCAGCGGAGGGTTCAATTTCAAATTTGTATCATAGCTCACCAAATCTTCATCAGCAAAATACAAGTGATAGGGGGTAACACTACAGCTAATCTGCAAACCCTCTTGTTTTGCCTGTGCAATTAAGTCAATACTGGTCTTGGTAGACACTCCAGTAATATGGAGTTTTGAACCCGTATACCTAGCTAAATCAATATCTCTTTTGATAATGGTTTCTTCACTAATTGCCGGAATACCTGGCAAACCCAATTGTGTAGAGATAATTCCCTCATTGATCAATCCACCCGCACCAATACTTTTATCAATAGGAATCTGAATCAGCACCCCGTCAAAAGCTTTTACATATTGTAATGCTTTCAAAAACAGTCCAGCCGTTTGTACCGGAACCAATCCATCAGAAAAAGCCACAGCCCCGCTATTCTTCATATCATACATCTCGGCCAGATCCTTACCTTCCAGTTTCTTGGTAATGGCCCCAATAGGGTGGATGCTAACCGGCAAACAAGCCGATTGCTGCACCACATAACTTACTTGGCTTTTATTATCAACTACTGGTTCTGTATTGGGCATGCTAAACACCCGAGTATAACCACCCGCAGCTGCCGCATTTGCACCCGTTTCCAAAGTCTCTTTGTACTCAATACCCGGATCACAGAAATGGGAGAAAGGATCTACCCAACCACCACTCACCAACAAACCTTCAGCAGCCACTACTTGAGCGTCCTGATTGTCAATTTTGTCTTCAATGCTGGAAATGATTCCGTCTGTAATGAGAATATCTTTTGTCTGGCCATTAAATGGCGAAGAGCTGTCTATTATTTTCGCTTGCCTAAGAAGAATTTGCATGCTGCTGCGATAAAATTTGGTGCAATATAACCTGAAAATTTCTTTTACCCCTATATTTGCAGCCCATTAATCAGGAAACTGCAATGATTTACCCCCAGTTATCAAAGCTCTAAACCCTTGATGGACAGTTCGGGACGTAGCGCAGCCCGGTAGCGCACACGTCTGGGGGGCGTGGGGTCGCAAGTTCAAATCTTGTCGTCCCGACCAATGAAACCGGAAACGGAACCGCCGCCAGCGAAAGCTGGCGGTTTTTTTATGCGCGGACGCGTCCCAAATTCATTTGGGTAAGCGGTAGCGCATAAAAAAACTGCGCCCGTGAAACGGGCGGCGGTTCCTGATCTAGGTTACATTGAGCTCCCCCCTAACTGAGATTCGCGAGCCCCGCGAGCAAATCTGTTCATTTCCGGCAAGATGGCGGTTCCTGATCTAGGTTACATTGAGCTCCCCCCTTACAGCGATTCGCGAGCCCCGCGAGCAAATCCAATGTTCTCTCGAAATTTTATTGAGAATGATCTCCGCGATTCGCGAGCCCCGCGAGCAAATCAGATGTTCTCAACACCTTCCTCAGTATCATGATTAATTGTGTATAATCCTTTTCGATTTCTTTATATCTCTATAAACAATTTAAATCGCGTTATTAAATATCTCCAGATCCTTGTAGATACTTAAATACCCAATCTATTGATATTCAATTTTCTATAACCTATTGAATTAATTGATAATATAAATATGGTAGCGTATATTTAAACGTTGTGCGTCACCTTAATTCATAAATCTTATCCCATTATGACATCTTCTAAGTCCTTCTTACTAGCAACATCCATTATTATTCTCACATTTAGTACTTCAACAGTTTTTGCTCAGCAAGCAACAAATAGTACAGCTTTTAATAAACTACTAAACGATTATTACGAAGAAGGTTTATTGTTAAATCCTATTGCTGCTACCCAAAGAGGTGATAACCGCTACAATGATTTATTACCAAATAATATTTCGTTTCCTTACCTTAAAAGTACACATGATTATAATGTAAAATTTCGACGGTTACTAGCTACTTACGAAAGAAACAGTTTGAACTCATCAGACAAAATTTCCTTTGATATTGTCAATGATCAGACCCAACAAGCAATGGGAAGAGAAAGGTTTCATTTAGAGTTTATGCCGTTTAATCAAGGTGCTGGAAGCCTTCCTACGGCTCTTCCTTCAATGGGCTCCGGCTTAGGTATACAGCCTTTCAAAACTGCACAAGACTACAATAATTGGCTAAAACGTATTGATGCATTTTCTGGTTGGGCAGATACCGCCATTGCTAACTTTAATAAAGGCATTGCTTCGGGGATGGTACTCCCCAAAGCTCTTGTATTAAAAATGATACCACAACTAGAAGCACAAACCATTGCTGACACATCTAAAAATATTTTTTATGCACCCATTAGAAATATGCCCACTTCATTTCTTGAAACGGAAAAAACTTCTATCAGGTTGGCATATCAAGATGCTCTTACGAGTAAAATTATACCAACCTATAAAAAGCTTGCAGACTATCTAAAAAATATCTACCTGGGTAAAGCCAGGAGTACCTCAGGGTACAATGCATTACCAAATGGGCCTGCTATTTATAGATTTTTAGTTCAGTATTATACCACCGGCAGCAAATCACCAGAAAAAATTTATGAAACCGGTTTAAAAGAGGTAACAAGAATTACCAAAGAAATAGATGTCATAAAAAATAAAGTTGGTTTTAGTGGCAGTACAGGAAGCTTATTTACTTTTCTGAAAACAGACAAGCAATTTTTTCCTTTTACAACAGAAGAACAAGTGTTAGATAGTTTTAGAGCTATATTACCAAGAATGGAACCAAACCTAAAAAAGCTATTCAACATTGTGCCGAAAGCAGCATTTGAAGTAAGAGCAATTGAAAAGTTCAAGGCCGCTTCTTCTGCCTCAAATTACCAAACTGGAACAGAAGATGGAAGCAGACCGGGCTATTTTAATGCAAGGATATTAGATGCGGTTACTTTCAATACTCCAGGCATGGAGAGTCTCTTTGCCCATGAAGCAATACCGGGTCACCACTTTCAGCTGTCTTTACAACAAGAAAATATTGCTTTGCCAAAGGTAAGACGCTATGCAGGATATAATGCCTTCATTGAAGGGTGGGGTTTGTATGCAGAGTCTTTGGGGGATGAATTAGGATTATATACAAACGCGTATGAAAAAATAGCTGCTTTAAGCTCTGAGCTTTTCAGGGCCGCAAGATTAGTAGTTGACGTAGCATTACACACCGGTAAAATGACAAGAGAAGAAGCAATTACATACATGGTAGAAAAGGCGGGCTTAGACGAAAGAATAGCTACCTCTGAAGTGGAACGATATATGGCGAATCCTGGACAAGCACTTTCTTACAAGACAGGGGAATTAAAAATAAAGGAATTAAGGACTAAATATGAGAAAAGTCTTGGAACAAAGTTCAATATCAAGAGTTTTCATGATGCTATACTGTTAGGAGGCTCTATGCCTTTGAGTGTATTTAAAAGTTATATGGATGATTGGGCCCAAAAACAATAAAAAGAAAGGCGAACGCACAACAGTGTGTTTATAAAATTGTGGCTGGACGTCAAGCATTCGACTATAAATCGCTATTTTGCTTTTGTGGTTAATTGATACTGGCGTTTTTCAAATGCCACAACTTCATAAACACTTAACGTTAGTAGCCAATTGTGTTGGTTCGTTGACGGAGAAATGTAACCGAAAAAGTGAACGAAATAAATTTAAAAAAAGTAAGTTTTAAAGTCCGCTGACAAGTTTATAACGCGGGACACAATTCTATTTACGCGGATAATTAAGAGAAAAATAGTTAAATCAGAACCATGCAGCAAAGTAAGCCGACATCTTTAAAACTATTCATAGTAGCAATTTTAATTGTAGCTATTATATTTTTATTTGCAACTTTTAG
>JBEAPC010000052.1:0-3916 GCA_041164585.1 Bacteroidota bacterium
CTTCATCATTGGTCATGGTATTTCTGTGAAAAGCGGTGGCAATATATTCTGCAGCACTAGGGTTGGGCAATAAGTCTCCGGCTAATTGTTCTACCAAAAATTGGTCATAGGATTTATTCTCATTAAAAGCTTTGATTAACCAATCTCGATAACGCCAAATGGTTCTGGAATCATCCCTTTCATAACCCTTGGTGTCTGCATAACGCGCAAGATCCATCCAAAGAGCAGCCCATCTTTCTCCAAAACGTGGAGAAGCCAATAATTGGTCTACCAATTGCTCATAAGCATTGGCCTGATTGCTTTTCAAGTATTGCTGCGCAATGGCATTGGGTGCGGGCATACCAATTAAATCCATGCTCACCCTTTTGAGTAAGATGGCTTTTTCTGCCTGCGGCGATGGACTTAATTTATTATTGCTGATCTGTTCAAAAATGTATTGGTCTACTTGATTGTTGATCCAATCTGGTTTTCCACCAAGCCCCAAGAAACCCGATTTGTTATTTGGAACAAGAGGCGCTACCACGGGAACATAGGCCCAGTGATTACCCCACTCCGCACCTTGGTCAATCCAAGCAGTTAGTAGATCAATATCTTTTTTGTCTAATGGCGGATGCTTATAGGGCATTCTTTCTTCTGGATCCTTGGCAGTTAATCGTTTGATCATTTCACTTGCCGATGCATCGCCCGGAATAATGGCCGCTTTGCCAGATTTGTTTACGGCTAAAGCTTCTGATCTAAAGAGCAAACTAAAACCACCCTGTCTTTTCACTCCCCCATGACAACTAATACAGTTCTTATTCAGAATGGGTTTTACCTCTGCGTTATAATCAACCTTTGATCTAGAAATAAAAAAAACAAAGACCAAAACAACTAGGCCAAGACATAGTAAGGTCCAAATTAATTTAGTGGGTTTGGGCAAGGGCATTGCGTTAGTTTGTCTTTAAAGTTAATAGAAATGTACTTCAAAAAACAAATCAAACAATTGCTAGGAATCTATCTTAGTTCACGCGCTTACCACCAACATAGGTATGTAGTACTTTACTGTTTAAGATAGCCGTATCTGGAACGGTCATTAGGTCTTGGTCCAATACCATAAAATCTGCTTTCTTACCCACTTCTAAACTACCCACTTCCTTTTCTAAGAATCCAGCTTTGGCAGCCCAAATGGTCATCCCTCTAATGGCTTGTTCTCTAGTCAAAGCATTTTCCATTTGAAATCCATTGGCTGGAAATCCTTTGGCGTCTTTTCTTACCACGGCTGCCAAGAAGGTTTTAAAGGGAGAGATATCTTCTACTGGAAAATCGGTACCCAAGGGCAACCATCCATTTTGTTCCAAGAGTTGTTTGTAAGCATAACCTCCTTTCAATCTTTCGGCGCCTATACGTTCCTCCGCCCAATACATATCGCTGGTAGCATGGGTGGGTTGTACCGATGGTACAATGGCTGCGGATCCAAATAATTTAAAATCGTCTGGGTGCACAATTTGCGCGTGCTCAATGCGCCAACGCTTGTCATTGCCTGGTTTCAAATATTGATTGTAGATCTGCAAAATGGCCCTATTAGCACTATCGCCAATGGCATGGGTACACATCTGAAACGAAGACCCAGCAAGCACTTTGGCTAGTGAATCATAATGGCTAGGATTGCGCAATAAGAACCCACTCCAACCAGCTTTGTCTGCATAAGGCGCTAACAAACAAGCACCCCTACTTCCTAAAGCACCATCGGCATAAACCTTAAATCCATTGACAAATAGTTTATCTGTTTTGTAGGGACCTTTCTTCAAATATTTTTCCAAATTGGCGTCATTATCACTAAGCATCACATACAAACGCATACTCAAACTGCCTTCTTTTTGTAAAGCATCAATGGCGTCTACATCGGCAGCGCTCAGACCACAATCCGTAATGGTGGTTAACCCTTGTTGAAAGCATTTTTCCTGTGCTGCTTGTAACCATTTTTTATACACTGCTTTATCAGGTGCTGGAATCTGCGCATAGACTTGGTTGTCTGCATTGTCAATTAAAACTCCTGTAAGTTTACCTTTGATTGTTTCTATAGAACCTCCCACAATGGATTGTCCTGGTTTAAGACCTGCAAGGTCTAAGGCTTTTTGATTGGCAATAGAAGCATGTCCGTCTACCCTCTGCAGGATTACCGGCTTATCAGGAAATGCCTTGTTTAATAAATCATTGCTGGGGTATACTTTTCCGGGCCATTTGTTTTGATCCCATCCCCTACCTTGAATCCATGTCAAATCCGGGTGTTCAGCTGCAAAAGTCTTAACTCTTTCAACTGCTTCTTCAAAACTAGTGGTACCATACAAATCAGCATAGAACAAAGACTGACCATAACCTACAAAATGGGCGTGGGCATCTATTAATCCAGGGTACATAGATTTTCCTCCAAAATCTATGGATTCCTTGGCTTGGTATTTTTCACGAATCTCTTTTTCAGACCCAACTGCCAGAATTTGCCCGTCTTTTACCACCATGGCTTCCGCTACAGTAAAGCCACTGTCTACCGTATAAATTTTGGCATTAAAAAATAGGGTATCTGCTTGTTGGTTCTTGCAAGCTACCAATGCAAAAAGCATGGCGCAAAAAATCGTTAGCCGCATAGTATGGTTTTAGAACCATAAAGTTAGGGGGATGCCTCAATACTTACTTGAGCAATTCACAAGGTTTTAAACCAGTGTGTTTTTTGAATGCCGCAGAGAAATGCGAAATAGAAGAATATCCCAAGAGAGCAGATACATCCGTAACACTCAAACCCTTCTCATACAAGAGGTATTTGGCGTGTTCCATACGCTGCTGTTGGTAAAAATCAAAGATGGTGGTTCCAAAAATTTCTTTGAAGCCCTTTTTCACGTAACACTCGTTCATGGCCACTTTGCGGCTCAATTCCTTAATGGTAATGGGGTCTCCAATATGTTGTAAGAGAATCTCACGAGCTTGGTAAATTCTTTCTCTTCCGCTTTCATCAGCCAAGAACTTACACTGAAATCCTTGTTCTTTTTCTTCTACCAAACATTCCAGACTATAGAGTAAGAGTTCATGTACTTTGGCATTCACAAAAATATTCTCCGAAGAACCTGAGTAGCTATGGTTTAACAAAGCATCCAATACATTGCGCTTGCGCATACATACTGGGAATACTTTGGTGAAAGCGTTGGGATATTTAAAAGCCAATACCTCATCCTTGTGGTTGCTCAGTTTTACATTGTGTACAAACTGATGTAAGAAAGTAGCGGTAAAATGAAAATGAAATACGTCTACTGTCTGGTGTTGTCCATTGCAATTATTAGTGGGCAATTGGTTACACATACCACAGCTTCTTTCTTCACAATACCTATTACCTGTGGTACAATAACGAAGCTCTAAATAGTTTTCTTCCGGTTTTTTGGCATTATAATGATAGACCATCATGCCTGTATCTTCTGCCACCCATGGATTTTGGGCATAGTAACGGCGTACCTGGTAATTGATTGAGCCTGGAATCTGCTGTCCTTTTTCGTACAACAGGTCCATACTGGGGTCAATTCCATTCTTGTGAGCCAGTCTTAATATGTCCATTGCTTGCATCATGGACGGCAAATTTAATGTATAAACATCCATTTAACAAGTATCCACTGTTAAAGCTTTCAAATTTACCCATTCTGGGTCCTCAAAAGTGGATAAATAGCCCTGTACAATGCCCTTTAAAGCCCTTATTTTCATTAACTTCGCCCATTGTCATTTCACTATTAAAAGGCAGTTTATTAACCCTATGACTCAGGAACAATTAGATAGCAACGATCAGCAGAATAAGAATTACGGCGCGGACAGTATTCAGGTATTAGAAGGATTGGAAGCGGTTCGTAAAAGACCGGCCATGTATATTGGAGATATTGGCGTGAAAGGTTTACACCACTTG
>JBEAPC010000053.1:0-4422 GCA_041164585.1 Bacteroidota bacterium
AGGCTTGGGAGCAGTTCAGATAGTTGTGGATGGATCCTCCTCATCCAATATAGCTTACCTGTCCAATTTAGCCAGATTAGTAGGGGCTCAAATAGCCCTAGCGGGCGATGCGCAACGGGAAAAACTGCATTTGATGGCGGTGGTCTGTTCCAATTTTACCAATCATTTATACCATTTGGCAGCTGATTATTGTGAGCGGAACAATTTAGACTTTAGTTTGTTATACTCCATAATTGATCAAACAGCAGCAGGTATAAAGGGAGTAAACCCGGCTACAACACAGGCTGGTCCCGCATTTAGAGGAGATACAGATACTCTGGAAAAACACCTGTTGCTATTGGAAAACGAACCGGCATTACTAGATTTTTATCGTGCATTCAGTAAAAGTATTCAATATAAAAATCAGAGATAAGGGAATAAAAAAACCCTTCCGGATGTACCAGAAGGGTATATGTGCTAGCAATCAAAAAATACTGTTAGAGGTCCTAGTATATAATAAAGTGGTGTAAAATAAGGATATTTTTGATTTTACCCATTTTTTTACCAAAATTTAAAATTGATTTTTTTCGCATTTCGAAGCCATAATCAGAACTTGAACCGATACTTTTGCAGCCCAAAGAACTAATCATGTATAATATTCACATACAATTTGAACAAAAAGGTCTTGAACCAGTAACCCTTAGCGGGATGCCAGCAGGGGATAGTTTATTGGAAATTTGCCTTGATAATGGCATAGAACTACACCATAATTGCGGAGCAGTTTGTGCCTGTAGTACCTGCCATTTATACGTAGAAAAAGGGAGTGAATTCATACAAGAACTATCTGATAAAGAAGAGGACTTTATAGACCGTGCAGTAAACCCAAGAATCAATTCTAGATTGGGTTGTCAATGCGTTTTGGAAAACGGCAGCGGAGAAGTGCATATTCGCATTCCTGATCAAACCCAATTTTTGGGAGAATAATCCAATATCATCTTAGAAAAGACACTATGAGCCATTTTGAACCACCTATTTACTGGAACGATCACGAAGATATTGCCATGAAATTGTATGAGCGTTTTGGGGATGATTTTACAGAATCAAGAATCTACCGCATTCGTTTTACCGATTTACTAGAATGGATCTTAGAAATTCCAAGATTTGAAGGAACCAAGGAACAAAGTACAGAAGGCCATTTAGAAATGATTCAAAGCGCTTGGGTCTATGAGTGGCGCGATAACCAGAAATAGGGTTTTTTACCTGAATGATTTACCTTTCAGGTACTAATGAATATGAATCTATTGCAACAACTATCCCAAATAAGCTGTTTTGTTTTTGACATTGATGGGGTACTAACCGATGGTACTTTATTGGTATTACCAGGTGGCGTCATGGCAAGGAAAATGAATATTAAGGATGGATACGCGCTTCAATTAGCCGTAAAAAAAGGGTATACCGTAATGGTGATATCGGGTGGGGATTCTCCAGAAGCCAAGGAAAGATTATTGAAATTAGGCGTTGATCAAGTGTGGATGGGAGTTAAAGATAAATTGACTTTGCTCAAATCTGAGTTGGATCAAAAGCAAATACCTTTATCTCAAGTGCTTTATATGGGTGATGATATTCCTGATTTAGCAGTGATGCAAGCCGTTGGTTTTCCTTGTTGTCCGGCAGATGCAGCAATAGATATTCGACTATCAAGTAAGTATACATCGCCTTTTAAAGGAGGTGAAGGTTGTGTACGAGACGTGATGGAACAAGTGCTTAAACTAAGAGGAGATTGGGATTTGGGAACAGGAATAGCTGCCAAATAATGTGCAAGCAATCATTTGAAACAATTTTCCATTGAAAATAATCATCGGTTTTTTTCGCTTAATCAGATGGCCAAATTTGGTATTTATTGGCCTTACGCAGTTGCTTTTTGAGTACTGTATCTATGAACGCATTTTTCCCCAAGTTTCAGAAAATAATATTCAATTCCCTTTATTAATACTTGCATCCATCTTAATAGCCGCGGCAGGTTATATTATCAATGACTATTTTGACCTAGACATTGATCAAGTAAATAAGCCTCAGAAAGTAGTGGTCAATACTATTATAAGTAGAAGATGGGTTATTTTTTGGCATATGAGTCTGAGTTTAATAGGTATCTATGCTACTATTTATGCCCTTGATTTTCATAATTTTTGGCACTTGGTTTTGGCCAATATGTTTAGTGTGATTTTTTTGTGGGTCTACAGTACTTCTCTTAAAAAGCAATTATTGATTGGCAATATTTTGATTTCTGTATTAACCGCTTGGGTCATAGGGGTCTTGTATTTTTCTAAATACCCATTAGACGCTATCAATACCATTAGCCAACCCAATTCTCAAAATGTACGTTTTTTTAGATTGACCATTCTGTATGCAGCTTTTGCATTTGTGATTACACTGATTCGTGAAGTAATCAAAGACATGGAAGATTTGGAAGGCGATAGAAAATATGGATGCAAAACCATGCCCATTCTCTGGGGACTTAATGTAAGTAAGACTTTTGTAGCAGTATGGATGATTGTGTTAATTGCGGCATTGATTTTATTACAATTGTATGTGATACAAATGGGATGGTGGTGGAGTATCAGTTATTGTTTAATCATGATAGTAGGTCCATTAGTTGTTGCCTTTAAACAATTGTTCAAAGCCAAGTCTGCAGAAGATTTTCATCGCTTAAGCAATATTATCAAATTTGTCATGTTCAGTGGCATTCTTTCCATGATCTTCTTTCGTTTATATCCCTAAAGTAATTCCATGAAAGAATTTATTTTGGCGTCTCAATCGCCCCGCAGAAAACAATTATTAGAATGGGCAGAAATGGAGTTTGAAATAATTGTTCAATCTACTGACGAATCCTTTCCAGAAACTTTGGCTATTGACCAAGTGCCCATTCATATAGCCCGTCAAAAAGCCTTGGCCGTAAAAAAGCATGTTCAAACCGCTTTTCATAAAGAGTATGCAACTATGCCCATTTTGGCAGCAGATACCATTGTTGTTCTAAAAGGTAGCGTCATTGGCAAACCCGTAGACAAAGAAGACGCTGTTCAAATACTACAATCCCTTTCCGGTCAATGGCACCAAGTGATTACGGGTGTAGTGCTTTTAAATGGGGATCAAGAAATTGCTTTTTCTGACATTACAGATGTGAAATTTCATCCCTTAACCCTTGAACAGATTGTCAATTATGTTGACAAATACAAACCTTATGACAAGGCAGGAGCCTATGCCATCCAAGAATGGATTGGGGTAGTGGGTATTGAAACCATTAAAGGTGATTTCTACAATGTAATGGGTCTGCCAGTGAGCCGGGTGGTAAAAGCCTTGGCTCAATTATAATTTTTACCAATTAAAAGCCATATCCAATTCTATATCAGGATGTAAGCTTCTTTCTACTGGGCAGGTTCTTGCCGAACGTTCTAAGACAAGTTTAGCATGATCGTCTAGGTTTAATCCCTCAGGGAAATAAACATGGGCAACCAATTTGCCAATCCTTCTTGGGTCAGATACCATGATTTTGGTTACATCAACCCTGGTGCCGTCTAATTCAATCCCCATGGATTCTGCTTTGATGCCCATGGTGGTAATCATACAAGAACCTAAAGAAGTGGCTAATAAATCAGTAGGAGAAAAACGTTCACCTTTACCCTTATTATCGGTGGGTGCGTCAGTTTCAATTTCGGTTCCACTTTGTAAGTGTGTACAGCTGGTTCTTAACCCGGATTTATAAATAATTTGTGAAGTCATTGCGTATTTTTTGCCCTAAATTTACAAGTATCAAATCAAATGTAGTGAAGCAATTCTTTTTAATTACATCCATCCTTTGTTCGGTATGTGTTCTGGCACAACAAAAACAGCCGTCTTCAGCTGCCCAAGAAAAAATGCAGAAAAAGGCAGACAAGCGTGAAAGAATCAACCAACTTATCAAGCAAGAAGAAGAGGGTGCCATGATCTTTCAAAAGCAATCTGCTTTTGGTTTCAAATTCAATTCAGATGGATGGAGTGCCTTTTTAGAAAAAGGTAAATACAAAACCCTTACCAAGACCAATTTATTCTGGTTTGAGTTGGGTGAACGAAAAGATAAAAAAGAAGAAAAAGTGCCCACATTGAGTACGTCTCAAGGCTTTGTGGTTTTTTCCAGTTACACTTATGGCAAGCAGAACAATTTTTATTATGCCAAATTGGGTTTTGGTCAACAAAAACTCATTGGTGGAAAAGGAAATAAAAATGGGGTAGCCGTGTCTGCTATTTATGGGGGTGGACTGACCTTGGGTTTATTAAAACCCTATTATATTGAAGTGGAGAATCCTTTCGGCAGTGGTCAACGCGAAGCCATTAAATACAATAATAACGATAGTATTTTCTTAGACCCAACTGTTATAATAGGTAAAGCGGGACTAGGAAAAGGGTTTA
>JBEAPC010000054.1:0-31361 GCA_041164585.1 Bacteroidota bacterium
CGGGTTTAAATCCCTTAGCTGCACCCAAATAAATATCTTCTAACCCATCGTTGTTTGCATCGCCAACGGCTAAAGCGGGGCCCTCTGTAGACAACATATGTGGAATCAGCGGCTCGCGATTAAATTCATTAAATACATTTTCATTGTGTCTATATGCCAAACCAGCACTGGCACTAATGTCTTCCATGGGTTTATTGGAATTCACCTGAAAACCAAGAATGGATTGGTAATTAAATGGCTTGAGTCCTTTTTGATATTTGTATTGATATTGACCATTCTTAGCGCTAAACTGAATGCTTTGGCTACTATTATCCGGCCACACCAAGAAGGCGGAGTCTACCACAACATTTTCCAAACCAATATGCAAGGGTATTTCCATGCTAGACAAGAAGCCTCTAACAGGGCTTTTTTCATAGGTTCTAATAGCCCCTTTTGAAAACAGCACCAACTTGGCGCCAATAGCGTTTTTATTATTCTCAGGGCCTTCTAAACTTATAGAAGCAAATGATTTTTTTACTTTGTCATTACTAGTATTAGAATAGAGCAAGACTGGATCATCAATATTATTAACTAGAATATCTAAGTCACCATCATTGTCAAAATCTGCATACACAGAACCATTGGAATAAGTTGGAAGGTTTCCTTTTACTTGGGCTTCCAAATCATCAAAAACCAGGTTTCCTTTATTGCTATAGAATTTATTGGGGAGTTTAATCTGAGGAAATTTATTGATCAATTCCATGTCAGCTTGTTCCAGATTATTCCACTTGATCTTATTTTGAATCTGGTCGTTAGAAATATAATTGATATAGTCAATATCATTCATTCTCTTAGGAATACCGTTTGAAATAAACAGATCTTTTAATCCATCATTGTCAAAGTCCATCCAGAGGGGTGCCCAACTCCAATCCGTGGCTGCAATACCAGAATACAAACCCGTTTCACTAAAATGTCCATTCCTTCTATTCACCTGCAAATTATTCCTAGTATACTGGTAGTTATACCCGTACCCAATTTTAAGGTTGAAAATATCATAAGTATCTTCTCCTTCTGAACGTTTTAAAATATAAGGATCAGCAGGAAGCATATCCATGGATACAATTTCAGGGAATCCATCATTATTTACATCAGCTACGTCTACACCCATGCTGTACTGACTGGTATGCATGGTGCGCTGCGTAATCTCTTCTTTGAATGTGCCATTCTTTTGGTTAATATAGAGATAGTCATTTTCGTGAAAATCATTCCCTATATACAAGTCTGGATAGCCATCTAAATTAATATCGGCCACTACTACACCCAATCCATAACTAATGGCCGTACTATTGATTCCAATTGATTTAGTAATATCTGTAAAATAGCCATTCTCATTTTTATAGATTCTATCTCCAGAAACATCACTAAAGGTTCCCAAATAATTGGCCCTTGGAGCAAACGTTCCATTTTGATGTACTGAATGGTTCAGCAAAAACATGTCCAGATCTCCGTCTTGGTCCATGTCAAAAAAAGCAGCTTGGGTACTAAACCCAGAAAAGTCTAGCCCATACTGTTTTGATTGATCTTCAAAATGCGGAACACCCGCTTTATCAATGCTGGTGCAAATGAGTAAAAGATTATGCCCTTTTAATGTTTCATATTTTCCAACCCTGCAAACATAAATATCTAATAATCCATCATGGTTAATATCAACCACAGAAACCCCTGTTGACCATGAACCGTCTTGAACAATACCAGACTCCTTGGTAATATCCTTAAAGCGCATACTGCCTTGGTTCAGGTATAATTTGTTGTCTCCTTGATTGGCTGCAAAAAAAACGTCAATTAGTCCATCTTTATTAAAGTCTGCTGCACCCACTCCTGCACCATTGTAGAAATACATGTATTTAAACATGTTGAATGCCCCAGTAGGTTTTAACTGGTTCACAAAATCAATACCAGTTTTGGATTGCTCTAATACTTCAAATGCAGATGGAAGATTGGGAGATGGTTTACAGCCAGTAGTATATAGCAAGACTACCATTAACAGCACTGTAAAAATCTGCTGCTTTTTGTATGGTCCAATTTGTAAAACCCTATTGATCATTTGATGCAGGTTATTGTTTGATAGCTTTTTGAATGGAATATAAAACCGGTGTTTCATTATTTTGCAAAATCAACAAACAGTCTTTCTTCTTGGTATGCAGTTTTTGAATATCTCTAATCTCTCCGCGCAATTCTAATCCAGAGATATTGGCGGTTTGTGGTTGCCAATTGCCCTTTCCATCTCCTAATAATACCTGACCAAAACTGGCATCCAGTCTACCCATCATGGGTGGGAATCCAAAATCATTTCCTCCCATCACCAGATCCGTAAATCCATCTGCATTTACGTCTACACAACTAATGGCATTGATACAAGATAACTGCAAATAAGTAGGCATTTTTTGAATCTGGAACTGACCATTACCTTGATTATATGCCACAATAGAAGCAGGTTCTGTAAATTCCTTAACAAGGGTTTTACTAATTATTGCATCTGAAAACAATTCTTGCACGGGCTTTTTGGCAAAGACTTCGTGTCTAAGGTTTTGTTTTTTTAACAATGGTATTTGTTCTTCTAAATCACGTTTTAAAAATACCGGAAGGTCTTTACCATCAATGGATCTTGTTAAAATTTTATCAGTTATGCCATTCTGGTCAAAATCAGTAATCCAGATTTTAACGGGTTTTCCTTTGCTAGGATGTAGGTAAAAATTCTCTCCCAAATTTCCAAGGACCAAGTCTTCTTTTCCATCAGCATTTAAATCGGCCACTGCCACGGACTGCCACCAACCATGCATATCTGAAAGATTGGTTTTGATTTCTTTAAAATGATCTTTGTCAAAAGAATATATTTTAGGATTCATCCACTCACCAACAATCACTAATTCTTTGGAAGCATCCCCAGCAATATTGGCCCATACGGCGCCAGTGACCATTCCAATGCCAGATATATCTGGATTCTTGTCCTTGGCCATGTCTTTAAAATGCCCCTTGCCATCATTGACATATAAATAGCTCTGCGGTGTAATGCCATAATTACCCGGAAAACTTCTAGCCCCTACAAATAGGTCTTCGTCTCCATCATGATCAAAGTCATACGCAGTTGCTACTGCTATGTTCATCTCATTATTCCCAAATGCATTTACATCAATGCTAAAATTTCCCTTGCCGTCATTGACATATAATCGGTGTTGAAAAATACGATTGCCTATTTGAATATTGTTTCCTCCTGCGCCTACAAATAAATCTTTATCCCCGTCTTTATCTGCATCAAAAAACAAAACGGCTATGTCTTCAAAATCGGCATATTGTTCAAATACAGGAATCCGTTTTTTGACAAAGGATCCATTTGCATTTTGTAGGTATAATTGACCGGGGTGTTTGGGAGAGCCTGCAATATACACATCTTCTAATCCGTCTGCATTTACATCTGCCACCGCAGCCTTTGGCCCTTCTTTGGAAAGGATTCTAGGGATATTGCGTTCATTGTAAAAATCTACCAAATCATCTTCTTGGTGTTTCTCAAAACCACTTGGAATAGCAGTAAGTAGTTGTGTTGTTTTTGCCTTTGGCGATTCTATAAATAGAGAACCGTTCAAAGGTTGTTCCATTGTCAACACCTGATTGATCTTTGGTTTTACATGGGTACTCACTATTCTGTTTGGCCAGATCACTTGAATAGAATCAATGCCCGCAGATTTGCCAAGACCAATGATTGTTTTATAATCAATGGAAGATTGAAATCCCCTACTTGGAATAATTTCTCTGCTCATGATTTGATCACCCACAAATACTTTGATCTGACTACCAATGGCAAAACTATTTGCCCCGGTTCCTTTTAAGGAGATGGCTATATAATTGTTTTGATTGATTTCTCTACTCTTATTCTTATATACAAATGCTTTTTGATTCACGTTGCTGATGACCATGTCTAAGTCACCATCATTATCCAAATCTCCATAAGCAGCTCCATTAGAGAAGCTTTGTTGGGTAAAGCCCCAATCAACTCCTTTGTCTGAAAATCTTAACCCCCCTTCATTCTTGTAGGCTTTATTTAATAAGGGTTGTTTGGGCATTTTTTTGATTACTGCATCCACTTCATCTTTCTTGCCGGTCATGACCATTTTCTGAACAATATCATTGGCAAAAAAGTCAATGAAATCTTGATTGGTTAGGTCATTGTTGATACCGTTACAGATATACAAATCATTTAGGCCATCATTATCAGCGTCAAATAACAACCCTCCCCAACTCCAATCAGAAGCTGCAACACCTCCATAATAGCAGGCATCTAAAAACTTTCCGTTCTTGTTATTAATTTGTAAAGTGTTTTGTTGAAACTGCTGATAAAAGCCTGATTGCACTTTTAAGCGATACACATCAATATTGTCAAAAGAAGAAGTGGTTTTTAGTCTGTAGTCATCATCAGCCAACATATCTGTTGTAAAAATGTCTGGATAACCATCATTGTTTACATCACCCATATCCGCACCCATAGATGCGAGACTGGTATGCTGTACCCAGTTCTCTAATTCGTCTTTAAAGGTTCCGTTTTTCTGATTAATATAGAGGTAGTCCCTTTCAAAAAAATCATTGGATACATACACATCTGGGTAATGGTCTCCATTCACGTCTCCAATGGTTACTCCCAATCCAAAACTAATGAGGCTTCCATGTATACCCGTGCTATGTGTTACGTCTACAAATTTATCTCCATCATTTCTAAGCAAGTGATCACCACCACCTTTGAGAAAGTCCTTGATAGGCCATTGTTCTGCGGGTAATTCACGTTTATTGGCATAGTTGAGGGTGTTTACAGGAATAGGACTATTGTTTACTAAAAAGCAGTCTAAGTCACCATCCAGGTCGTAGTCAAAAAATGAAACCTGGGTGCTGAATCCGTTATCGGCAAGCCCATAGGCTTTAGCGCTTTCTGTAAATGTGAGGTTCTTATTGTTGATGAATAATTGATTTTCCTTACTCACCCCGTCATTAATATGACCTGAATTGCAAACAAAAATATCTAACCATCCATCATGGTTAATATCTACCATAACCACACCGGTACTCCATTGTGGCTTGGCTACAAATCCCGCTTTTTCAGAAATATCGTCAAACTTAAAATCTCCCTTATTCAAATACAATTTATTGGAAGATTGATTAGAGGTAAAAAAAACGTCTGCCAATCCATCGTTATTGATATCGCCAATGGCAGCTCCGCCTCCATTATAAAAGTTGCGAAACGTAAAAATATTGAAGTCCTTACTGTCTTGAATCTTGTTTTCAAAATTGATGCCTGTATTGTCCATCAATTCAAACAATGCAGTAGAAGATGTCTTTGATGTATTGGTACAAGAGAGTTGAAATACCAATAAAAGCAAAGAGAATAACTTTGTGTATCTAATATTCGAGGTCATGGCTAAATAACAAAAAGGTCATTAAAATTAATGACCTTTTTGTTGGTATGGTTGATTAAATAAAATTAATAACCGGGGTTCTGTGTCAAATTCGGGTTAACAGCTAAAGCGCCGTTAGGAATTGGATACAGAAGGTATTTGGCATCGGTCACTGGTTTAAGTGCGTTGGCAGCCAAGAAAGTTCCAAAACGGATCTGATCTTGTCTTCTCCAACCATCCCAATGGAATTCCCTTTGTCTTTCATTCAAAATGGTAATAACACCACCTGCATCTGGAGAGTTCTGATCAGCATTCTTCAATGTAACTGAAGTTGCTGCAGTTGCACCACGTTTTGCACGTAAAGAGTTTACCAAAGACAAAGCAGTTACACCACCTTGAGCAGTACCACCACGAAGAATGGCTTCAGCTTCCATTAGAACAACGTCAGAGTAACGGAAGAATACATAGTCATTATCAGGTTGGCCATCATTGCCATCTTTATTATCTACTACATATCTCCAGTAACGGATACCAGTAACTTCTAAGTTATTGCCGCTTTCTTGTAAAGCAACCGCTCTTGTGAAAGCCAAAGGAGCACCTTTCCTATCTTGTAAAGCAGCACCTGTTTTTAGGTCATATTGCTGTCCAACCAAGAAACCAGTTGTGTTCACACCCTTAGGGTTTGGAAGCACACCAGCAGGATCAGGATAGTTTACACCTAAACGAGTATCAGTTGCTTCAAATTTGTCATAAACAGCAGCCAATGTGGTAAAACCATTCCAACCAGATTTGTTCATGTTGTAGTGGTTCGTTTTGTACCAAGCAGCACGCAGGTTACCACCTCTTGAACCACCAATGTTTTGGTTGGTGAAGATGTTTTCTTTACCAATCACATCATTGCTAGGTGCATAGTTGTCCCATACGTTAGCAGAGATTGTGTATTTGGTAGAAAGGCTACGAGCAATAGTAATGGCTGCATTCATATCAGCTGCATCAAATGTAGGTGCAGCACGGTTACCGTAAGCACCTTTGTTTAAGTACATTTTCATTAACAATACATCAGCAGCATCTTTGTTGGCTTTAAAAGCAGGGCCACCAGCAGATGGACCGTTTGGTAAAACAGCTTTAATAGCATTCAACTCAGAGATAATGAATGTAGCAGCTTCAGCACCTTTCAATACTTTAGGAGCATTCAACAGGTTTTCACCAGCTTCTCTGAAAGGAACTTGACCATACAAATCCAACACAGTGTACATAGCAAAAGCACGAATAAATCTAGCTTCAGCAGCTTGAGATGCACTAGGGCTAAAGTTGAGTACGTTGGTAGTATTAAATACCACTCCCAACAAGTTGTTAAATACACCGCCTACTTGAGCGTGGTCAGCATTCCATGTATGTGCATGGATTACTCTCCATACACCATTATCATCCCAGTCACCACCCCTGGTTGGAACCAGTGATTCGTCAGAGCTATTCTCTTGCAAAGAAGTAGCAACGTCCTGTGATTGGAAACCTTGCAAACCATCGTAGCAGGCTTGTAATAGTACAGAAACGTCCGTACTCTTTAAAAGGATTGATTGAGCTTGATCAGCTGTTAGAGAGGAGTTTAGTTTTTCTTCCAGTTTAGTACAGGAAACAAAACCTACACCAACAGTCAGCATCAGGGCAATCGCAGACTTTTGTATATGTTTCATAATGTGATTTTTTATTATTACGTTATACGTGATTTTTTGTTCGTTGGTTGTCCTTTAATTTTATAAATTAAAGTTGAAGCCAAAGTTAAACCCTTTTACAGCAGGATAAGGGGTGTACTCAATACCCAAAGAAGGTACGCCACCAATATTCTTATCAGTATTAACTTCAGGATCAAAACCACTGTATTTGGTGATAATGAACAGGTTAGTTGCTGTCAAGAATACACGAACATTTTTCAATGCTCCCAAAGTTCCAACATTATAAGAAGCAGATAGGTTAGCCAATTTCAGGTAATCACCTTTCTCTAAATAACGAGTAGAAGTAGTGATTGGGTTAGCCAAGCTTTCTTTAACACCACCGCCAATCAAAGAAGAAGCAACGTTTCTTGAACCCAAGTTTCCAATTGGAATCAAGGCATTCAAAGTGTTGTTATAGATATCGTGCCCAGCAGCGCCATTAAAGTTAGCAACAAAAGACCATTTCTTATAAGTCAGGTCAGTTGACAAACCAAACAATTGTTTTGGGTTAGGATTTCCAATATAGTACAAGGTGTTACCATTGTCTCTGAACGTGCTGTTGCCAGTTTGATCAAGACCCATAAATTCTTTCATATAGAAAGCATTCAATGGTTGACCGCTTGTTAAGCGTTGAACAGATGCACCAGACAAACCTTGTCCGCTAATAGAACCTGTTAATAC
This sequence comes from Bacteroidota bacterium, assembly GCA_041164585.1. Taxonomy (GTDB): domain Bacteria; phylum Bacteroidota; class Bacteroidia; order Chitinophagales; family Chitinophagaceae; genus Sediminibacterium. The sequence continues at coordinate 7,811 of JBEAPC010000054.1, forward strand.
TGCAGGTCCAGTATAGTTTTCCAATTTATTGCTCAAGAACGCAATGTTAAATTGGGCATTCCATTGAAGATCTTTTTTCTTAATGATAGCTGCACCCAAAGAAACTTCCACACCATTGTTTTTTACATTACCAGGTAAATTAACCCAGTATTTGGTAGCAGGAGCTGGTTGAATGGCGTCAAAATTGAAAAGGATATTGGTAGTATTCCTGTTAAAGTAGTCTACACTACCGTAAAGTACACCGCTAGCCAATTCAAAATCAAGACCTAAGTCAAACTGTTTGGTGCTTTCCCATTTCAAATCTGGATTTGCAACGTTTGCCAAGGCAATTGATTGTTGACCAAAAGTGTATTGAGATTGAGCAGAACCTGCAGGGAATGAAGAGTTACCAGTTACGCCATAAGAAGCACGTAGTTTCAAACTGCTGAAAGTGTTATTTCCTTTCATGAAACCTTCGTTATGGATATTCCAAGCAAAAGCTGCAGATGGGAAGTAACCATATTTGTTATTAGCACCAAACTTACTAGAACCATCGGCTCTGAAAGTAGCAGTTAACAAATATTTGTCTTCATAGTTAAAACCAATACGTCCAAAATAAGACTGTAATTCAGAACTTGGATCATTCCAAGAATAAATAGAACGACTAGCAGCGCTAGAGTTCTGCATAATGCTGGTGAAAGAAACATCACCTTGGTTGGTAAAGTCTTGAGCAGACATTCCAGACCCTTTGTAAGAGAACTTCTGATACTCATAACCCAACATTGCTGTCATGTTCAAAGCAGAAGTCAATTGTTTGTTGTAGTTCAAAGTGTGTTGCAACACTTGAGAATTCAATTCAGCATTTGCATAGAAACCAAAACCTCTTCCTTCAACACCTGGGATGGTGATATAAGGAGCTTCAGTTGCTTTACGAACCCCAGTTTGGGTGTTCAAGCTAATATTGAATTTGTAATCTAAGTTGTTGGTTAATTTATAACCAAGACCCACAGTTGCAAATATGTTAGTGATATCCGCAACATCATCATAACCAGCAGACATAGCCAGAGGATTCACAACACTCTCACCAGGCACAACGTTTAACGCACCTGTTGATTTGTATAAAGCCCTTGTTGGGTTCCACTGCAAAGCCATACCAACCAAGTTACCTTGGAAACCAGCATCGTTTGTAACAGGAACACCAATATCTGTGTTATGAGCAGCCAATAAGTTGAAATCCAAAGAAAGTCTTTTGCTTTCCAAGAATTTATACTGACCATTCATGCCAATATTGTATTTTTTCAAGTTTGATTTCAAGATAACACCATTCTGATCAGAATAGCCCAAAGAGAAACGGTATTTACCATTCTCATTACCACCACCAATTCCAAGGTTGTAATTTTGAATAAATCCTTTACGGAAGATAGCGTCTTGAGCGTCAACATCGCTTCCATCATTACCAGAAGTCAATGCGTAAGAACTTAATGCAGCTTTGTATTCAGCAGCATTTAATACTTTGTATTTTTTGCGAACAGTGTTTTGACCAATGTTTGCAGAGAAGTCAATTTTAGGAGCACCTACAGATCCTTTCTTGGTAGTAATCATGATTACACCATTTGCACCTCTAGAACCATAAATGGCAGTTGCAGAAGCGTCTTTTAACACGTCCATGCTGGCAATGTCATTAGGATTATAGAAATACAATGGGTTGGCATCTGGAGTCTGACCAATACCATTTGCATTTAAACCTGGACGAGCATTTCTACCGTCTAAAGGAATACCATCAATTACAAACAAAGGAGAGTTACCAGAACGTACAGAACTATTACCGCGAATACGGATAGTTGTTGGACTACCTGGCTGACCACTGTTGTTGATTACTTGCAAACCAGCTACTTTACCTTGAATTAATTGATCAGGAGTAGTGATTGGACCTTGGTTAAAGTCTTTTGCTTTTACAGAGGTAATGGCACCAGTCAAATCTTTCTTTCTGGCAGTACCATATCCAATAACAACTACTTCTCCAATATTATCGCTGGTAGCAGCCAGAGATACATCTACGGAAGTTTTGCCTTGGATGTCTACATTTTGAGAACCGAATCCAACAGAAGAAACCACTAAAGTGGTAGCTGAAGCGGGAATACTAATTTTGAAAGATCCATCAGCACCTGTTTGGGAGCCGGTTTTAGAACCTTTCACAACTACTGAGGCGCCGGCCAACGGAGAGCCATCTTTGGCATCTGTGACTTTACCTGAGACAGTTTTGTTCTGAGCCTGCGAAAATAGCGACAATACGCAGGCGAATAAACCCACAAGCGTGAGTCTGGCAAGCATCTTTACATTCATAAATAGCAGTTTAATAATTAACAAGCGTGTATTTTGTACACATTTTTAAATCAAAAAAACAGATAATTAAACTTTTGCCAGAGGTTGGGAATTCAAGTTTCCATGGTCATTTGGAAGCGAGGGTCTTCTTCTATGGCATTAATTTAACAATCTATTAATTAGGACATGAAAATAGAATTAGCGCTGCAACCTCGCACCTTAAAAAAAGATTAAGAAAGAACGCAAACGTTTGCGACATGCTTTGCTGTTGAAATGTAATTGGTCAAAATAGGGCAATAATAATTGTCTTTTTTACACTAATCCATTGTCCTGAAAGGATTATGACAAACACAGCAATGTTCCTTTTTTTTACTACTTTGTTGAAGATTAGATTGCTATTATGACAAATACTACACTAAAGAAAATCTCAGAGGTTCTGGGATTAAGTATTTCTACCATTTCCAGGGCGCTTAAGAATCACCCAGATATATCTGAAAAAACCAAACAAAAAGTCATAGAACTAGCTAAAGCTTTAGACTATGAACCCAATGCAAGTGCCATTCAATTAAGAACCAAACACAGTAAGATTTTTGGCTTAATGGTACCAACCATCTCTAACTTTTTCTATGACTCATTTATAGCATCGGTTGAAGAAGAGAGCAGAAAACAAGGTTATTCTGTGATGATTCTACAGTCAAGTGATGATCCGGAAATTGAACGTGAAAACCTCAAATTGTGTAGACAAAATAGGGTATCAGGTATGTTTGCCTGCTTAGGTTCTAACGTTACAGACTTAAGTAGTTTTTTGAGATTCAAGGAATTAGATACTCCCATCATCTTTTTTGATAAGGTTCCAGAAGAAGAAGGTTTGAATAAAGTAAGTATGGCAGATAAGCGTGTGGGTGAAATAGCAGCTGATGCCATTATCCTACAAAAGAAGAAATCAGTTTTGTCTTTGTTTGGAAATAGTAACATGTCCATCACCAAAAAAAGAGAATCCGCATTTAAAGAAACATTTCATTTGAGAAGTCCTTCAACACAACTTCTTGTGGAACATGCAATAGATAGTCAAGACGCTGCCAGATTGGTTCACCACCATTTTGAACAACACAATAGTATTGATACTATTTTTTGTATGAGTGATGAAATATTGATAGGAGCCATGAAGGCCATCCAAGAAATGAACCTGAATATTCCAAGCGATGTATCCATTCTATCAATTAGTAATGGGTTTATACCAACCTTATATCATCCAAGTATTAGTTATGTAGAAACCAGTGGTTACCAACTAGGAAAGTTGGCATTTACCCAAATGATGGCTTGTTTATCAGGTAGTGATGCCATGATGGAAATGACCGTTGACGTAAAATATATAAAGGGTGGTTCTTTATAGTGTCAAATTTTGCGAAACAATTGCCGCAAAATCATGACCTATTTTACAGGTTGAATAACAATACTGCTTGGCTTATAATTACCGTCTTCGGATTCTAGGGTTAAAATGCAGACACTTAAGTTTTGAATACTATTACTTAGGTCAACATTAACCGTATTACTGCCTTTAACTGCAACAACTGTTTTCCGATACAACACTATTCCCTTACTAGCGTCCGTGATATTTAATTGCAGTTGCATGTCTTTATCAGATTGGAATACACAATTGAATTTACCCGAACTAGGATTAGGAAAAAGCTTGATTTCTTTTGACGATAGACTCCGAATATAATTTACAGACTCTTTACTAAAAGCCAAGTTATTGATGGTTTGACTAATACTACTTGTGGTTCCTGCGCTATTAGTTACTGTAAATACAATGGAATTAATATCATCAGGTTTAATCCTATTCTTATTTACAAGTGAACTAAATTCTCCAAGATCAATTAGATAATCTTTGGGAGTATTACTCAATGGAATTTTTAGAAAATATTGATCATCCCAATTCTTTACAGACTGTTTTACCAAAGTGATTTTCAGGGTTCCATTTCCTGACGCATTAAACTTCATTGATTGATAAGCTGAAATGTCTTTGGGTAACCCACCACCACGCATTAATTTAAGTAAGGTTAAGTAGGTATTGGTATTGGCGTTAACATATACATTTCTATATAACTGCAATTCTTGGGGAACTGTTTTCCTATTATCATTTTTTGCCTCAAACTTGTTCAAAACAGTAGTAGCTGGATTATAATCTACTGACCATGCCCCATCTGACAGAAACACTTCATCTTGTAATTGGTTATTCACGTACATTTTTACTGTAGTTTCAAATGCGTCTGAAACTGGAAGTTGTAAACTATTACTTTGAATAGCTGAAAAACTAAAAGGAACTTTTCTTATTATAACGGAAGATTGCTCATTTGCTTTTTCATGTAATTCAAAATAACCAGAGGTACCAGCAAGGTTATTTTGAACCAGCATATCCAAATTAGCGCCATCTCTTTTGGCACTGACAAAATAAGTATCTGGCAATAAACTAGATTTTTTTAAAGGTTCAACAGTTGCCATTTGTTGCAACTGAGTCAAAATTTTACCAGTAATCTCCGTACTTAGTTCATCAGAAACTGACCACACTTGAAAATTATACATGGTCTCTTCAGCAACATAGGAAGCTTTTAGCCAGTTACTTTGAATAGCAATGGTATTTCTTGTAGGATTAATACTAGCGGAAAAACTGATAATGTTTTCAGTATGACCGTCTTCGTATTTTAATGTAAATCTTAATAGACCCATTCCATTTACAAGCACAGAATCCATTTTAACAACCTGAGCTCCTTTTAATCTATCACATACAGCTTTTGTATGGTCATAGATGGCGGATTTGGTTGTTGTTGCAAATACAACAGCTTTACATGATCCATTCAAAGTATAATCAACTGAAACAACTTCCTTGGCATTGGTGATGCCAAGAATATCAGTAGGAGAAGTTAGATAAGACTTTAATTTAGAATTAGTCAATTGCATTGGCAACAAACTGTTTACAGATACAGCTGAAATAGTTCCTGCTATCCTTCTTTGTATGACAGTCTCCACCCAAGGTTTCATTGATTCATAAGCAGGCTGTTGCATGGTTCCATTTAGTGCCGATTGATATAATCTTTTAGCTACTGCATCGCCCAAGCTTTGGCTTTCGAGTCCTCCAGTACCACCTGAAGAAACTGAGCCACAATCTTGCACGGTAATTGAAAAGGAATTGCTAGCAGTTCCACAACCGGTAGTAACAGTATAAATAATATTTGCCGTTCCTAATGATTCACCCACAACCACCCCACCAACAACAGTTGCAATACTGTTATTACTAGAAGACCAGACACCTGATCCTGTGGCATTACTTAAGGTAGCAGTTAATCCCAAGCAAACGGTATTAGAACCTGTAATAGCTGCAACAGAGGGCGGAAGATTCACCGTTATATCTTTAGTAACAGTAGTAGTACCACAACTATTTGTAACTGCATAGCTAATAGTTGCAGTACCAGCAGCAACACCAGTTACCACTCCATTTGCATTAACCGTTGCTATAGCTGTACTAGAAGATGTCCATGTGCCTGATGCCGTTGTATTGGTTAACGTAATACTAGCAGACCTACAAACTGAAGCAGCACCTGCAATTACAGCAACTATTGGTTTGGAGCAATTTCCAACCTTTGAGAGGTCAGGACTAAATGGTGCATAGTGATTTTCACCGGCATCCTGTTCAAATGATTGACCTATAATTTGCCCTTCAATATTTGAACTGTTTTTCTTTTTTACAATATCTGCCAAAGGCGCAAAAACAGTACCTTCTATGGAGTTATTACCCTCAATTTTTAAGGTTTCTGTATTATAGAAATTGTACAAAACAAATGGGCATTGGTCAATTCCAATACCTGCTTGATTCCATACTTTCCAATTGAATGTTTTATCTGCATCTATATTAATCACCAGAACATGATCTGCATCTGGTTTATTTTCATAAGTAAATATAGAAACACTATTCAAATCATTCCCGCTAATATTTAAATAATTAACCCCTTCTGCTAGCTTAATCTTAACCTGGTCAGGATAATCTTTTTCGTCAAAAGACTTTCCATTTGCATCTGTTAAGACAGCTGTTTGTTTGTTTTTAGAAATGTCTAAAGAACTATTGCGCATGGTTTCCATGGCTTTGTCAAACTTGATCAACTCTTTCTCAAATACTGGATTATTTGAAGCATTAACCCCTAATTTATCAGCACTAGATTGAAGTTGGATTCTTGGGCTACTATTATAATCTCCGGTTGTAATTTGGATGGGAGAGAAAGCACCATTCTTATCTGTATACCAAACCTTGGATTTATCAGAATCGCCAATTTTTACATATCCATTATTTACTTGCAGGCTATTGCCAGATTTGTAAATAATTTTTCCATTTACCAAAAGTCCAATGGCTAAATCCTTAACCATAAAAGTTCCAGGGTTCTTAATAGCTACTTGGTAATTGCCATTGATGGTAAGATCTTCTCCCAATGCAATTGGACCTTCCGTTTCGTTAGAACTAAGTTTGGCAGATTTTTCAAGAAAGATATTAAATTGTAGAGCAGGTGCCGTAGGGCTTTGTGCCCTAACTAAACCTGTTATAGCACAAAACAGGAATAACCATATTCCAGAATATAGAAATTTGTCCATAGGTGTTTATTAGGGGGCTAACAACGGCAAAATCATTTGTACGGCCTCCTACAAAACGCCAGACTAGTTAAAATATTATCTAAAAAGCCATTAAGTATCCATTTTGGTCTTAAATCAGGAAAAAATGACCACTAATTCTGTTCCTTCACCTAGAGAACTGATAATCTCTGTAGTTCCATTAAAAAGTGAGGCCCTTGTTTGAATATTGATTAAACCTACACCCCTTGAAGCAGTGGCTGCATTAAATCCAACCCCATCGTCCTTAATACGAAGGTATAAGGTTCCATTTTCATGGTATAACCTAATTAGAATGTTTTTAGCCCTTGCATGCTTAAAAATATTGGTGAATTGTTCTTGAACAATTCTGTAGATGGCCAACTTTAATTTATCAGAAATAGCATCCTCGTTAAAATCGTAGAGATCCTTTTTAATTTCAAATAACCCAGCCTTTTTCATCACAGTAATAAAATGATCTAAAGCCTCACCCAAAGGCACTTCATTTAAGGATGGTGGTATCAAAGAATGAGACAGTCTTCTGATCTCATTAATAGCTCCTGTAATCAATTTATCAATATCAGTAAAAAGTTCAGAAGTAATATTGAGTTCCTTTTTTAAAAGTCCAAGATACATCAATGAACCAGCTAAGATTTGATTTACATTATCATGCAATTCTAAACCAATTTCTTGCCTTTCGCGTTCCTGAGCTGTAATAACAGCCTCTGTAATCTCCATTTGTTTCTTATTCTTTTCCTCTTCCAGTTTTTCTTCAGATAATCTAATAGATTCTTCGGCAGCTTTTCTATCTGAAATATTCTTAAAATGCTCCACAATACCACGCACAGAAGGTTCAAAAAGCAGATTATGAAATGAGCTTTCTAACCAGATATAACCTTTGTCATGATGCAAGAATCTATATTCCATACTCACAATGGCATTATGTTGCTCCTGTACTTTAAGAAAAGCCTCTCTTGTATGATCAAAATCTTCTGGGTGCACTAAGTCTTCTCTTAATATGACACTTAAGTCTTCCTTACTATAGCCAATAATTTTCTGACCTGCACTACTCAAGTCCTGAATTTTCCTATCAGTGGAACATACAACTAAACCGTCAGTACTGTTTTCAATTAGTGCCCTAAATCTTTTTTCATTCTGCAATAAAGTTTTACCAATTTTATTCCGTTCAATGCTATATGTGATACTTTTTTGAAGTACAAAAGCATTTACTTCATCTTTTAATAAATAGTCTTGAACACCTAATTTCAAACTATCCATAGCAAACTGTCTATCACTATAACCAGTGAGTACTATTACAGGCGAGTCATTTGCCAATTTTATAACAGAATCTACAGATTCTTTTCCATTACTATCCGGAAGTGTAAGGTCTAAAAGTATTACGTCAAATTGATCATTTGTAAGACTTCTGTGTGCCTCTTCCAGAAGTTCATTATGAGTTATAATTGGGTTAGTAAAATTACTATGCAAATACTCGTGAACTAAAAAATAGTCACCCATATTATCTTCTACTACCAATACTTTCAAATTAGAATCTGACATGAGGTATAGTTTAAAATACTATTCAGTTTATTTATAGCTTTCAACAAAAAAATGCTTTAGTTTTTCTGTTTGCTTTAATCTTTCTAAAGCTTCAACAGACAATGGTTTTTTTTCAAAACCAATAACAACCTCATGTTCTTTCGATTTTTCCCAATCTAAAGGATTAACTGTTGAAGAAAGTATAATCACTTTTATTAAGGGAAAATCTTGTAAATACTTTTCTTTAAATAGTTTTAAGAATCCCCATCCATCCATCAATGGCATATTCAAATCTAAAAAAATTAATTCAGGCAAATCTATTTGCTGTTTTTCTTGGTTTATTGACTTTTCAAGCCAATCAATTGCAACTAGTCCATTATCTAAGCTTACTGTTTCTGAGCAAAAACCAGCATTAGAAAGGATGATTCTTTCAAGCATTTGTGTTATTGGGTCATCCTCTACCAAAAGCAGCTTCTTAATCATGCTTTGAATTTTTAAAATGAATATAAAAATGAGTACCCTTCTCCACTTCACTTTCACACCTGATACTACCACCTAAAGATGTAATCAATGAATGAATCAAATAAAGCCCAAAACCTTTTCCACCTAAAACATCATGAAACCGCTGATGCAAACCAAAGATGCGCTCCTTAACCATTTGATAATTAAATCCTATTCCGTTATCGGAAAATTCAACTACCGTATCAGGTCCAGTAATATAAGAACGTATATGAATTTTTAAAGACCGCTGGGGTGATGCAAATTTAATTGCGTTAGAAAACAGATTGCTAAATATACTTTCAAGGTATTCTCTGTCAAAGTAAATATGGGTTGCTTGATCAAAATGAGTGATAATTTCACAATCAGCTAATGCATGTTGTTGTTTTTGTGCCTGATAAAAACTAGTCCAAGCCTGGTTCAAAGAAATCTCTTCTAAACTTCTTTGTTTTTGCTCTCTCACAATTAACACTTTTATGATATCATTCAGTGTATCATTCAATTGGTTAGTAGAAATTTTGATAGCCTTTAAAAGGGTAGCAGTTTGCTCATTTGGTATCTGATCAGGAGTAAGCAAATCAGATATGGCCAAAAGATTTGTCAATGGCGCACGAAGGTTATGAGAAATAATAAAACCAAATTGTTTTAAATAATCATTGGTTTGTGTTAATTGCTCAATCAATAATTGACGTTCTTCTTCTTCTTTCTTTCTTAATGTAACGTCTCTATAATTAAGTACAATAGCTTTTACTGCAGTATTTTCTAATAGATTGTAAAAAGTAGATTCCATCCATCGGTATCCACCATCGGGTCTTTTATACCTAAATTCTAACAACTTTATGGAACCAGGTTTTGATAAAACTTCAAAAAAAGTGGATAATACCATTTTCCTGTCTTCTGGATGAAGAAAATCCATTTGAAATAACCCTGCATTTTCTAATGGATCATAACCTATAATAGAATTACCATAAGGACTCAATTCTTGAATCTTTCCCTCAGCGCTAATCAGCGCAAAACCATCTATACTATTCTCAATAATTGACCTAAACCTTTTATCGGAATCAATCAATTGTAAGCGTATCCGGTTTTTCTCAATACTATATGTAATACTTTTCTGAAGCGATGTTGCAGTGATATTCTCTTTATTCAAATAATCCTGTACACCCAATTGCATACTTTCTACAGCAAAGCTAAGGTCACTATAACCTGTTAATACTATTACTGGGGTTGCACTTGCTAAATCAACAACACGAATAATGGAATCCTTTCCAGAACTATCTGGAAGTGAAACATCTAAAAATACCAAATCATAAAGATTATCCCTGAGATGTTGTTCCGCTTCGGCTAAATTCCATGCATGAGACAGTTTTGTATTAGGGAACTCATCCTTAATATATTCTTGGATTAATAAAGCATCTCCTTCATTATCCTCTACAACCAATATTTTCAATTCCTCTTCCTCCATTATCTATTTAGATTTTCAGGTAAATTGGCTATGTTTAACCAAAAGGACTCAATGGCATGAATAACAGCAACATATCCATCTAAATCAGATGGTTTTACTACATAACAATTGGCCCCTTTATCATAACATTCTTCAACATCTCTTTCACTATTAGATGTACTCAAAATAATCACAGGTATTTTTTTGAAAATCTTTGATTGCTTGATAAAAGCCAACACCTCTTTTCCATCTAATCTAGGAAGATTAATATCTAATAATATTAAATCTGGCGATTTTTCATTTTCAAAACTTCCTTCTTTCTTTAAGAAATGAATAGCCTGTTCTCCATCCTTTACCCTAGTAATTGCGTGTTGATGGTTTAATGCTTCTAAAGCTTCCATTGTAAGGATCATATCACCTTCATTGTCTTCCACCAATAATATCTGGTATGGTTCTGTCATTTGCTTATTTTGGAAAACTAAAACTAAAAGTACTACCCTTACCTGGTTCAGACGCTACCCAAATCCTACCATTAAACCTATCAACTATCTTCTTACAAATAGCAAGACCTATGCCCGTACCACTATATTCATTCTTATTGTGCAATCGTTGAAAAATGACAAATATCTTTTCAAAAAATTTAGGATCAATCCCTAGTCCATTGTCCTTAATACTAAATATATATTCATCAGCTTCCTCTTTATAATCTACCCAAATTTCAGGAGGCGCCTCACTTCTATATTTTAATGCATTCCCAATTAGATTTTGAAGCAATTGTGTAATTGGTGTTTTATCTGCCATTATAACTGGCAAATTTGAGGAATGTATTACACCTCCAGATTCAAATAATTTGTTTTTAAAGAGATTTTTTAATTCTTCAACAACTTCATTTGTATCAACAGGCTGTAAAGCAATAGCGGTGCTACTTACTCTCGAAAATTGTAACAAATCACTAATTAATCTTTTCATCCTATCCGCTCCATCTACTGCAAGATGAATGTATTTGTTTCCTGTTTCATCAAGTTGAGATTCATATTTTTTCTGTAGCAATTGTAAAAAACTGCTAACCATTCTTAATGGCTCTTGTAAATCATGAGATGCTACATAGGCAAACCTTTCCAATTCTAAATTTGAATTCACCAGCTGTTCGGCTCTTTTTTCTAGTTTTTCATTTAAACTTTTGAGAATTAATTCCGTTTCTTTTTGAAGTGTAATATCCCTACAAGCTCCAATCATCCTTATAGGTTCAAGTTTTTCATTTCTTGTTAAATAGCCTTTTTCGTTCAAATAAGCATAACTGCCATCAGATTTTAAAAATCGATAAGAATCTGACCAATACAATTCTGCAGTTTCATATAAAAAATGATTCATTTTCTTAATGACCAAGCTTACATCTTCAGGGTGAATACGGTCAATCCATGAACCATGAGATGGAGACAATTCAGAAACAGTCTCATCTATCAATACTTTTAAACCGTCTCCAGTGCGGAACACTTCACTATTTCTAATATTCCAATCCCATATAATATCATTTGTTGCTTTTGAAACTAGATTATAGCGTTCATTAATTTCTAGAATTTCTTTTTCAAACTGCTTATTCTCTATAATTACATTTAAAATATTAACAGCTCTTAATATAGTTTTTTCTTCTTCTGCTGTTGGTTTTTTAACTGTACCATAATAAATAGCAAATGTTCCAAGTACTTGTCCTTGGTTATTTAAAATGGGATAAGACCAACAAGCTTTAAAACCGTACTCTTTTGCCAAATCCCAAAAAAGCATCCATCTTTGATCATTGGCAATATCGCTAACAATAACTTTTTGTTTCAAATATGCAGCTGTGCCACAAGAACCTTTATTAGGACCAATTTCAATACCTTCAATTTTAGAAATATATGGTTCTGGCAAATTGGGAGCTGACCAATTATATAGTTTACCCTCTTCCAATCGCAAAACAGAGCAAGTCATTAAAGGATGCAATTTTTCAATTTCTGTTAAGTAGAAAGTAATTATCCTTTCTAAAGTAACATCTGTCAATGCATTTTTTTCCAAGACCTCTTTTTCCAATTGTTCTAAGGCCAATAATCGCTTAGCTTCTGTAATATCCTTAAAATAAACAGAAAGACCTCTTTCAGAAGGATAGGCGTTTACTTCCAAAAAAAGGTTTAATGGCTTAAAAAACTCTTCTTCATGTATAGCAATGCCTTCATGCATTGCATTAGTATATGTTTTGAAAAAAACATCGGTTTTAGCTTCTGGAAAGACATCATATAAATGCTTCCCAACTATATCCTCACGCTTAACCTTCATCATTCGCTCAGATTCTTTGTTCCAATAGGTCACAACCCAATCTCTATCTAATGTCAAAAATCCATCAGTAATACTTTCTAGAATAGAATTCTTTTCTTCAAAAGCGGCTTGAATTTCTTGTTCTACTTGCTTTCTATCATTAATAGACCTAAAAAAGATAGAAAGTCCATCATCTGTAGGATAAAAACTCTCTTCATACCAACTGGAGAACTGGTCAAAATAAATCTCAAAATGTACCGGCTGTTTGAATTCGAGTGATTTTTGAAAGTTCTCATAGAACAATCCTTCTTTCAGAAATCCGTAGATATCAAAAATATTTTTTCCAATTAATTCGTCAGCACTGCGTCTTAATAATTTTTGAGCAGGGCTATTCACATAAGTAAAATTCAATTGATTGTCTAAGGCATAAAAACAATCTGAAATACTTTCCAGAATGTTTTCCCTTTCCAAATCCATTTTTTTCTTTTCTGTAATATCTTTTGCAACTGCAAAGATTACACCTTCTTCTTCAATTGGTACAGAGGTCCAAGACAACCATTTAACATCGCCCTTTTTAGTAATGTATCTATTTTCAAATCCGTATAGACTTTCTCCTAAAATAATCTCACTTCTTTTTTGCAAAACCTCATCCTTATCCGGATGAAATACAAATTCTTCAATCTTCCTTTCCATTATCTCCGCTTCTGTGTAACCCAATAAGTTACAAACCGCCAAGTTGATTTTCTTGAAATAACCATCAAAGCCAACAATACAAAGCAAGTCTGGCGACATTTGGAAAAACCTGTTTAATTCATCTTCAGCTCTGGACTTTTGAATATCTGCACCAATTTGTTTGCTTATCTTATCCATCAATTCAGAATACAACTGCTCATGATAAAATGGCTTGTCCAAAAAGAAATTAAAAAAACCAATCACTTTCTCATTCAAGAAAATGGGCATTACCAAAACACTTTCTAAACCAGCCAAAAGTGCATTTTCCTTAGCCAAAAAATTACTTGTTTGAATATTATCGTAATAAATAGACGACTTCTGCTTCCAAGCTTCGCCCATCATACCTTTGCCTTTTTGAACACTTTCTAACGGCTTGTTCTTCCTAAATAAAGCAGCTGTATCGTCTTTAGCCCAATTGGCTTTGTACAACATTTTGGATTCGTCAATATTAATCAACCAAGCTTCTGCATAGGAAAATCCCAGATACTCACTAATCTTCTGGATAACTATGCTCATGGCAACTTCTAAATGTTTATTGCCACTAATTACCTGTAATAATTCATAAAACAATTCTTTTTCTTTCTCAGCTCTCTTCCTTTCCGTAATATTTTTCTGAATAGAAATCCAATGGGTAAAAAATCCTTTGGAATCGGCAACAGGAACTATTGAAATATTTGACCAAAATTTTTCGCCGTTCTTTTTGTAATTCACTATTTCTATCTCACATGGTTGCCAAGCTTCCAAAGCATCTCTTAGTCTATTTAGCTCAGCCCTATCACTTTCTGGTCCTTGCAAAATTCTTGGTGTTTTTCCTAAAACCTCTTCCCGTTCATATCCAGTCATTTTTGTGAAAGCACTGTTGACATAAATGATTCTAGGACCGGGATTATTAATAGGCTCTGCTTCGGTTATCAAAACTGCGTCCGAAGAATTGGTGATCACAGATTTGAATATTTTTAATTGCTGCTCTTCTCTTTTCTGGTCAGTAATGTCTTGCATGGCCCCAATCATCCTAATGGCCTTGCCTTTCTTATCACGGATAACAATTCCTTTGTTTCTCACATAGGCCATTACCCCATCTGCTTTTTTGAACCTATATTCTTCAACCCAATTGCTATTCTTGCTTTTAATAAGGGTATTAATACTCTGCAAGACTCTTTGTCTATCGTCTCGGTGTATATGTTCATACCATCCAACAATATCCCCTTTATTATTTTCTGTTTTGTAACCAAAAAGCCTTTCAAAACCCTCTCCCCAATAGAGATCATCATCTACTAAGTTTAAATCCCATATGGCATCAAAAGTTGCTTTTGTAACAAACCCATATCGTTCATTACTTAATTGCAATTTTCTTTCAATTAGCAATTTTTCAGAAATGTTATTACAGATTTCAATCATACAAGGCTTTCCATTGAATAGAATACTATGCCCTGTTTTTTCTACATGAATGATACTCCCATCTTTCTTGATATGCCTCCAAACACCAAAATGAATGGGACCCTTTGTTAATTTATAGTACTTAATAATTTCTTCTAATGATTGACGATCCTCTGCAGGTCTCAAATCCATGATGTTCATTTTTAGCATCTCTTCTCTTGTATAACCATAACTAGAGAGCACGCTGTCATTCACATCCATAATTTGATATGTATCCATTTCATAGATCCACATAGGAGATGGACTCGCAAAAAACAACATCCGGTATTTTTCTTCGGAACTTTGCATATCCTGCATTGCATTCTTTGCAACTGTAATATTTTTTGCAATTACAGAAACGCCTATATGCGTATTTGTTTCATTGTATACTGGATTAACCTGTACTTCAAAATAGGTATCCACCCCCCTTTTAGTAATCCTATCGTCAAATTTGACAGATGTAGAAGATTTAATCAATTCCAATAGCTTTAATAGCTTTTGAGAATCCTTTTTTTTGAAGAGTTTTGCTAGATTTTCACCAATGGATAAATCATGACCAAAATAGTCCCTACAAACTTGCAGACAAGCTTTGTTACAATAAGTCAGATTCATGTCAAGGTCCACCATGTAGATAACATCAGGCATGTCTTCTAATAGGCTAAAAACATGACTTTGCAAGACATGATTAGCAATGGCAGAACCGCTTTCCATTCCTGTACATTTAGATGTAGTTTCTTTCTTCAATGGAATACAGAGATTGATGGCCAAATAGTAGCGGCATAGATGTCCGCATATATACACTTAAATGTACGAAAAACTAACTATTATAGCTTACACCTTTTTTCCATTTGCGCTGCTGCATTCGGATGCCCCAGATCTCTAGCCAAAGCCAAGTCAACACAAGCGCCGGTTTTGTCTATTAGATTAAATTTAGCAAGACCTCTTTGATAATAGGCTTCGGCATTGGCCTTGTCAATTTCAATGGCCTTATTAAAATCCTTAATGGCACTTTGAAAGTCTCTAATTTGGGCTTTAAGTATGCCCCTACTCACATAAGCATTGGCATTGGAAGCGTTTAATTCTATAGACTTATTAAAATCAACAATGGCCAGACTATTCTGTTTTAAAAGGGCTTTAAGAAGTGCTCTATTGTAATAAATATCTGCGTCACCTGGATTTTGTTGAATAGCCCTATTAAAATCATTCATTGCCGCTGAGTAATCCTTTAATGTTACTTTTAATAAACCCCTATTGAACAATAGGTTTTGAAGCCCTGGATTAAGGGATGCTGCTTTATCAAAATCGGCCATTGCTCCATATAAGTTCTTTTGCTGGTTCTTGATAATGGCTCTATTAAAGTATAGGTCAGCATTATTAGGATTGAGTGCTATTCCTTTATTAAAATCCTGAATGGCACCAGTAAAATCCTTCATATTAGCCTTACCCAAACCTCTATTAAAATAGGCATTGGAGTTCTGTGGATTTAATTCTAAACTCTTGCTATAATCTTGTATGGCACCGGTGGTATCATGCATGGCGGTTTTAGAAACTGCCCTTGAAACATAGATATCGGCGTAGCTAGGTGTTTGTTCAATGGCAAGGTCAAAATCTTTAATAGCTGAAACATGGTCATTCAAAAAAGACTTAGCAATTCCGCGATTAAAATAAGCATTTTGTGTTTTGGGATTCAACTCTATTGATTTAGTGAAATCCTTAATAGCACCTGCATAATCCTTAATAGCAGATTTAGAAACACCCCTACTCAAATACAGGTCTGCATTGGAAGGAGTCATTTCAATAGCTTTATTAAAGTCTTGAACGGCAGCTGCATGATTCATACTATATGACTTAGCTAAACCTCTATTGAAATAGATATCTGCATTGTTCCCATCTTGTTCAATGGCCTTGGTATAGTCTTGTATAGCACCTGGGTAATCATTTAACTCACGTCTAAGAATGCCTCGATTAAAATAGGCATTTTGTGTATTGGGATTGAGCGCAATGGCTTTATTAAAATCTTGTAATGCGCCTTGTTTGTCTGACAAATAATTTTTGACAATGCCACGGTTGAAATAAATATCGGCATTTGATGGATCTCTTTCAACCGCTCTATTGTAATCCAATAAAGCTCCGCGATAGTCTTTTAATCTGCCATTCTCAATTCCTCTATTAAAATAGGCGTTTTGGGTATTGGGGTTTAACTCAATAGCTTTATTATAATCTTTGATAGCTGCAGCCGGGTCATTTAAATAACTCTTTGTAACACCTCTGTTAAAATAAAGATCAGCATTATTTGGCTGAATGGAGAGGGCCTTATTAAAATCTACTATAGCAGCATTATAATCCTTTAGGCCATTTTTGGCAATCGCCCTGTTAAAATAAATATCCGCATTGCTATTATCATCATTGATTGCCTTATCAAAATCTAAAATGGCTCCTTGATAATCCTTCAAATAGGCTTTTTCAATACCACGGTTAAAATAAATATTGACCGTTTCAGCATTGATAGAGATAGTCTTATTAAAATCCTGTAAAGCTCCTGAGTGATCATTCATGGCACTTTTTGCTAAACCACGACTAAAATAGATATCCGCATTATTTGGATCCTGTTCCAAAGCTATAGTATGATCCTGAACGGCACCTCTATAGTCTTTCATATGCCCTTTTTCAATACCCCTATTATAATAGGCATTGGGCATGGTTGGGAAAATGGCAATGGCCTTGCTATAGTCTTGCACCGCCCCTACATAGTCAAACAACATGCTTTTGGCATAAGCCCTGTTAAAGTAAATGTCTGGATTATTGGGCTCTGACAATACAGCTTTTGTATAATCCCGAATTGCTCCTTTATAATCTTTCTGCTCCAACTTAACGTTCCCACTTGTAAAAATGTCCTCCGAAACCTGAGCGTCAATGGGTTGAACACCCACCAAAAGAAGCAAGGTCAAAAAAGCCAGAAATTTATTCACCAGTATTGATTTTTGCATGGAAACTAACAAATTAGCCGTACAAAGATAAAGAACCATTTGTTTGAATGGTCTCAGGATATATTAAGCATTGTATAAAATCAAACAGACAGGCCAATCCCTTCTAATTGCTCATCATTTAATGGCTTTATTAGATAATCAAATACATAAGGGTTGGCAGAAGCCCTATCAAGGTCACGCTTGTCAATAGAAGAGGAAAGTAGATAAATTTTGGTTTTCAAACGAAAACTAGCTGGAAACTGGGCATATTGGGCTAGAAATTCCCAACCATCTATAAATGGCATATTAATGTCTAAGAAAATCAATTGAGGAAAGGAAAGTTCCTCTAAATCCACCTTGCTGTGCAAAGATGCCAATGCCATTGCCGCAGATTCAAAGGTCAGAATCTGGCTTTTAGGCGCCATTGCATGAATCATTTCTCTATTTAAATAATTCACCAATTTATCATCATCAATAAGGTAAATCTCTTCCATATTTTATGTCAGAAATTTAACCAATGACTTGCTGCAACTTTTCTTGCAAAGACTGGAATTGAAAATGAATTCTTACTGCTTCACCCACTTTGTTGATACTTACTTTGTCACCTTTCTTGATGGATTCTTCAATTAGGTTGCTGATATTGTTTAGATTGTCTATAGGTAATAAGAGAACAAAATTTTCCATCTGGTTAAGGTTAATATTAGATAGCATTTTTTTGGGGGTTAGTAACCATTAATGATAAAAAGAGTGCCAAAATCCTAAGTCATTGATTTTCATATATTTGAAAGTGAATTAGCTTTATCAGAAATCCCATTTTGGGAATAATACACCAGAATTTGGATTTTGGAAACTGCCAACACCCCTTGAAACAGAATTGGATGAATGGGTTTTCTAACCGTTCTTTGTTATATAATTATTTTACATTCATACAATCAAAGCTTATGATTCCCATTACGATGTGTATAGATGATGATCCCATCGTTTTGATGTTGAATGATTTGATACTAAAAGAACAGTTTTTCTGTGATCAATTAATTAAGATAGACAAAGCGGAATTGGCTTTGAATTATTTTAGAGAACAGGCTAATTTACCTGCAACAGACTGGTCACTGCCCAATATCATTTTTCTTGACATTAATATGCCCGTAATGGACGGATGGGAATTCTTAGAAATTTTTACCAAAGAGTTTCCGCAGTTCCATGAAAAAGTAAAAATGGTGATTCTATCATCAAGTGTCAATCCTGCTGATTTAGAGTTAGCCAAAAATCACCCCTTGGTCATTAACTTTATTCCAAAGCCCATTGGAGAAACAGAATTAGAAAATTTGAAGAAGCAAGAGAGCATCGCTGCGTTTTTTTGAGGCCCTCCCATTAATTGTTTAAACACTGTCTATTATTGCAGTTTTTTAAGTGCTTCAGAAACTGCTTTTTCTAGTAATGGTTCCATCACTTTATAACCAGCAACAGATGGGTGAACGCCATCATTGGTTAAACCAGACTTTAACCCATTTCTTTCATCTACCATGGAACTGAAATAATCCAGATAAATAGCATTGTTATAGGCACACCAATTTCTTAGCTTTTCATTTAGTGCCATAATTTTTTCAGCAGGTTTTAAACCAGGATTCCAAGGATAATCATAAACCGGCAATACAGAAGATAGAATTACTTGAATTTTATTGGCTTTTGCTATTTCTGCCATGGAAACCAAGTGCTCAAAAATAATATCAACCGTAGTTGGGCCAGTATTACCAGCAATATCATTGGTCCCCGCAAGAATAACTACAACTGCAGGCTTTAAATCAACAACGTCTTGCTTAAACCGCACCAACATTTGCGGCGTAGTTTGCCCACCAATACCACGATTAATATAGGGTCTACTAGTAAAAAATTGAGGAAGCATATTATACCAACCTTCGGTGATGGAATTACCCATGAATACTACGCGCTTTTCATTGGATTTAGGGGGTCCCAGTTTTTTGTTCTCCGCAGCAAATCTGTTAAAATTGGCCCAGTCATTGTGAAAAGCAAATTCCCATTTTTGATGGTCTTCTTGCTCTTTTGTTGTTTGAGCAGTTGCGGGTGCCGATTTTACAGCAGGATTGCTTTTAATAAGTCCTCTTTGTAAAAGCCAGTCACCAAAATCATCAATCCATTTATCAGTTGGCATTTGCAATTTTTTCATTCCAAATCCATGGCCTCCTTTTTCATAAACATGTAATTCAGCTGGTTGTTGTAAAGCCTGCCACCTACTATAAATATCTAAGCTATGCGGCACCAATTGCATTTGATCATCACTAGCAACTGCTATAAATGCAGGCATATTTTTAGTAGGTACAGAAGTACCAATAGACATTGGAGCATAAGCATAGATAGGAGCAACAAAATCAGGGAGGCTACTCTCTTCTGAATTATACACAACCGACATAGCAACAGTACCACCCGCAGAAAATCCCATAAAGCCAATTTTTTTGGGATCAATCCCATAGTCTTTTGAATGAGTTCTCACATATTGAACAGCAGTTTGACCATCTTTCATGGCCAACTTCATCACCACAGCATTTTCTGCTTCCATTTTAGAAGGGTTACCCACTTTTTCCATCATCTCTTTTGCAGGATCATCGGTATTTGATTTTGCCAATCTATATTTTAAAACAAAAGCTGTAACACCTCTTGCATTTAACCATTTAGCCACGTCAACACCTTCACTGTTAATAGACAATGCCTGAAATCCACCACCAGGTGCAATGATTACGGCTGTGCCATTGGCAATGGCTGCAGGAGCTTGATAGACCATTAAACTAGGATCCACCACATTAAAGACCACTTGGGTATTAAATAGTTTGGAGAAATTTTCTTTCTCTGACCAGTTCCAAGATTCAGAACCTGGGGCTTTGCCTTTGTATAAGGGAATGGATTGCTGCGCGATAGTTGCAGAAATGATCATCAGAAAGAACCATACTAGGAATAGAAATTTTGTAACTGTTTGCTTGAGCATGAACGCCTTTTTATATAAGATGTCTAAAGTTAGGATTTTCCTTAAAGAAGTATGCTCAAAGAAGCTAGCGATAACTATTTTAACACAAACAAATAACGTTCTAATATTTTCATCTGGGGTCTGTCTTGACCATTTCTGGGTTCTACAGAAAGACGGTATTCCCCCCACCATGGACCAGCTGCCCAATATGCACCGTTCACCCCATTTTCACTGATATAGGCTAAAAATTTGTCTAAGACTGTTAACCATCTTGGATCATCATCTGGAACACCATACTCACCAATAAAACCTTTTTTCTTGTATTTCTTCAACCATTTGATAAAAGGCTTAACTGCTTGAACACCCGTTTTACTTCCATAAGCGTTGTGTTCATATGCATTGAGGGCAGTGCCTGATGGATTCAGGTATTGACCTGATAAGTCTTTATCAAAATAGCAATGCGCTTCATAAACCAAATTATCTGAGATATCTACCAATTCATGAATCTTGGGATTATTGAGTTTCCAATCAATGGTAGCCGCATAGCTATCTCCGCAAACAAAAATGATTTGAGAACTATTCACCGACCTAATGGCATCAATTGCTTTTTGAGCAATGCTAAACCAAGGCAATTCTTTCATATCATGTGGCTCATTCATAATCTGAAAACCTATCAGATTTTGCTTTCCGTTCCAAGACATGGCTAGTTTCTTCCAAACGTCTTCAAAATGAGTAACCGGCAATTCAGGAGAACCAATGATTGCTTCCTTTCCATTTAGCAAATACCTACCAAAATTTTGCATACTCAATTTGGCTTGCAAACCCAAGCTATCGCAGAGATCTAAAAAGCTGCTAATTCTACCCATTTCAACACTATCCAATGGCCCTCCCAAAAAGGGTTGAACCCGCTCCCATTTAAATGGCAAATCCATTAATTTAAAACCCTTACTTTGAAAGTATTGTAATTCAGCTTTATTAGGATAGATATAGTCTACTCCATATACCCCAGGCATTTTCTTTTCTCCAAACTCAGGTCCACATAATTTAATGGCAAAAGCTGCCGCATCGCCCTGGGCAAATAGGTTTGAATTACCTACTACAAATAAACAAAGTATGATGAATAGTAATAGGGGTTTCATTAGCACACTAGCAAGAAATTGGGCTTGCAAGCCATGCTAAAACGAAAAAAATGGGCAGATATTATTAAACAATAGTAACAAAAAGCCGTCCAAACAAGTCAGGGCGGCTTTTCAAAGGGGGGGGGAATTAAATATTTTACAACTAACAGGCTACAGCCAATTCATGGTTTAATTCTGAAAACTCCAATTTCAAATGCCTGATAATTTCATCAGAAATCGTTTTTACTTGATTCATATCAGCAGCAATGCTTTTCTTATCTAAGTCCTTAGACGCATTTTCAATATTCTCTAAAGTTTGATACAATTCATCTGCCTTTAAAAAACCAACACTTCCCTTAATTTTATGCGCAAGGGCTTTTAATTCAACCCATGCCCCGTTCTCCATAGCTATTTCCATTAAAGCAGTTTCAGAATTCAGATTTTTGATCAGTGGTTTCAAAATGGCAATTAATTCATTTTTCTTAGTGATGCTAGAAAGAAAACTTAAGTCATACAATTTTTTCTCAACCTTGTTTTCAACAGCAGCTAAACTAGTCTCATTTTGATCATTAGATACTACATTAATTTTTAAAACTTGACATAGTTTTTTATAGAGATCTACAAATTCAAATGGCTTTGACATATAATCTGTCATACCCACTTCTAAGCATTTTTCTAATTCCCCCTTCATGGCTGTTGCCGTCATAGCAATAATTGGAATCTTAATCTCTAGTTGTTTTCTAATAAAATTGGTGGTTTTATACCCATCCATAATGGGCATTTGTAAATCCATTAGAATTAGGTCAAAATCATTTTTAACTTTCAATTGTGCTATTGCCTCCTTACCATTACTCACAATGCTTGTAATGACCCCAACATTTTGTAAAACGTGTTCAATTAAAACTTGGTTTACATAATTATCTTCCGCTATTAATACTTTTTTTCCTTGAAGCATTCTGGAGAAATCCATATCATGAATACGCATAATGCCAGTTACAGTTTCAGCAGCGGCTTCATGGTAAGGAATTTCAAAATAGAATTCGGAACCTTCACCTAAAGTGCTTTCAACCCAGATATTTCCTTTTTGTAATTCAATCAATTGTTTGCTAATGGACAAGCCTAAACCTGTTCCGCCATATTTTCTTGCAACGTCAGATCCTGCTTGAGCAAAACTATCAAACACAGACCCAATTTTGTCTGAAGGAATGCCAATTCCAGTGTCTTTAATAGAGAAACGCATGAGGTATGCCTGATTCTTTTGCTCCACAACCTGAACACCTACAGTAACTCTTCCAGATTCTGTAAACTTAATGGCATTCCCCACAAGGTTAACTAGAATTTGATTTAATCTATAAGGATCACCAGAAAGGAAATCGGGAACATTTGAATCTATTTGGAACAACAATTCTAGTTGTTTCTTTTTCAATCGGTGGGCAAACATAGCATCTATTGACTGCAAGACTTCCCTAATATCAAAACCAATATTTTCTATACTTAATTTGCCTGCTTGAATTTTGGAAAAATCTAGAATATCATTGATGATGACTAATAAATTATTGACAGATCGCTTGATAATGGTAGCATACTTTTTTTGTTGTCCATCTAATACTGTTTCCAAAAGCAAATTGGTCATACCTTG
>JBEAPC010000055.1:0-6714 GCA_041164585.1 Bacteroidota bacterium
GTCTTCTTCCAGATATATTCTAAATTTTAAAACAGCCATTCTCTTGGTTGAGGTTTAAGGGTTGTAAAGCATGCAAATTAAGCAAGTATCGCTTTGAAAAACAAAAATCCGTATTTATTCACCGGTTGACAATCCCAATTCAGCGCCTTTTTCTAACATGAATCTGAAAGCAGACTCATATTCATTAGGAATTAGGCCGTCTAAAATGGCTTCTCTAATGGCGTCTTTGATCAGACCCACATTTCTGCCAGGGCTTAGTTTAAAATGTTCCATGATCATTTCACCGGTTATAGGTGGCTGCCAATTGCGCATTTGATCCTTCTCTTCAACTTCCTTCATCCGCAATTTAACCAGTTCAAAATTTTGCAAATAGCGTTTTACTTTTTGCTTGTTCTTACTAGTAATATCGGCGGAACATAAAAGCATTAAACCGTCTATATCTTCCCCAGCGTCAAATAGCAAACGTCTTACAGCACTATCCGTAATATTTTCCTTGGTCAAACTAATGGGTCTTAAATGCAAGACCACTAGTTTTTGCACCAGTTTCATTTTTTCATTCAAGGGTAGTTTGAGCTTACCAAAGATTTTAGGCACCATTCTAGCTCCTACCATTTCATGACCATGAAAGGTCCAGCCATGGCCTTCTTCAAACTGTTTGGTAGCAGGCTTGCCAATATCATGCAAGAGCGCCGCCCAGCGCAACCAGAGGTCATCTGTATGTTCTGAAATATTATCAATGACTTGTAAAGTATGGTAAAAATTATCTTTGTGTCCGTGACCGTCTATGTTTTGGGCCCCGTGCAATTCCACCATCTGAGGAAAAACTATTTGCAACAAGCCAGAATGGTAAAGCAGGTCCCATCCAATGGATGGCTTTTTACAAAGCATGATCTTGTTCAACTCATCCGTGATCCTTTCCTGAGAAACTATTTTAATTCTGGAAGCCTGAGCTTGAATGGCTTCAAAGGTTTCTGGCACAATGCTAAAACCCAATTGTGTGGCAAAACGGATGGCACGCATCATGCGCAAGGGGTCATCACTAAAGGTTTGCGCAGGCGTTAAGGGTGTTTGAATAATTTTTGCTTCAATGGCTTTAAGACCATCAAAAGGATCAATTAGTTTTCCAAAATCGGCCTGATTCAAACTAATCGCTAAGGCATTGATGGTAAAATCTCTTCGGTTTTGGTCGTCTTCTAAAGAGCCGGTTTCAACTTGTGGTTTTCTACTATCGGGTTGATAGCTTTCTTTTCTAGCACCCACAAATTCAATTTCAAAAGCGGGCAATTTAATCTGCGCTGTTCCAAAATTTTTAAAATAGGCAACAGTTGGTCTGGGCTCAAACAAATCCGCTACGCGATGCGCTAAGGCAATGCCATCGCCCAAGCAAACAATATCCGCATCCTTGGTGGGGCGGCCAATGATTTTATCTCTTACAAAACCACCAATTAAAAAAGCCGGCAGGGATAATTCTGCTGCAGCCTTGGCTATTTTGTCAAAAACCACCTGTTCTGTATGGGTAAAACTCAGATCCATCTGCGGCAAATGTAAATGCTTTCTTTGTTTAAGCGGGCAATGTGGCCAACAAGTCTGTTTGATCTATGAGATAAGCACAATTGAAATGACCTTTGGGGCATTCTTTTTTACCATGTATGCCACAGGGTCTGCAGTCCAATACTTGCCTAACTTCTACAATATGCCGATTGTCTGATAAAGGTCCATATCCAAAGGCCGGAATGGTAGAGCAATAGATGGCAGTTACTGGGGCATTCACACTTGATGCAAAATGCATAGGGGCTGAATCATTTACATAATTCATAATGGCCGTTTGCATTAATGCTGCCGATTGTAAAAAATTTAACTGCCCAGCTAGACTTTTGGCATTGGAACAATTAGCAGCAGCTAAAATGCGGTTACAAGTATCCCCGTCTGATGGAGCACCCAACAAATACACTTGGTATTGCTTTGGTATTAATTGAAGCAGCTTTACCCACTGTGCTTCTGGATATTGCTTGGTAAACCAAACCGAGGCAGGAGCCATACAAATATAGGGCTGTAGGGTATAATTAGCCACTGCAGCATCATCTACAGCACTAGGATATAGTTTTGGTCTTGCAGGTTCTGGCTGCTCTTCTGTTGCTATTAACTGATGGTTTCGCTGAATTTCATGCAGGTCAATATCTCCCTTGCTGAAAATATGCTTGATGCGTTTGCTAAAAAAAAGACTAAAAGGATTTTTATCAAAACCAATGGTGGACTTTGCTCCAGAGAAAATGGTAATCAACCCTGTAGCAGCAAATCTTTGAACATTAATTAATACATCAAATTTGCGCTTTCTAATCTCTTGGATTATTTGAAACAGGTGTTGGTATTTGTTGGTTTTCTTATCCCAAACCAATACCTCTTTTACAAAAGGGTGATTGTTAAATAGGACTTCATTGCCTTTTCTTACTAGAATACTAATACCCGCAGTAGGATCTTGTTGATGCAAGGATTCCAATAATCCCGTTGCCAGAACCACGTCTCCAATAAATGCCGTTTGGACAACTAGAATTTTTTGCATTGGGCAAATTTACTGGAATATTCCTAAGGCGAATAAAGGATATACATCTTTATTCATACTCCAATTCATTGCTAAAAAACTCCCAATCAAAAAGAATAAAACTGCAAAAAATCTTGTGCAGTGTTTTAATGGTTGCTAGGTCTAGGTACAATTTTGCCATGTTATCAATTTTACTTGCGTTTACGCTACTTTAAGTTTGCAATAAAATATCATATATACAAGCATTTCATCATAAAGTTTGGTGAAAGCTGGTAATTATGAATTCTATAACGCTATAGACGGAATCTATGGTCAATTAAGACCCTGAAATTGTATGTTTGCAAAAAATTAGCAAATGTCATTACAAGCATTGATCCTAGAAGCTTGGGATAACCGGGAATTATTAAAAGACAGTAAGTATTCAGACGCCGTAAGAGCCGTAATAGAAGAAGTAGACAAGGGCAGATTAAGAACAGCTGCCCCTTCAGAAAATGGATGGGTAGTCAATAAATGGGTAAAACAAGCCATCCTACTTTATTTTGGGATACAACAAATGCAAACCTGGGATCTGGCACCATTTGAGTTCTATGACAAAATGTTGCTCAAGAAAAATTATAAGGATTTGGGTGTAAGAGCAGTTCCACACGCTGTGGCGAGATATGGCGCTTATTTGGCCAAGAACGTGGTATTAATGCCTAGTTATGTAAATATTGGAGCCTATGTAGACGAAGGCACCATGGTTGATACTTGGGCTACGGTAGGTAGTTGCGCTCAAATAGGAAAAGGCGTACACTTGAGTGGAGGTGTTGGCATTGGTGGTGTATTAGAGCCCCTACAAGCTAGCCCAGTAATTATTGAAGACGGTTGCTTTTTGGGAAGCCGTGCCATTGTGGTAGAAGGAGTAATTGTAGAAAAAGAAGCCGTGTTGGGTGCAAATGTAGTGCTTACCAAGTCTACCAAAATCATTGACGTGAGTGGTTCAGAACCCATTGAATACAAGGGCAAGGTTCCTGCTAGGTCTGTAGTGATTCCTGGTACTTATGCCAAGCAATTCCCAGCAGGGGAATACCATGTAAACTGCGCATTGATTATTGGAACGCGCAAACCAAGTACTGATTTAAAAACCAGTTTGAACGATGCGCTTAGAGAATTTAATGTAAGCGTGTAGTTATTACTTAAACGGGTTTAATGCCAAATAACAGAAAAGATACAGCATACCAACTAACGGTCTCAGGATTTCTGATCACATTGTTGGGTGCTATATTTTTTTCTACCAAGGCCATATTTGTAAAATTGGCTTTTAAGGATACGGGGGTAGATGCCATAACCCTACTCAGTTTACGCATGTTGTTTTCCCTACCCTTCTATCTAGTAGCCGCTTGGTTAGGTGCTAAAAAAGAAGCTATCAAACCTTTAACCAAAAGGGAATGGTTCTATGTATGTCTTTTGGGCATCTTTGGATACCATTTGAGTAGTTTGTTTGATTTTATTGGTCTACAATATGTGTCAGCTGGGTTAGAAAGACTCATTTTATTTCTCTATCCCACTTTCTCTGTACTCATCAATACCTACTTTTTTAAAACCAAACTAAATCGTACGCAAATCATTGCTCTTTTGTTAACCTATCTGGGCATTGGGATTGCTTATTTTGGAGAACTGAAAATTGATAGCAGTAATCCTGGTTTCTTTTTTGGTTCATTGATGATTTTTCTTTGTGCCGTTACCTATTCTTTTTACCTGGTTGGCACAGGCAGAATGGTGGCCAAAGTTGGCGCTACACGGTATACCGCCTATGCCATGCTATCGGCCACTGCCGGTATTTTCTTACAGTTCTTAGTTACCCGAAATATATCCTCCGTTCCATGGAGCCCTACGCTATTTTGGTACGGCTTGGTTTTGGCTTTAGTGGCCACAGTATTACCCTCTTTTATGATGAGTAATGGCATGAAAAGGATTGGCAGTAACAATGTATCTATCATCACTAGTATTGGCCCCGTTTCTACTATTATTCAAGCCCATTTCTTTTTGGGTGAATCCATTTTACCAACTCAGGTATTTGGGACTATTTTGGTCATTATTGGGGTATTGCTGATTGGCTGGCAGTCCAAAAATACCGTAACAACCCCTGCTTAACCATCGGTTAAACATTGGCTCCATTCCATTTACCGAAGGTTTACCCCCACTTACCGAGACTTCCCTACTAACAGCCTAAACCCAGTTTTTGGGCCTAGAAACCCACCCTAGATTTGTGTAACAAAACCAAAACAAATGGAAAACAATCAAAACTCAAACAGACAAAACAACGGTAGCAATGTAATAGGTGGCTTAATTCTAATTGGAGTAGGCGTAACCCTAGTGATGCGTAAAATGGATTTCCCATTTCCAAACTGGTTATTTACTTGGCCCATGATTCTGATACTAGTTGGATTTTACTCTGGCGTTAAACACAAATTCAGAAACAATTCCTGGATTATTTTAAGTGGTATTGGGGTATTTTTTCTGTTAGATAAATTTATCCCTGGTCTTACACTTGCACCATTCTTTTGGCCAATTATCATCATTGCAGCAGGGATCTTATTTATTCTAAGACCATCTGGTATGAAAGAAAATAACTGGGGTTTTAATACAGGAAAAAGTCAAACAGGAAATTGGCAAGCCTATGGTAGTAGTACCAGTACAGACAACAATGACTTCCTAAATATTCAATCTGTATTTAGTGGCGTACAAAGAAGTGTTTTATCTAAGAATTTTCAGGGCGGAAAAGTATCCTGTGTATTTGGTGGTGCTGAAATTGATTTAACGCAGGCCGATATCAATGGCAAGGTTGACTTAAGATTAGAAGCAGTCTTTGGCGGAATCAAATTAATTGTACCTGCACATTGGCAAGTGATTAATGAAATTGATGGCATTTTCCATGGTGTTGATGATAAGAGAAGGGCACCTGCCGGAGCTTATAACGATGTCAGCAAAACCATTGTTCTAAAAGGATCAGCCGTATTTGGCGGTATAGAAATAAGGAGCTACTAATGCTCAAAAAGGATCGGTTGTCTTCTGTCAACCGGTCCTTTTGTGTTAAAAGAAACAGCAAAATTGCCTTACATTTATTGCTTTAGAGCCCCTTTAAATATAGCATCCACCTTGAATCAAAATCATCCATACAAACAGCGCTCTTATTTTTTGGCGCTAAGCTATTTGGCAGGATGGATACTAGTGAGTTTATTACAATTCAAAGCACTGACAAATTTTGGAATTGAACTTTACCCCGCTAGTATTGATGCAATTGTAAGTAATCTGTGTTTAGCTGGTGCCGCTTTTATTGTGGTCAATAATATGCGCTATTATCTACCCGGAAAAGAAAGATACTGGTATGTAGTGGTGCTTAGTTTGGGATTGAGTGCGGTTTGGTTAATGGCTATAAGGGGAATACTTTGGATCTTTTTCCAGGATAATGAAAACTATATGCAAATGCTGACTCAGAGTTTGTATATCCGTTATTCCCTTGGCTTTTTGCTCATTGGCTGTATTACTATGGTGAGTCTGCTTTGGTATACCCAACAAAATGATGCTCAAGCACAGGAGAAAAAAGTGGAACTGGAACAACTAGCCAAAGACGCTGAGCTATTCAAGCTCAGACAACAGCTACAGCCCCATTTTCTATTCAATAGTTTAAATTCAATTTCTGCCTTAGCCGGTTCTCAACCGGAAAAAGCCCGACATATGATTCAACAATTGTCTGACTTTTTAAGAGGCACTTTAAAAAAGGAGGACCAACAATGGGTTCCTCTAAAAGAAGAAATTGCATATCTACAGCTTTATCTAGATATTGAAAAAGTAAGATTCGGACATCGTTTGGAAACGGAAATACTAATAAGTGAAGCTGCGGGAGTAGCATTGATTCCGCCCATGATCTTGCAACCATTAGTAGAAAATGCCATTAAATTTGGTTTATATGACACAATTGATTCGGTAACCATTTCTATAAAAGCTACCATGGTTGATCATGACTTGCAGGTGTTAGTTTCCAATCCCTTTGATCCAACCAATCACCAAAACGCAAAAGGAACAGGGTTTGGATTATCTTATATTCAAAGGAGGCTATTTCTTTTATTTGGCCGCCCTGGTTTATTGAATAGCAGTAGCCAAGACCAAGAGTTTACGGCTCAATTACATATTCC
>JBEAPC010000056.1:0-9873 GCA_041164585.1 Bacteroidota bacterium
GTTCCAATAACCTATCGGCCAAAGTACTCTTACCATGGTCAATATGCGCAATAATGCAAAAATTCCTGATATTTTTCATAAGGCTGCAAAGATAGGAGCAGGAAGCAGAAAACGAAACAATAAGTGATTAAAGACATGATTATCTAGAATTTGTAGAAAGGCTTTATTTTTGAAACAAATCAAGCCCCCCTCATGGTATTTAAAAAATGGAACAAACAAGCCCAGGAAAACACCGAAACAGGGTTGGGAACCAATACAGCCTTGAGTGGCGGCCGTTTTTTTGCCAAGGACGGAAAAGCCAATATTGAGGTCAGGGGTTTGCATTTTTGGCAAAGACTCAACCTCTACCATACCCTTTTGAGCATGAAACGCTGGAAATTCTTGGTAGCTATCATGGTCTTTTTTATTGGCATCAACCTGGTTTTTGCGGGAATTTACTTACTGATTGGTCTGGAACACCTAAGCGGCATGGTGGCCAATACCATGGGCGAGAAATTTGGGGAAGCTTTCTTTTTTAGTGCCCAAACTTTTACCACGGTGGGTTATGGCAGGATTAATCCAGTAGGATTTTTGGCCAGTTTTGTTGCCAGTTTTGAAGCCCTTACTGGGCTTATGAGTTTTGCCCTAGTTACCGGATTACTTTACGGCCGATTTGCAAGACCAAGGTCTTTTATTAGATATAGTCATAATGCCCTGTTTTCTCCCTTTAAAGATGGTGTGGCCCTCATGTTTAGAATGGCCCCCTATACCAAGAACTATTTGGTGAATGTAGAAGTGAAAGTGAGTATTGCTATGAAAGTCTTGGAAGATGGCATGATCAAGAATAAGTTTTTCAATATGCCCTTGGATATTGCCAAAGCCAGTACCATGACAGCCAACTGGACACTGGTGCACCCTATTAATGAAGCTAGCCCACTGTTTCAATTAAGCAAGGCAGATATTGAAGCGGCTGAAACAGAATTATTGGTTTTTGTACAAGGATTTGATGAGAGTTTTTCCAATACCGTTATCTCAAAAGCCTCTTATAGATTTGAGGAATTTGTGTATGGTGCCAAATATCTTCCCATGTATCATCCCAATGAATCTGGCACGGGAACCATTTTGGAGTTGGACAAATTGGATCATTATGCACCTGTGGAATTACCTATTCAATTTTAAGATTTCATGACAAGTATTGGTAAAAATATTGAGATAGCAGCAAGCATTTTAGAAGAAAATGGGTTGGTGGCCATTCCTACAGAAACCGTATACGGATTGGCTGGCAATGCATTAGAAGAAGCTGCGGTGGTAAAAATTTTTAGTGCCAAAGACAGACCCAGTTTTAACCCGTTGATTATTCATGTGTCAACCGTTGAAGCTATACAAGCATATGCTGAACTGGATCCTATTAGTCAACAATTGGCAGAAGCATTTATGCCTGGCCCCTTTACGTTGTTATTACCAAAGAAAGACCTGATTCCTGATCTTGTTACTGCTGGAAGTTCCAAAGTTGCAATAAGAATACCCCGTCATCCTTTAACCCTAAAACTGTTACACAAACTAAAATTTCCCTTGGCGGCACCAAGTGCTAATCCTTTTGGTTATGTAAGCCCCACCAATGCAAGACATGTATTTGATGGTTTGAATAAACGTGTGGATTATATTTTAGATGGTGGCCCCTGTGAAGTAGGTGTTGAATCTACTATTGCAGAAGTAAGGGATGGTCAAATTATATTGCATCGCCTTGGCGCAGTAACTGCAGAAGAAATGGAAGCCGTAACGGGGCTAACCGTAGTGCGTAAAACGGATCATCAACAATTGGATACACCAGGGCAAATGAAAAGCCATTATGCCACAAAAACACCTATGTACTTGGGTGATATACAAACCTTACTAAAAGAATATAGCCATAAACATGTAGCCACTATTTCTTTTTGCAAATCCTATGAAGGTTTGATCAGTGGTCATCAATATATATTATCGCCCAAGTGCGATATTAATGAAGCTGCACAACACTTGTTTGCAGTGATGCGCAGTATTGATGAATTTAGTTTTGACGTAATCCTAGCAGAACGCTTTCCTGACAATGGTTTGGGCCGGGCCATCAATGACCGCTTAGAAAGAGCCCAAGCCATTCACAAGTAATTATTCCCAGAATTTATTGTCATAGCGCTCACAAAAATCTTTTTCTGCAATAGTATTAAAAGCCAAATTGAGCAAAGACATATCTTCTGCAGATAAAGTAATTTGCATTTGTTCAAAGAGTTCTCTTTCTTCAAAACGAATATGCTCTTCTAATTTGTCTGCAAATTCCTTGATGGTTTCCAATTGCTCCGCCCTTGCTTCATTATTGATCCGATTAATCAATAGCACAATTTGTTGGTGCTCTAACAACATACGCGTAATCAAAGGCACAAGTTCTGCATAAGTATTGGCTATAGGCACCAATGACTTTTCTTCGGCTTCAAAATGTTTGCACAAATCATCCTGCCAATACTGCAAGATAAAATCACGCATGGGTTTGGTTGCCAAGTTCTTTTTGAGGCCTTTAGACAATAACAATGACACCAACAATCCTTGGTGGTGCTGCCTGCTTAAGGGTTGCAGGGATTGGTCTCTATGTAAAGCCATTACTTTAGTGCGTTGATGATAGCTACAAATTCGTCAGCAATTAAAGAAGCTCCACCAACAAGACCACCGTCTACATCTGGTTGAGAAAATAGTTCTACCGCATTGGCTGCTTTTACGCTTCCACCATACAAAATGCTGATAGTATTGGCAACTTCAGCACCATATTTGGATGCTAATTCAGCACGAATAAATGCGTGAATTTCTTGCGCTTGTGCACTACTGGCAGTTTTGCCTGTACCAATGGCCCAGATGGGCTCATAGGCAATGACAACTTGTTGTAATTGTGCTGCGCTTAAGTGATATAAAGATTCAGCCAATTGTTTGGCTACAAATTCATTTTGTGTTCCTGCTTCTCTAATTTCTAGAGGTTCTCCGCAGCAGAAAATGGGTTTCATGCCACCAGCCAAACAGATGTCTAATTTCTCAGCCAATAACTGATTGCTCTCTAGAAAATATTCCCTTCTTTCTGAGTGACCCAATACCACATATTGAATGCCTACTGATTGCAAAATTTCTACAGATACTTCACCTGTATAAGCACCAGATTTTTTGTTAGAACAGTTTTGTGCTGCAACAAATACATTGGTTTTACCCGCCAATTTGGCTTGAGCCATAGGTAGATAAGGAAATGGTACGGCAAATACGGCTGATTGATGCGCAGACAAGCTATGTGGCTTTGCAAGAATATCGTTTAACAATTGTTCTCCCTGTTGAAGGGTTAAATTCATTTTCCAGTTTGCTGCGGCAATTTGTTGTCTCATGTTGTTCTTATAATTATTTAAATAAAATCAGTGTTGAATTTTGTCAAAGATAACTTTCAAAACGCTAGTTTCCGCCTCTGTTATAGAAGACCATTTCATTTTCTTCCAATTATCAATGGCAAAAAGGGCTTTTTGAAAATCGTATCGGTTACCACTAGCACCCCAACTAAAGTCTTCAATGATAGTGGGTAACAAGCCTGCGCCAAATACATTACAACTCACGCCTATCACGGATCCTGTATTAATAGAACTATTGATAGAAATGCGGCTATAGTCTCCCATAATCAATCCACACTTTTGTCCAACTGACTGATAAGTATTGGTACCATAGTCCCAAACTTTTACGTCTCCTGCAGTATTCTTAACATTACTATTGGTAGTACCAGCGCCAAAATTGCACCACTCACCTATTACCGCATCGCCCAAATAACCATCATGCGCTTTGTTGGTAAAACCCATGATCACGCTATTCTTGATCTCTCCTCCACCCAAAACACCGGGTCCTAAAGTAGTGGCACCATAAATACGGCTATTCATTTTAACCAAGGCGTTAGTGCCCAATGAAAATGGTCCTCTAATAGAAGAACCTTCCATGATCTCTGCGTCCTTGCCAATATAAATGGGTCCTGTTTTGGAGTTAAGGGTACAGAATTCCAGCTTGGCACCTTCTTCAATAAAAATATCGGCTTGCTGTAAGGTATTAACCGTTGGCGATATGGGTTGAGAAGCCTTACCCTTGGTCACTAGTTTGAAATCTTCCCTAATCATGGCATCATTCCACAACATAATTTCCCAGGGATGCTGCAAACGTTTAACTATTTGATAATGCTGACATTGTTGAAACTTGGCCGCATTGGGTTGAAAATCGCCAAATGGCAGATTGGTTTTAGCAGCAATCAATCCGTTTTCGTCACAAAGGCAATGCTCTGTTGCCAAATTCATGATGCGTTCAATCAGGGCCTCATCAGGCATTACTGCTGCATTCACCCAATAATGTGTTCCATCTGCAGGAACTGCGTACAATGGTTGTAAATAGGGAGCTGTATGTACAAAAATTTCCTGCTTGGTTTTCCATTGCCATCTTTCAGATATAGACAAAATGCCAAATCTTAAACTAGCAAAGGCCTTGGTGGTTGTTAGGGGAAAAAGGGATTCCCGCTTGGTTGGGTCAAAAAGAATCAGTGACATGCTACAAATTTACGGATTCATTTTGTTTCTTACCTTGCGCACCTAAACTAAACCTATAACCATGAGTCTTGGATATTTTTCCTATCCCATGCCTGCCAACGAACCGGTTTTGAGTTATGCTCCCGGAAGTCCTGAAAGAGCCAGTTTAAAAAAGGCTTTGGCCGATTTAAAAAAGAAACCAATTGATATTCCCATGTACATTGGTTCTAAATCTGTAAGAACAGGTGTTAAACACGATATTCATCCTCCACACGAATTGGCCCATACACTTGGATCCTTTCATGCAGGTAATGCTACCCATGTAAACCAAGCCATTGATGCTGCTTTAAAAGCCAAACA
Organism: Bacteroidota bacterium; assembly: GCA_041164585.1. Lineage (GTDB taxonomy): Bacteria > Bacteroidota > Bacteroidia > Chitinophagales > Chitinophagaceae > Sediminibacterium. The sequence goes on from JBEAPC010000056.1 coordinate 4,899, forward strand.
GGCTTGGGCCGATATGAGCTGGGAAAACCGTGCACATATTTTCTTGAAAGCCGCAGATTTATTGGCTACCAAGTATCGCTTTCAAATGAATGCCGCTACCATGTTGGGGCAAAGTAAGAATGCGTATCAGGCAGAGATTGATGCTGCTTGTGAGCTGATTGACTTCTTGCGTTTTAACGTGCATTTCTTGAGTAATATTTACAAAGAACAACCCCTTTCTGCACCTGGTATGCACAACCGTTTGGAATGGCGTCCACTGGAAGGTTTTGTTCTTGCCATTACCCCTTTCAATTTTACTGCCATTGGTGGTAACCTTCCAACTTCTGCTGCTATGTGTGGTAATGTGGTAGTTTGGAAACCAGCTAATACTCAAATTTATTCTGCGCAATTGTTTATGCGCATTTTAAAAGAAGCAGGTTTGCCAGATGGCGTGATCAATTTGATTTATGTTGATGGTCCTACTTTAGGATCTATCTGTTTTAACAACCGTGATTTTGCTGGTGTACATTTTACTGGTTCTACTGGTGTGTTCAATAGCATGTGGAAGACCATTGGAGAGAACATGGGTAAATACCGCAGCTATCCTAGAATTGTAGGTGAAACTGGTGGTAAGGATTTTGTGATTGCACACAAGAGCGCCAATGTAGACGCTGTAGTTACAGCCCTTGCCCGTGGTGCTTTTGAGTACCAAGGTCAAAAATGTTCTGCAGCTTCTAGGGCTTATATTCCAAGTAATATGGCTGAAGAAGTGAAGACCAAATTATCTGCTGCTATCAAGAGCATGAAAATGGGTACTGTAGAAGACTTCTCTAATTTTGTAAATGCGGTGATTGATGAAAAATCATTTACCAATATCACTCGCTATATCAACAACGTTAAGAAAAATAAGAAGGCTAGCATTTTAGTAGGTGGTGGATATAGCAAGACCAAGGGTTATTTTGTAGAACCTACTGTAATTGTAACCAAGGATCCAAAATACACAACCATGTGTGAAGAAATCTTTGGGCCAGTTTTGACCATCTATGTATACCCTGCAGAGAAATTTGAAGCAACTTTAGAATTGTTAGATGGTACTTCTAATTATGCTTTAACTGGTGCTATTTTAAGTCAAGACAGAGCTGCTGTTGAACTAGCTACCAATAAGTTACGTAATGCTGCTGGTAATTTTTATATCAATGATAAACCAACAGGTGCCGTAGTTGGTCAACAACCATTTGGAGGTGCTAGAGCTTCTGGTACCAATGACAAAGCAGGTAGCCAATTGAATTTATATCGTTGGTTGAGTGCAAGAACTATTAAGGAAACCTTCAACCCTCCTATTGATTATCGTTATGCATTTTTGAATGAAGCATAACTAAGATACAACTTATAAAAAATGAGGGGTAAGCAAAACAAATTGCTTACCCCTTTATCATTCTACCAAACCAACCAATTATTTAGGCAATACCACTGTGTCAATCACGTGTACTACACCGTTACCAGCTTTGATGTCTGTAGCAACAACAGTTGCAACTCCACCTTTCTCATCAGTCAAGATAACTTTACCATCTTTTAAAGAAGCAGTTAAAGATCCACCGCTTACTGTTTTTACAACAGCTTTGCCATTACCAGCTTTGATAGCGGCAACAACAGCAGCAGCGTCTAAATTACCAGCTACTACGTGGTAGGTTAAAATTTTAGCAAGGGTTGCCTTGTTTTCTGCTTTTAATAAAGTCTCAACAGTTCCTGCAGGCAATTTTGCAAATGCAGCGTTTGTTGGAGCAAATACGGTGAAAGGTCCAGCACTTTGTAAGGTTTCTACCAAACCAGCTGCTTTTACTGCTGCAACTAATGTGCTATGGTCTTTAGAACCAACGGCAATGTCAACAACTGTTTTTTGTGCAGATACGGTACCAAATAAACCTACTACTGCAATCATCAATGTGGCTAAGAATTTCATTTTCATGTGATTTTGTTTAATTTAATACTACTAACGCTTAAACAGAATAGGAGTTCAAAAAGGATCCATTTTTGGGATGAACGGTAAAAAATAAAGCTTAGTCTCCATCTCAACATTTTCTTTTATACTGTGTTATTTTAAAAAAATCAAAACAATGGCCCATCCTAACCTTGCTTTAATAGATGCCTTAAGAGTAACAGCAACACGCCTTTCAACTGGCGCACATTATGCCTGGGGAAACCATGGTGCATGTAATTGTGGGAACCTGTTACAAGTAGTTGCCCAGTTGAGCAAAGAAGAAATTCTTACCTATGCACATACCGGGATTGGTGAATGGACAGAATTAAGCCAAGAATCTTGTTCTGTATCTCAAGCCCCTTTTTCACTCCTTTTGAAAAAGCTAGAAGAAATTGGTTTAACCCCAACCGATATCCATCATTTGGAATACTTGAATAACCGTGAAGTTTTGGAACAATTACCGGGCGGTTTTAGGTGGTTAAAAAGGAATCAGCGGGAAGATGTGATTGTTTATTTTAATACATTCGCTCAAGTACTAGAAAACCGCTTTTTAGCCCAAATAAGTATTCCAGATCCCAATGCTATTTCAGAAGCAGTCTATAGCTTCTAAATAAAATGCGTTTTAAGACAGGGGCTTTTCCACATTAGGGGCTTTTTTAGCAACTAACCCCTATATTTGCGTCCAAAATTTGCAAGATTGTCCATGAAATTCTCAAAAGAAACCTACCTCTACTGGTACGAATTGATGCAATTGATTCGTCAGTTTGAATTGAAATCGGAAGAAATGTACAAAATGGCCGGAAAAATCCGCGGATTCTTTCATGCCTATATTGGACAGGAAGCTATTGCAGCCGGTTGTATGACAGCTACCCAACAGTCTGATCCCTTTATCACGGCTTACCGTGACCATGGTTTGGCTTTGGCAAAAGGTGTATCTGCCGATGCTTGTATGGCTGAACTGTATGGTAAAGCCACAGGTTGCTCTAAGGGCAAAGGTGGTAGTATGCACTTCTTTAGTGCTGAACACTTTTTCTTTGGAGGACACGGTATTGTAGGTGCCCAAATTGGTACTGGTGCTGGTCTTGCTTTTGCTGAAAAATACAAGGGTACAGATAATGTATGCTTGACTTATTTTGGAGATGGAGCTGCCCGTCAAGGTATGTTGCACGAGACTTTTAATCTGGCCATGTTGTGGAAATTGCCCGTGATATTTATCTGCGAGAACAATAACTACGCCATGGGTACCAGCATTGAAAGAACTTCAAACGTCATTGATATTTACAAATTAGCAGACGCTTATGAAATGCCTGCTGATAAAGTAGATGGCATGACGCCTGAAGCTGTTCATGAAGCTGTTGCTCGCGCCGTGAAAAGGGCTCGTGAAGGTGATGGTCCAACCCTATTGGAATTAAAAACCTATCGTTATAAAGGTCACTCTGTATCTGATCCTCAGAAATACCGCTCCAAGGAAGAAGTAGAAGAGTACAAAGACCAGGATCCAATTATCAAAGTGAAGAACACTATTTTGGCAAATGGATTTGGAACTGAAGAAGACCTAAAAGCCATTGATGATAGAATTAACGCAGTAGTAGACGAAAGCGTTCGCTTTGCTGAAGAAAGCCCATGGCCAGATGATAGCGAAGTTTACAAAGACGTTTACATTGATTCTAGCTATCCTTTTATTGTGGACTAATCCCATTTACACATTCTTATTAAAATACAAACATGACCGAGCATCACCAAGCGCATGCGCATCACGAAGCAACTGAACCCGTAGCAAAAGCGCAACAATTTTTACATAATAACGGCAAAACCATTTTAGGCGTTTTAGTAGCCATAGTGGTTATTGTGGCTGGATGGATTGGATACACCCAATATATTGTAAAACCCAAAGAAGATAAAGCTGCTGAAGCCATTATTAAAGTACAGGGTTATTTTATGATGGATTCTTCTAACCTAGTTTTGAATGGAGATGGTCAGAGCAAAGGTGCTTTGTACATCATCAATAATTTTGGTGGTACTAAAACTGCTAACCTAGCTAAATACTATGCTGGTGTAAGTTATTTACACTTAGGTGATTTTAGTAACGCTGTAAAATATTTGAAAGATTTTTCTACTGATGCCAAGCAAATTCAATTGTTGGCCTTGGGTAACTTAGGCGATGCATATGCTGAATTAAAGCAAAATGATGACGCCATTGCTACTTACAAAAAAGCTGGTAACTCTTTTGAAACTGATGAAGCCAATTCTGCTGAATACCTTTTCCGTGCCGCTTTATTAAGCGAATCATTGGGTAAGAACAAAGAAGCTTTGGATCTTTACAAAGAAATCAAAACCAAATTCCCTAAAACCGATAAAGGTTTTCAGGCTGATAAATATATTTACCGTTTAAGTGTTGAAAAAAACGACTAATAGCTAATGGCTACTCAAGGTAATACTGCATTAAGCAAAGGCATCCCTGTTATCAAGGATGCCTTTGTTGTTATAGTGAAAACAGAATGGAATGCTTCTATCATCAATAAGCTAGAAGCGGGTGTTAAACGCGTTTTAAAAGCGCAAGGAATTGCTTGCAAAACAATAACTGTTCCTGGTGCTTTTGAAATTCCCTTTGCTGTCAAGAATCATTACGCCTATTGCAAAACGCCTCCCGACGCCTATATTACATTAGGCACGGTGATTCGTGGAGACACGCCGCATTTTGACTATGTGTGTAAAGCAGTTACCGATGGTGTTTTGCAGCTCAACCTCAGTTTGGATGTGCCTGTTATCTTTGGCGTTCTCACATTAGAGAATGAACAACAAGCATTAGAACGCGTGGGTGGCAAACACGGCCACAAAGGCGAGGAAGCGGCAGTTACCGCTATCAAAATGATTGCTTTGAATAGAAAATTGAAATAAACCTTTACGGTTATGAAAGTGCAAATCTTTGTTCCCTGTTTTGTTGATCAGCTCTACCCTACTGTAGCTTTTAATATGGTAAAGGTTTTGGAGAAAGCAGGTTGCGAAGTCATCTATAAT
>JBEAPC010000057.1:0-7988 GCA_041164585.1 Bacteroidota bacterium
ATAGTCTCGGGTTCCTTGTAATTGATGATTGTCTATTAACAAAGAACCAGAAGGGTTGGCAGTCTTATATCCCCAACTAATCACCAGGGGTTCAAACAAATGATGCAAGGATTTTTTTACATACAGAAAAGATGAACCCTTGGGTGTCATCATCCATTTATGACATGCTCCAGTATAAATATCGGCGCCAAGTTTTTCAAGATTAATGGGTAATTGTCCAGGTGCATGTGCTCCGTCTACAAAGACCATAATACCACGTTCATTGGCAATGGCACAGATTTCTTCAACAGGTAATCTTAGGGCTGTAGAACTGGTTAAATGACTTAAGAAAATTAATTTGGTTTTATTGCTAATACCTGCACAGAATTGGGTAATAAATTCTTCTTTACTTTCTAATGGAAACCGAATCTTCTGGCGTATATAAGTTGCGCCGGTTTGTGTGCAATAAAAGTTCAACGTTTTATCACAGGGGCCATATTCCAAATTGGTAGTGAGCACTTCATCTCCTGGGCCAATTTGTAAACTCTTGGCAATAATATTCACTGCATAGGATGGATTGGTCACATATACTAATTCATCTGCTTGGCAGTGCAAATATTCAGCCAGAGCAGTTCTAGCAAGTTTCAAATAGGCTGGGCCCGTTTCATTCACAAATACCGTTGGTTCAATTTCCAGTTCTAATTGAAACTGTTGGTACTTTTCAAATATGGGTATTGGGCAGGAGCCATAAGCTCCAAAATTTAAGTAGGTGATGTCTTTTTTAATCAGGAATAATTCCTTCAAAGCATGTGAATCAATCATATCATTGTTTTTGGGCCAATATGTCTTGTACAATTTTTAAATGGTGTTGGTTATGTACAAACAAAAAACGGATAGTGGTTTTTAAATTCAAGCTCCCAAAAAACGGATGCTTGAAATTGGCATTGGGATGCAGTTTGGTTAATCCTGCTAACTTTTCTTTTAAACCGGGGATCCTGTTTCTAAGATCTTCTGGACTTTGATTGCCCTCAGGTCTAGCCGTTTTGGGTGCTTTGGCCTTTCCTCTTGGAATGCGCTTGATAAAAAGCACAAGGGATTTTTTTAAATTAAAAGTCCAATGATAATCTTCAGGATTGGATTGGATCAAAGCTTCTGCAACCCTGCCATTGACCAATAACAAATGCTCTAAATGCCATCCAACGGATGCTTCGGAAACGGATGGAGCTTTTGAATCAAATTCACTTAATAATTCACTAATAATATCAAGTTGGTGAAAAACAGGTTGTAGCATTAAAATCTATTTAAGGGTTTGAGCTTCTTTTTTTAGTGCCAACCAAGTAATGAGGGCACCAAGTAAGTCTACTGATCCAAGTAGAACAATATTAATAGGCAATTTGCCAGATACAAATATTAAAATAGTAGCAACAAAAAATAGGATCCTTACTGGAATAGAGGCTTTTATAAAAGGTTGTAAATTTTTATGACCCGCTACCATATCATAGCTACCAATAATCATAGCCAAACTTCCTATCAATGCTCCCCAATCTTTAGGGATGCTTGGTAGTTGAAGTAAACTAGATAATTGGTCAGGTAAGAGTATGACCGTTAAACCGGTGATACATACATAGATTCCAAAGTAAAACAGGGATTTTGCCGAAGAAATCATGGTGTTTGTTTTTGATGCAATCCAATAAGTCCCAAAACAGGACCGATTGCTAAAACAAGATACAAAAACCTTGGTGCTACCAAAACAGATAATTGCTGAATGGTGAAGATGCTTATAATGGTAATAGTAAACCCAATGCAGTTAACAATGGTTAAAGCGGAGCCTCGGCTTTGTATAGGGGCATATTTGGCTACCAAACTAGAAAACAGGGGTGAATCTGCAATCACCATCATGCTCCAAAAAATTAAAAATCCAATAAAGAGAATGGGGCTTGATTGTTGCAAGAATAGGGGAGAGATCAAACAGCAAATACCAGAACAGGCAAGGGCAATGGTGGCTACCAATTTAGCACCATATTTTAACGATAATTGTCCACTTAATACACAGGCTGGAAAACCTAGGGCAATAATTAAAAAAGCAACAAGTGGAATATTGAGCTGTTGACCCGAAAATTGGTTCCATGCCTGTAAGATCCAAGGCAGAAAGGCCCAAAAACTATAGAGTTCCCACATATGTCCAAAATAGCCAAAAGCTGCAGACTTAAAAGTTGGTAAACGAAACCCTTCTAAAAAAGCGGTGAATTTTAAACTGGTAGGCATCGCCGCAGGCTGATTAGGTTTGACTAATAAAAACATCAATAAACCACCCAATATGGCCAAGGCCGATGTACTTGCAAAAACCCATTGCCATGGAAGGGCATGTGTAAAAGATTTAACCAAATGCGGGAAAGCCGTGCCCAAAACCAGTGCGCCCACCAACCATCCAAGAACGGCACCTAATTTTTCTTTAAAATGGTCAGCTGCAATTTTCATCCCCACTGGGTAAATTCCTGCCAAGAAAAATCCTGTTCCAAAACGCAATGCAAAAATGGTTTCAGGATTAATTAATGTAAACAGTAGCCCTAAATTAAAAGCAGCAGCCACAATAGCAGAAGTAAAATAAACCTTGGTTGCGGAAAATCTGTCTGATAAGGCCAACAAGGCAAAAACCAAAGTTCCTCCTACAAACCCTAATTGAACTGCACTAGTAGCCTGAGCCAAAAATTGGGGTGCAACACCCATTTCTTGTATCAGGTCTGGCATGACTGCATTACCAGCAAACCAAAGCGATGTGCAAAGGAATTGCGTAACAACAATGGTAGGTAAAACTGCTTTGGACAAGGATTAGGATTGTTTTATCAAGGCCGATTTAAAACGTAAGCCCTGTTCATCATCCACCACTTTTTTCATGATTTTTTGTAATCCAATGGGAATCTGCTCAATTTCTTTTTCATTGAGTATGCGGGTAAGTTCATGGAATTCATCCTCATCATCATAATATCCCAGAAAAAGGTCAAAATGCTTGTCTAAGTGCAAACGCAGAGAGATTTCTAGGTCTTCTTCATACTGATGCATACTCACAACAGACCATTGGTCTTCATCCTGAAAATCAAAATGTACTTCTACAGATTCTTCTCCTAATACATGCACTAACAGCTGGTCAATCAGCTTGTCTGCATGGTTATTCATCAGTTCTTCGTATTTCATTTGAGCGTTTTGGCAAATTAACAACAAAACTGCGAGCTTTGCTTTGTGACTTCTGTTACCAAACAGCCCATTAGGCTAACGTATTTTTGATTTATGAAAAACCTATTGATCAATTGGAACCTGATGCGTGCTTTACGCTTAATTTTAGGGCTCATTATTTTGGTACAGGGCATTCAGGCGCATGAAACCATGTATGCCATTGCTGGATTGCTCTTGAGTGGTATGGCCCTAGCCAATATTGGATGTTGTGGTCCTGGTGGTTGTGGTGTTCCGCAGCGTCCAATCAATTCTAAAGAACCGGTTAAAGACATTGAATATGAAGAAATTCGTTAATAAAAATTGGTTGTACCTAGTTGGTGCAGCCGTTGGTGCCATTGCCGGCTTTATCTATTACAAACAAATTGGTTGTAGTACTGGCACTTGTATGATTACCTCAAAGCCCCTTAATAGTACGGTCTATTTTGCCGTAATGGGAGCCCTTTTATTTGGAATGTTTAAAAAAGAAACCCATGCCCAACAATAGTTTTCAAGACCTCATTAACGGAGACAAACCTGTATTGGTAGATTTTACGGCCACTTGGTGTGGACCTTGTAAAATGCAAGCTCCTATACTTAAAGATCTAAAAGACCAGGTACAGGATGCTGTAACCATTATCAAGATTGACGTGGATAAAAATCCTCAGGCTGCTCAGGCCTATCAGGTGCAAGGAGTTCCTACCTTAATTGTGTTTCAAAAAGGACAGATCCTTTGGCGTAAGTCTGGGGTGAGTACTGTTAAAGAACTCAAACAGGTATTGGATACCAAAACGCTTCCCGTTTAGATTCAGGATGAAACAGGATGCAAAGGCCGCTATCTGCAAGTAATTTACGGATTGATTGCAAAATTGCTTTTATGAGAAAATCCTGTTTGTTGCTGGTAGTTATCAGCTTTCTATCCATACCAAGTTTTGCCCAAAGAACCATTACTGACTTTGACCTTGATTGGAAATTTATCCAATCAGATGTTTCAGGAGCAGAATCAACTGGTTTTAATGACGCTGCATGGCGCTCTCTAAGGGTTCCACATGATTGGATGATAGAAGGACCATATGACCGCAATAATCCTACCAATAGGGGTGGTGGTTACCTACCATCTGGTATTGGCTGGTATAGAAAAACATTTACTATTCCTGCCACTGAATCCAATAAAAAAATCAGCATTGAATTTGATGGCGTCATGGCCAATTCTGAGGTTTGGATCAATGGTAAATCCTTGGGCAAAAGACCATATGGTTATATCAGCTTTGCTTTTGACCTAACACCTTATTTGAACTTTGGCAAACCCAATACCATTGCAGTTAGAGCTGACAATTTAGTGCAACCTGCATCGCGTTATTATACTGGTGCTGGTATCTACAGACATACTAGACTGATCAGTACCCATCCTGCCCATTTTGATCATTGGGGTGTGTTTGTGACCACGCCAGAAGCATCGGCCCAACAGGCCACCATTAAATTGGCTTTGAAAATTGTACAAGAAAACAAAACGCAAACAGGGCTCTCCGTTCAAACGGTGGTCTTAGACGCTAACCAACAACAGGTAGCCATTTCTGAGAAAACCAGTATCTCTGCACTAGCTTCTCAAACTGCTTATCAGCAAATTAAATTGGCCCAACCCAAATTATGGAGTTTGGAAAATACCCATCTCTACACCGCTGTTACCAAACTATTCTCAAAGAATCAAGTCATTGATCAACAGTCAACCACATTTGGTATCCGGGAAGCCAAATTTGAAGCAGCAACTGGTTTTTGGCTAAATGGCAAAAACATTAAACTCAAAGGAGTTTGTTTACACCACGATGGGGGAGCCGTAGGTGCAGCCGTACCTTTGGGTGTTTGGGAAGAAAGATTTAAACTGTTAAAACAAGCAGGCGTAAATGCCATTAGAACTTCTCACAATCCAGTAGCGCCTGAATTTTTAGACCTCTGTGACAAAATGGGATTCCTGGTCATGGATGAAACATTTGATACTTGGACTGCCCCAAAACACAATGGAGAAAAAGGGTATAACCTCATTTTTAAAGAGTGGTGGGAAAGAGATACCAGGGATATGGTGCTGCGCGATAGAAACCATCCATCTATTGTCATTTATAGTGTGGGTAATGAAATTCATGATGATTTGAGTTATCCCAAAGGATTTGAATTGTATAAGGCCCAACAAGATAAAATTCATGAATTTGATAGCACCAGACCTGTAACCATGGCTTTGTTTAGACCAGCTAACTCAAAAGTCTATTTGAGTGGATTTGCCGAACATATGGAAGTGGTAGGTCAGAATTATCGCGAAAAAGAATTGGTTGTGGCGCATGAAAACAATCCTCATTGGAAAGTCATTGGTACAGAAAATACCCATGTTTTAGACCAGTGGTTAGCCCTGCGTGACAAGCCTTATATGGCTGGTCAATTTCTTTGGACGGGTATAGATTATTTGGGAGAAGAAGACTGGCCTGCTGTAACCAATAGTCAAGGTTTGTTTGACCGTGCTGGTAATTGGAAACAGCAAAGTTTACAAAGACAGAGCTGGTGGTCAGAAAAACCAGTAGTGCATTTGATGCGTAAGTCTGATAATGCTGGCGCTGGTGTTTGGGTCAATGATTGGACACCCACTGACTTTGATACTTATGACAATGCCAAATTGAATATCTATACCAACTGTGAGGAAGTGGAACTGTTTTTAAATGGTAAATCACAAGGAAAAAAACCAAAGAATGCCAATGATGCACCCATTGATTGGGATCTCTCTTTTGAAAAAGGAAGTATTGAAGTGATTGGATTTAACAAAGGAAAAGAAGCAGTAAGAGAAATATTAAAAACTGCTGGCAAGCCTGCTCAATTGAAGATTCAACTGAGTAAATCTAATTTGAAAAATCATTGGGATGATGTGGTCATGGCGCAAGTACAAGTATTAGATGAAGCTGGATTGCCTTGCCCTAATGCAGATAACTTAATTCAATTTAATGTATGGGGTAATGGACAAATAGTTGGGGTAGACAACGGAGATATTAATAGCCATGAATCTTATCAAGGCAAACAAAGAACAGCATATAAGGGTAAAACTTTGGTGATCTTAAAAGCTACAGATTCAAAAGGAGACATTGGCTTTACCGCAAGTTCAAATGGTTTAGTAGCAGCAAGTACTACAATTACCATTAATTAGTTTTTGGTTTTATTCGGAATAAGAGATCTGAAATGCTACCATCGGCGGAACCACCTCTTTTGATTATGGGTTGATAACTATCAATTATGAGATTTTCAATTTGGGTAAGGTCACCCCTTTTTTGAATGGTATTACCTGATTGGAATTTTCTGGTGGCCATTGGCTCCAAATCAATTTCTTTTTCAGATACAAATACTTTGAATACTTCTGTTCCGTATGGCTTACTCAGTTTGATTAAAAAGTCTTTGGGTTCAAATACATATAGCTGCCCGGGCATGATTCTGAGATCCTGTGGCATATAATTTCTTTTGCCCTCAGGAGCATTTTTAAAAGGAAGTATGGCATTAATAATCCCATCAGGTTGTAGGTCTAGAATATTCACATAGACAGGTTTTTTACCAAGGTTCTGTATAGATAAGGTTACTTGGTCAGCTTCTTCAAATTCCAGGATTCCATTGATGGTTTTCTTAGCTATTGCATTAGTATCAATTTGACCATTGATTACAGGTAACAAACTAACTTCTACTTTCTGATCAGGTATTTGAGATTGTAAGCCTAACAAAAACTGATATTGGCCATATCTTCTTAATTGCTCTGTTAAGACTTTTGAGTTGGCCAAAAGTTCAGGAACTGCTGCAAAACAACTAGCATTTGAGGCTATTATAATACTATCTTTTTCTGCCCCTTTGACCAACCAAAGATCAGGCTGTTCCCCGATGCTAGTATTGGGAATACCTGCAATTGATTTTTCTAATGCTAATTTTTCTTCAGGTCTTTCGTTTGCTTGGTTGCGAACACCAACGGTGATATTGGGTAATGCCATTTGTTTTTCCAAAACAAAAACCCAGGCGTCTTTAATGGTTTTTATAACACCGGCAGTTGCAAGTTGCACTTCAGCCTCGTATTGAAAACTCTTGGTAATAGTGCCAACAGTTAATGGAATTAGATTTTTGGTTTGCACAGTTCCAATTGGATAAAATCCCAATTTAGAGCCAACGCCAAGTCCGGATATATTTCCCGCCTTTATTTTTAAAAGGGTAGGAGAAATGAGTTGGTCAATTTCATAAAATGGTTCTTGTAATACAATGGCTCCACCAAATACCTGTTTGTTTTGAGCATTACCTTCTAACAAAGGGTTTTGTTCCTTAACCAGCTGGTGCATGGTCAATTGAATTTTAGCAAATAATCCTTGATAGGTAATATTAGTACCTAGTTTTTGAAAGCTGAGATAGGCAGCATAACTCAATGGACCTATCCCTTTTCCATTTTCATCCTTGGTTTCTACATCCAATTCTTCTGGTCTTGTGGCAGAAATTACTGTGTAGGGAGAAAGCCTATCTGATTCAAGAACCAATTGTGTTTCTCTAAACAATTGAGAAGAATCAGAGCGTTGGTGTTGACTGGGTTTAAAGGCTTTACTTACCAAAGGCTTTTTGCCACCCCGCACTTTATTAGCACCCCTTGTAGCACCGCCTGAATTACAGAAATCTAACATCACCAACAAATCGCCCTTGGGCCCTAATTTTTTCCTTACTTTTTTCAACTCAACACCCAATTCATGACCACGCAGGTACTTGGCCATTTCAGTTTGTAGTTTTGTAGAATCATTAATGTCTATTTT
>JBEAPC010000058.1:0-66649 GCA_041164585.1 Bacteroidota bacterium
AGTTACCCGCAACTGCTTGAATAAAAACTAATAATTATCATGAAAAAGCCCCGTGTTAAACGGGGCTTTCACTATTGGTAAAGATGTTTCAACAAGGATTCAAATTCTGTAAGATGGAATCTTGTTTTATTCACTGATTTCTATTTTTTCAGTTTTGTGTTTGCTGGAGATATACGTGTACACCGCAGGAATAACAAAAAGGGTTAGCACCAAGGAGAACATGATCCCACCTACAATTACTATTCCTAATGGAATACGGCTGGTACTAGCTGCACCTAGGCTTAGGGCAATGGGCAGGGCTCCCAAAGCTGTAGCTAAGCTGGTCATGAGAATGGGTCTTAAGCGTTGGGCCGCGGCGTCTAATACGGCTGTTTTTTTATCAAGTCCAAATTCTCTTTTCTGGTTGGCAAATTCAACAATCAAGATCCCGTTCTTGGTGACCAGACCAATCAGCATGATCATCCCAATCTGAGAGAAGATATTGAGTGTTTGGTCAAAGATCCACAAACTGAGTAAGGCACCCGCAACAGCTAGAGGTACGGTGAGCATGATGGTGAATGGATCTGTGAAACTTTCAAATTGTCCGGCCAGTACCAAGTAGATTAAAACCAAGGCTAGGATCAAAGCAAAATTGGTATTAGAAGAGGATTCTACATAGTCTCTAGAAGGACCACTCAAGTCATTTTGAAAGGATTCATCCAAGACCCTTGCCCCAATGGCTTGCATGGCTTTTACACCGTCTCCAATGGTCTTACCATCGGCTAAGGATGCAGAAATGGTAGCGGCTTTAAATCTGTTAAAGTGATATAGGGTTGGCGGATTACTATTCTCTTCTAGTTTCACTACAGCGGTTAATGGAATATTATCGCCACGGTTATTACGCACATAGAGTTTTTCAATATCTACTGGCTCATTTCTATCGGACCTTTCTACTTGGTTAATCACGGAATACTGTTTGCCATTCATGACAAAATAAGCAGAGCGCGCCCCACTAAACGCAGCTTGTACGGTTGCAGCCACATCGGTAGTAGTTAGTCCCAAATCTTTTACCCTCATGCGGTCAATGGTCAACTGCATTTCTGGTTTATTGAATTTCAGGTTCACGTCTACGTTCTGAAAGGTCTTGTCTTTGCGCGCTTCTTCCAAGAATTTAGGAATCACGGCTTTGATTTTTTCAAAGTCCAGATTCTGTACAATGTATTGAACAGGTAATGAGCCCCTTGATCCCAGACCAATAGAAATGGTTTGCTCTTGCACCGCAAAAATTCTGGCGTCATTAAATCGGCCTACTTTCTTTTGCAGATCCATGGCAATCTCATTCTGGCTGCGCTTGCGCTGATCCGCCGGAACTAGCCCTATTCTGGCGATGGCACTATTTACACCCGTACTTGAAAAGCTAGGGGTACTATTAAATGTAAATTCTCTTTCTGGAACGGAATCGGTTAAGAAATTGGTGACCTGTTCCGATGTCTTGAGCATTTTATCATAACTGGTTCCCTCAGGAGCGGTAAAACTAAAACGCACACTGTTTTTATCTTCCATAGGGGCAATCTCACTTTGCATGTTCTTGCCAATAAAAAAGATGATGCCCAAACAGATAACTACTATGACCCATGCCATCCAACGGATTTTCAAAAAGCTGGTAAGCAAGGATTTATAACCATCTTCCATGCCACGGAAAAAGGGTTCTGTTTTTTCATAGAACTTTCCATGACCCATGTCTTTTTTGTTCAAGTACACGTTCAACACCGGCGTAATGGTCAGTGACACAAAGGCTGAGATCAATACCGCACAAGCCACTACAATACCAAACTCACGGAACAGTGAACCAACAAAACCTTGTAAGAAAATCACGGGTAAGAATACCACCGCCAGAGTAATAGAAGTAGAGATTACCGCAAAGAAAATTTCTTTACTGCCTTCTAATGCTGCCTGTCTAATGGGCAGGCCACTTTCTAGTTTTCTAAAAATATTTTCCGTGACCACAATTCCATCATCCACCACCAAACCCGTTGCCAGCACAATACCCAACAAGGTTAATACATTGATGGAGAAGCCAGAAATATACATGATAAAGAAAGTAGCCACCAAAGAAATAGGAATATCTATCAGTGGTCTAATGGCAATTAACCAGTTCCTAAAGAAGAAGAAGATGACCAATACCACCAAGCTAAAAGAGATCATTAAGGTCTCTATTACTTCTTCTAGTGACTTGCGAATATTTCGGGTATTGTCAATGAGTACGTGAAATTCAATATCGGATTTATTGCTTTTTTGAATCTGCGCCAGACGCTTGTTAAACTCATCCGAGATGCGGATATAGTTGGCACCTGGTTGTGGGGTAATATTGATACCCACTGCAGGAACCCCATTGTATTTCCAGGAGAATTCTTCGTTTTCTGGACCTAGTTCTACCTTGGCTACATCGCTCAAGCGAACAATACCTGTTTGGTCTTCTTTGATAATTAAATCATTGAATTGCTTTTCAGTAGTGAGCTTTCCAAGTGTACGAATGATGAGCTCTGTATTGTTACCATAGATTTTACCCGCGGGTAATTCTACGTTTTCTCTGTTGAGTGCTGTTTGAATATCATTGAATGCAACACCATATGCCGTTAATTTATCGGGCTTGGTCCAGATGCGCATAGAATAACGCTTCTGCCCAAATATGGATACCCCACTTACTTCATTGATGGTCTGAAATCTTTCTTGTAACACGTTCTCTGCATAATCACTCAACTCCAACAAACTCTTGGTATTACTCTGAATAGCCATTAAGATGATAAAATCACTATTGGCATCAGACTTGGCAACCACAGGCGGAGCGTCAATATCTTGTGGTAGGTTACGAATGGCCTGACTCACTTTGTCTCTCACGTCATTGGCAGCAGTTTCCAAAGCCACGCCCAGGTTGAATTCTACGGTAATATTGCTAGATCCGTTTGAGCTAGAAGAACTGATACTGCGGATGCCCGGAATACCATTGATTTGTTTTTCTAAAGGCTCGGTAATCTGGCTTTCTATCACATCGGCGTTAGCCCCTGTATAAGAAGTTCGCACGTTTACCGTAGGCGGGTCAATGGCGGGATAATCCCTTACTGCCAAAAAAGTAAAACCCACCACACCAAAAAGCACAATCATGATATTCATGACCGTGGCTAGTACGGGTCTTTTTAACGATAGTTCTGATATATTCATCTGATAATTTGGGTCAAAGGGTAAGTAATGCTGTTGCTACAACCTAGTTAATCAGGTCTTCTATCTTTTTCACTGACCTAACTTTTAGGGGTGCTCCAGGACGCGCAAATAAAACCCCTGTTACCACCACACTGTCTCCCACTTGCAAGCCTTTAGTTACTTCTACCGCTCCAGTATTTCGCACACCAGTTACAATATCTACAAATGCGGCTTTGCCTTTTTTCACTACAATTACTTTCTTATTCCTAGCTTCTGGAATAATGGCATTGGCTGGAACCATAATGCTCTTACTATTTTCACCTGCGTCTATATACACTTTTACAAAAGCGCCAGGATTGGCTTTGCCATCTAAGTAAGCCCTTACTTTTAGGTTTCTAGTTGCCGTATTCACCAATGGCTCGGTAGCATAAATGGTGGCTTTCTTTTTACCTGTTCTACCTCCGTCTACGTCTACTTCAATGGTTTTGCCTCTGTGAATTAAGTAGCTATAATTTTCTGGCAGGGTAAAATCAATTTTTAGTTTGTTCACCTGCTGAATGCTGGTGATGATGGTGGCCGGAGTAATATAAGCACCTGGGCTAATTAGTCTCAAACCAAGCACTCCGTCAAAAGGTGCTTTTACAACCGTTTTGTCAATTAGGGTTTGGGTATATGCCAAATCTGCTTTTAAGGTATTCACCTGATTCAAAGCAAGATCATAGTCATTTTGGTTAATGCCAGAGATGTTGAGCAATTTGCGATTGCGTTGCTCTGTAATCTCAGCCAAATGCAATTGTACCTTGATTTTGGCTATCTGAGCTTGAAGATCTGCGTCATTGATACGAGCAATGACTGTACCCTTGCTTACATAAGCACCTTCGGCCACATTCAAAGCAACTACTCGGCCACTGACTTCGGGTTTTAGCTCGGCGTATTCATTGGCTAAGACGTTACCATTTGCTTCAACGGTATTGCTGATCTTTTGGGTGCTAGCAATAATCACGTCTACGGTAGCATTTTGTGGACCGTTATTCTGCTTGGGTTCGGCTTTTTTTGACTTGCAAGCAACTAAGAAAAGCAAGCTGGTTCCGAATACATAGATAAGTTTCAAAGGCTGAAGTTTTGGAAGGCTAAAGATAGAAATAATTCAGCAGCAAGCTTTTACAATCCATGAATGGTTGAAGCCTTGAATTAATCCGATAAATAATTAGCGAAATAGCTGAATTGCTATGTAAATTCATAGAATTGAAGGGATTAGGCAAAAGTCTATTCACCGACAAAGCAACGATTAACGCCGCCATATGTACCAATTAAGCAAATCTCACCCTGCTAAAAGGGCTTTTATTACGGGTGCCGCTTCCGGTTTGGGAAGGGCTTTTTCTCATGAACTGGCCGCCGATGGTTGGACCATTGGCATGGCCGATATTAATGAAGCAGAACTGGCTGCCGCTGCCGCGGAAGTAGAAGCAGCAGGTGGTAAACCGCTAACCTATCGATTAGACGTTTCAGACAAAGTACAATACAAGCAAGTGGCCGAAGCCTTTCTACTAGATGCGGGTGGCATTGACCTACTTTTTAA
Source organism: Bacteroidota bacterium (assembly GCA_041164585.1). Taxonomy (GTDB): domain Bacteria; phylum Bacteroidota; class Bacteroidia; order Chitinophagales; family Chitinophagaceae; genus Sediminibacterium. The sequence goes on from JBEAPC010000058.1 coordinate 4,757, forward strand.
TAATGCCGGCGTGGGCGATGGTAGTCCTTTTGAAGAATATGCTTTGGAGAACTACGAATGGATGACGGGGATCAACCAGCTGGGTGTGGTCTATGGATGCTACTATTTTATTCCCGCCATGAAAAAACAACAATCGGGTCATATTCTGAATACGGCTTCTGCCGCGGCCATTGGTTGCGCGCCTACCATGGGAGCTTATAACATGACCAAGGCCGCGGTGGTAGCCATTAGTGAAACACTTTATGGAGAACTGATGGATCATGGCATTCAGGTTTCTTGTATTCAACCCACTTATTTTAAAACCAATGTGATTCAGTATGCCCGAGGTGGTGCATTGGTCAAGAAAGCCACACAAATGTTTATAGACCGTTCAGGACTAGAAGCCAAGGAAGTGGCGCAGGAGATTTTGGAGCGCGCGGGGAAGAAGGAACTCTATATTATTTTACCAAAGTCCGCGCGGACCATGTGGAACATGAAAAGACTGGCACCTACCTGGTTTAGAAAAAAAGTAAAAGAGCAGTTTATGGATGCTATGAAAAAAGCCATGAAGCGAACCAAAGCATAAACGCTCTGATGCTTAAAAAATCATCGGCGCAACATTTAGCGCCCCAACATTATTCAACTTAGTTCAATCAATACTATGACAGAAGCCAATCAAATTTTTAGTCTTCAAGGAAAAGTGGCCCTGGTAACCGGTGCCAGCAAGGGCATTGGAGAAGCCATTGCCCGTTATTTTGCAGCCTGTGGCGCCACTGTGGTCATCAATTCTAGAAAACAAGAAGACCTTGACTTAGTTTCAGCCAGCATAAGAGAGGCGGGTGGTAATTGTGTGGGTATGGCTGCCAATGCGGGTGACTTAGATGCCTGTAAAGAACTAGTGGCAAAAGTGATTGCGCAATTTGGAGGCATTGATATCTTAGTCAATAACGCAGCTACCAATCCCATTTATGGACCACTCTTGCAAGCCGAAGAATGGGCTTTTGACAAGATCATGAACGTGAATGTAAAAGCCCCCTTTGAATTGGGTAAGCTGGTACACCATAGCATGAAGTCAAGGGGTGGTGGCTCTATCATCAATATCAGTTCTATCTCTGGGATTACACCTGATCCGGGATTGAGTTTGTACTCTGTATCCAAAGCCGCACTTAATATGCTCACCAAGGCCTGCGCTAAAGAATGGGGCCCCGATGGGATTCGCGTGAACGCCATTTGTCCGGGGCTCATCAAAACCAAATTCTCAGAAGCACTTTGGCAGAACGAACAATGGCTGAACCGATTTGTAAAAATGGCCCCACTGAGTCGTATGGGTACGGTGGATGAAATTGCAGGATTGGCATTGTTTTTAGCTTCTCCCGCATCGGGCTATTGTACTGGTACCTTATTCACTGCCGATGGCGGTGTTACTATTTAATCTTGGATCATGGAAGCCCTATTTGCTACTGAACGCATAAAACAATTAGCACCCATTCTCAAACAATTTGTATTAGAAGAATTGGTGCCATTAGAAAAGGATCATTTGACCCGTCCTTTTAAACAAACAGAAATTATTCTACAAGAGAAGCGTGAAAAAGTAAAAGCATTGGGGCTTTGGGGATTACACTTGCCCAAGGAAGAAGGTGGTCAAGGATTAACCCTTTGTGAGTTTGGACAATTATCCGAGCTCATGTCTTTAGCTCCCTATTATGGGCAATACAGTTTTAATTGTCAACCACCCGATATTGGCAATACAGAACTGATTAGCAAGTTTGGTTCAGAAAGCATTAAGCAACAATTTTTGCAACCCTTGTTAGAAGGGAAAATCAGGAGTTGTTTTTCCATGACCGAACCAGAATTTCCTGGTTCCAATCCAACGCGTTTGGGTACTACCGCTGTGCGCGATGGAGACCATTATGTGATCAACGGACACAAATGGTTTACTTCTTCTGCCGATGGTGCTGCATTTGCTGTGGTCATGGCAGTAACTAATCCGGAAGCCTTGCCGCATGAGCGCGCCAGCATGATAATTGTTCCTACTGATACACCAGGCTTTGAGCTTGTGCGCAATATTCCCATCTTTGGTGAAACGGGTGAGGGCTGGGCCAGTCACGCAGAAATCAGGTATACCAATTGTCGCGTACCAATCAGCAATTTGATTGGTCAAGAAGGTGCAGGTTTTAGGTTGGCGCAGGAGCGATTAGGACCGGGAAGGATTCACCACTGTATGCGCTGGATTGGCATTGCCGAAAAAGCATTTGATCTACTTTGTAAACGCGCCGTAAGCCGTGAAATGGAAGAAGGCGTGATGCTGGGAGAGAAGCAATTTATTCAAGGATTTATTGCTGAGAGCCGGGTAGAAATAGATGCTGCGCGATTGCTGGTTTTAAGAACCGCACATAATATTGATTTGTATGGCGCCAAAGCTACCCGAGATCAAATTGCCGGCATTAAATTTTATGTAGCCAATATGTTTTTAAAAGTATTGGATAGAGCTATTCAAGTGCACGGCGGCATGGGTCTCACCGATGAAACCATGCTAGCCAATTTATACCAACACGAACGTGGTGCTAGAATCTGGGATGGTGCGGATGAAGTTCACAAACAAAGTTTGGCATTGAGCATTTTAAAACAATATGGACTAGACATTAAAAAGAAAAAGGCAAATAAATAAGAATCACTCATGCAAACATTTCCTTTAGATAGCGCCATTTCACTCAAAAATTCTGCGGCATTTAATCAAGATGCCCTGCAACAATATTTGGATGAAGCAGTGCCTTCCTTTGGAAAAATTGTAAACATCACTAAGTTTCCCGGCGGCTATTCCAACCAAACTTATTGTTTGCAAACGGATCAACAGGAATGGGTTTTGCGCATGCCACCAGCAGGAGCCAATATTCAGAGTGCGCATGATATGGGAAGAGAATATAGGGTACTCAATTTATTAGAACCCCATTATAAAAAAATTCCAAAACCATTATTGCTCTGTGAGGACGCCAATATTTTGGGGCAACCCTTCTATATTATGGAACGCTTGTCTGGCGTGATTTTGCGCGCGGGTAATGCTCCTAAGTTGGGTATATCTGAACAAGAGATGCATGGCCTGTCCACAGCCCTCATCAATAATCTAGTGTCATTACACGCCCTTGACATTACTACCACCGGACTCAACCAACTAGGCAAACCAGAGGGCTATGTAAATAGACAGGTAGCCGGTTGGACCAAGCGTTACCAAGCTGCACAAACAGACCAAATTGAGAGCATTGATCAGGTTGCTAAATGGATTGCAGCCAATCATCCGAGTGCACAAACACCAACGTTGTTGCACAATGATTACAAATATGATAACCTGATTCTTGACCCCAACAACTTATCCAATATTATTGGAGTATTGGATTGGGAAATGGCTACGGTGGGTGATCCCCTCATGGATCTTGGCGCTACACTGGCTTATTGGTTTGAAGCAGATGAAAATGCTGTTTTTAGAAACTATAATTTGAGCTGGTTACCCGGAAACCTATCGCGCCAGCAATTGGTAGAACACTACGCGCTTACCACTGGCAGGGATCTAACTCATATTGTTTTCTACTACGTTTTTGGTCTATTTAAAAACGCCGTGATTGCCCAACAAATTTATCATCGCTATCTACAGGGCAATAGCAATGACCCACGTTTTGGCGCCCTGCTTCCCATGATTCAATTACTTGGTGGCACTGCAGCATCCGCCATTGAGAAAGGAAAAATTTAGTCATCCCTTCTTCTCAAACTACCGCGGTTCTTGGCTTTCTCAGACTTGTAAAGTTCAAAAGTCTTTTCAATATAATAGCCCAATTCTAAGTCATTCATTTGCTGCATGATTGCATAGTCTGGACGGTAGCGGCGCATGAAGGTATCTAGCTCGGGAGAATTGAGTTTGGTGAGTTTACGTACAAAGGGTTTGTTGTATCGGCGGTCAATGTATTTATCCTGCTCTTGTTGTAGTAATCGGTTTTGCAAATTCAAGAGACTTCTGTTGCGCTTGAAGCGGAACATATTGATGATCTCATCTAGGTCAAATCCAACGGTTACACCACCGGGATTGTAACCTGGATTATTACTTAGGCGAAGACCTGGTTTTTTAAAGTCAAAAATTTTGGCGTAGTCTTTTCTATTCTGTACCGAGTCAAATTTGTAATAGTTGTTCCGCACTTTAACATCAGGCAGGTCAAAGGCACGCACATGGATCATCACATTAAAACTCTCAGTATTGGAAATGGTATCTACCGGATACTTCATGGTAGACTTGCCAATCATGGAAAACCAAATGCTATCTTTTAGTGGAACTCGAATGTTATATCTTCCCATGGAATCTGTGATTACTCCTTTGCCGGAAGTACTCATCACAGCCACAGCTTCCAAAGGTCTTCTGGCAGAAATATCGTACACCGTACCGCTGATATTGATGGATTGTGCTACCGCACGATGCCCCAACAGTCCGCAAAACAGGAATATACAAACAAGAACCTGGTGTAGCTTTCTTCTCAAACAGTGATATTAAGCTGTAATATTAAAACAGTAGGGGCAGATATCCTGAGCGCTCAAATTGAATTAACATGTTTTTGGAGATTCTAGAACTTGTTTTCTAGAATATAAGGCAGCATTTTGATCCAAGTGGGCCAGTCATGCTTAATGTCTTGCCCCCAAACGTCTAAGTCATACCAAATACCTTTTTGGTAGAGAATGCCTGCAAAACGCTTGCCAGCTTCAGGGTCTTCATAGTCCCCACTTCCGGTATAAATATGAATATGGTGGCTGGCTTTGATTTTGTCTAGGTAATAAGGGTCATTCAAACCTGGCATATAGTGCTCGGGGCTATTGTAGAAGACTTGGTCATCCCAGAAACCCTTGGTGTATTCGGTTAAATTATAGACCCCACTCATGCTAATGGCACCATTGATAATATCTGGTCTTTTCAAAAACAGGTTCATGGCGTGCAATGCTCCAAAACTAGCACCGCAGGTATAGATCATGATTTCAGGACTGGTGCTATTACGGATAAAAGGAATTACTTCATTAAAGACGTATTCATTGAATTGGTTATGCCTGATAGCTTTGTGCTCTCCCAACATTTGGTTGTTCATCCAACTCTCTTTGTTCATGCTATTGATGCTATAGACGCGCAATTTACCCACGTTAATCATGGGTGCCAAAGCATCAATTAATTGAAAACGTTCATACTCCAAATAATCCGCTGCGGCAGTTGGAATTAACAACAAGGCAAAACCATAATGACCATAAGATACAATGGGCATTTCTTGTCCTATTGCAGGACTATGCCAGGAATTGATTTTTCTTTCCATTGGATTGGGGGTATGAGGCGGCAACTATGTTAGGGCTGCAAGATAAGCCAATCAGGCAATACAGGTTTTCTTGATCTCTTTCCATAAATCCCGATAACACTGTGCTGCATAACTACTGGGTGCATAATTCTCCAAGGGAGATTCATTCATACCCATTTTTTCTACATCGCTCAAATAAGGAATATATGCTTTATAGAAAATCTTGTCTTTGTAAAACTGATTCATGACTTCATGGTGTAGGTTCTTTCTATGGTCTACCATACTAAAGAAGCAACGCAATTTGTCTAGACTAAATCCATTCTGTTCAAAATACTCGTGTATGGTTTCATAAGAACGAATAGACAAAGTGGTTGGGATATTGGGCATTAATACCCAATTAACACCAGCAAAAATAGCATCGTGTAACAAAGAAATACCTGGAGGACAATCCAAGATCACTACATCATAGTCTTTTTTTACTCCTTGCAGTAACTGACCAATTTTTTTCCTGCCCTGCTTCATGTCATGCAACAAGGTTTCTGCATGGCGCGCAGACAAATCAGCTGGGATTACGTCTAAATTTTCGTAGTCCGAGCTAAGCACTGCGTCTGAGAGATCCATGTCTCCACCAAACAATTTCTTGGATGCATTCTTGGTATCAGAACTAGCTCCTAAATAAAAAGAAGCAGAACCTTGGGGATCCAAATCCCATACCAATGTTTTGTATCCTTCCTTGGCTGACAAATAAGCCAGGTTTACGGCGGACGCAGTTTTGCCAACACCGCCCTTGAGGTTGTAGATTGCAATTGTGACCATACCCTAAGTTAGGGATTTATCCCTAAAAACCACTCAAACTAGCCATCCTAGCAGCAGACAGCCCAAAACAATCAGTGGAGCAGGAATTTTATTGCTCTTTAAAAACAGGAAGGTGAGTACCACAATACCCAATTGCCAAAAGCCAATAGGCGATAGTTCTATTAGGTCAAACAGAAACTGATCCTTGATCAGATAACAAGTGGCACCGGCCATTATTCCTACTACGGCTGCATTAATACCCTCTAAGGATCGGAAGATGACCGCATATTTTTTAAGGTTATGCCATACCGGAAAAAAGAAGAGTACCAACAAAGCGCTGGGCAAAAACAAGGCCACTGTTCCAATGATACTGCCCATTAATTGAGCAAACATACCCTGCTCCCGAAGCACCATGCCACCAGTAAAAGCACCAATGGAAAAGACCGGACCAGGTATGGCCCTTACAATCCCAGAGCCGGTTAGAAAATCTTCTTTGCGCATTTTTAATACATCACGCTTATTCTCCAAAATCCGATTGGATTGCGGACGGGTTACATATTGTTCATACATCATGGGCATGAGCACATCGCCACCGCCAATTACCAGACTGCCATTCCGGAAAGCACTTTCAAACAAGTTGAACGCCTTTCTATTAGACCAGTTTTCTCTGGTAGCGGTCTCTGAAAAATATCCGGCTACTGCAAAAATGGTCAAGAAAATCAGCAGATTCCCCCACTTAACTTTTTTGGGTGGAATGCCTTTTTGTGGAATTCGTTTGTCAGAAAAATTGGTGGCAATTCCCGCAGCAACTATCAAACCAGGGAAAACCCAAGGCGTTTTAAAAGCCAAAAAAGTAACCAAACTGGCTACAATCATAATCACTGTGGTAATGGTATTGTGTACACCCACACCCCAGAACCGATAAGTGGAATAAGCAATAAATCCAATGGCCATGGGTTGGATAAATTTGAAGATCCCAAGAGGAACACTTTGATCATCCATATAATCCAAGAGAAAAGAAAGTCCACCCATTATGGCCGATGCGGGTAAGATCCAGATCAACAAAGTAAGAATGGCCAGTGGAATCCCACCCCGCTTATACCCAATCAGGGTAAGGGTTTGCGTAGATGATGCACCAGGTAGTAATTGACAAAACCCATTGAACTCTACCAACTCTTCTTCCGTAACATCTCTGCGTTGTTGCACAAAGGTTTTCATCATCATACCCATATGACCCTGCGGTCCGCCAAAAGCAGTAATGCTATGCAGGAGCACGGCGCGTAAAAAAGGTATATGTCTAAAAAGAACCAAGTTGGGGGGATGCTGCTTTATTTTTTTAAACCAATTTCTCTAAGACGTTCATCTAAGTATTCGCCTGCTGTGATGTCTTCATAGGCTTTTGGATGTTCCGCGTCTATACAACCAGACAAACAAGCCAAACTCATTTCACTACGTGGATGCAAAAAGAAAGGCATGGAAAACCTGCTGGTATGCCAATGTTCTCTTGCAGGATTCACTACCCTATGCGTGGTGCTTCTCAATTTATTATTGGTGAGTCTTTGCAACATGTCTCCCACATTCACCACAATCTGGTCGGGCAAAGATGTTACCGCTACCCAGTCTCCTTGTTTGGTCAAAATCTGCAAACCATCGGCCGATGCGCCAACCAATAAAGTAATCAGGTTAATGTCTTCGTGTTGCTCTGCTCTAATAGCACTCTTGGGTTCCACCGTAATGGGCGGATAATGGATGCATCTTAAAATGCTATTTCCGTTTTTGATATGGGGGTCAAAAAAGAATTCATCCAAACCTAAGTAGAGGGCTATGGCTTGTAACATGGCGCCGCCGCTTTTTTCAAAATGCCTGTACGCACTAAAAATGGTGGGATTAAAAGTTGGAATCTCTGCTACTTGTACATTGTCAGGATAGTGTTCGTTGACAACATCGCCATTGGCAAGTGTTTGGCCGTATTGAAAAAACTCTTTTAAGTCTGGTGCTTCACTACCCTTTGCATGCTCTCTTCCAAAACTGGTATAACCGCGTTGACCCGCTAATCCAGGAATTTCATAAGTCAATTTTTTCTCTAGTGGTAGGGAGAAAAATTGTTGCACATATTCGTATTGTTGGGCAATTAATTCGTCTGGAATGCCATGATTTTTTACCGCTACAAAACCCACTGTTTCATAGGCTTCTCCCAATTCTTTAATAAAAGCCTGTTTGGATGCTGCATTGCCATTTACAAATTGGTCAAGGTCAACTACTGGTATACCCATATGTTTGATTTTGAGGTCCGCAATCGGTTTTAAACTTCAACAGTAATAAAAATACAAAAGAAGCGCTAATCTAGTTCCTATGTATAAAACTAGCCAGTCTGCTAGTTTTTTATCAACTTTAGCGCATGAAACAGTTAAGGCCCATTGCGTTCTTATTAGCTTTTTGCCTATTGGCTGCCTGCTCCAACAAGTTAGCAAAAATAGCGCAGTCACCCGATTATCAATTCAACAGCAAGGCTGGTGATCCAGATTATAGTCAGCTTCAATATTGGGCGGCGCATCCACAAAAACATGACCCATCCGATTCGGTTCCCGCTTCACTATTAGCAGATTATAGACCCGATAGTACGGTAGATATTTTCTTTGTACATCCTACAAGCTATACCAAGGAAGGCCGTGAACTAGGATGGAACGCTACCATTGATAATGCAGAACTCAATGCTAAAACCGACTATGGTTCTATCCTGTTTCAGGCATCGGTTTTTAATGCCGCGGGTAGGGTCTTTGCACCAAGATATAGACAAGCGCATTTGTCTGCTTATTACCCTAAAGACGCCGCAGATAGTGCTGGCGCGATGGCTGCTTTTGAACTGGCATACAAAGACGTAAAAACTGCGTTTGACTATTATCTGGCGCATGAAAACAAGGGCCGCCCCATGATCATAGCTTCACATAGTCAAGGAAGTACTCATGCCAAAAGATTATTGAAAGAATATTTTGACAACCAAACTTTAAAGAACAGATTGGTGGTGGCTTATGTGGTAGGTATGGCCCTAGACCCCGCCATGTTTAGCAGTATTCCAGTTTGTAGCAACCCCAATCAAACAGGTTGTATTGCTGCATGGAGAACTTATCAAACAGATTACAAACCGGAGTTTGTGCTTAAAGAAAATTTTGTTTCTGCTGTGACCAATCCCTTAACCTGGGATGCAAATGCTACAATAGCTAACCGAGATTTAAACAAGGGTGGTATTCTACTCAAATTTAATAAAGCGGTTCCAAGGGTAGCCAGTGCCCAAGTAGCTGGCGGTGTGCTTTGGACAGAGAAGCCACATTTCTTTGGAAGAATGTTTTATACAACCAAGAACTACCATATTGCCGACTACAATTTATACTACCAAAATATTCGTGAGAATGCGGCACAGCGGATCAGGGCTTTTTGGAAACGATAAATCTAGCAAAAAAAGACCCCGCTCTTTCAAGCGAGGTCAGCCGGTTTACCCTAGGAAATTGGATTTTACTGTTTGGTAAAACGGAAAGATTTTATAAAACTATCTCTAAAAAAAGCGTTCAAAACATAGACCCCACTGCGCAAATCGCTCATATTCAAAGCAATTCGCTGATTGCCCTCTTCCATAGATGTAACAACCGTCTTGGCCACCCTGCCCTGGATATCCAGAACCTTGAGTACCAACCTACCAGTAGTGCAATCTAGCACAGTTAGGTGGCTGCTATCTTCCACCAGCATGGGTTGTAAACTTTCAATGTGCATCTGGATGCATTTTACAGTGAACGGTTAAGAGGCGGGGGGACAATCCAATGACACCGCGGCAGCAAAATCTGCTGCTTGATTTTTTAAAAAGCGGAAAAATGGGGGTTTTATTGTGTTGGCCTTAAAAAAGGAGACTAAAATCCGTGTTTGACGGTATTTCTGGCAAGGGGCGGCTGGATAATTTTGGGTATGAAACAATTAGCCTTTTTACCACTTATTTTCCTCTGTTTGTTGGCAACGGCCCAGAACCCCAGTGATGCTTCTACCAAAACGGGTTGTTTGGTAGGCAATTGTGAAAATGGAACAGGAAAGTTCCGTTTCAAAGACAATAATGTGTACGAAGGTCAGTGGAAAAATGGCAAACAGGAAGGTAAAGGTAAACTAACCTTAACAAGTGGTGCATTTTACCAGGGTGATTTTAAGGCCGGTAAAATGCAGGGCAAAGGAAAATTTACCTTAGACACAGGTGATTATCTAGAAGGAGATTTTAATGATGACCGTTTTGAAGGTCAGGGTGTTTTCATTTTTAAGAATGGTATAAAAATGGGTGGCACTTATGTGAATAATACCATTAAGAATGGTTACCAAATTTTCAAGGATAGCAGCCGTTATGATGGAGATTTTGTAGTTAATTTAAGAGACGGCAAGGGTGTGATGCAATACAAAGATGGCATGGTCTATTCTGGCGATTGGAAAAAAGACAAGAGAGAAGGCAAGGGTGAAATCAAAGACAAAAATGGCGTCATCATCTATAGTGGAGACTGGGCTGCAGATAGTATGGTGTATCCAGAAAAAAGCTTACCAGTGAAAGAAAATAATTTTAAATTTTATGCCGATATTTTTAAAAGACATTATTCAGGAGGACAAGAAATTATGGTGAATGGAGTCAAGGGTGGGGTAGGTTTAGAGATTGACTTTACACTTTTCCAAGATTTTAGTTTTAGTGCTATTTGTGTTACCAAACTACTTATTGATGGTAAAACTTATACCAAAAAGGCTTCTTGCAAGGGTGAATTAAACACCAAGACAAACCAAGTAAATTTCTCCGAAAAAGAAATCTTAACCCAAGACCAAATTCCCTCTCAACTCAAATGGCAGTATGCTAGTTTTACCTTGAACCTATATGCTGACAATGATAGAAAAGGACACTATTTAATGAATAGTTTGAGTACAGACGGCAATGGTTTGAGAACTGAATTAAAAGACAATTAACCAACTTAATTACCATACACACTCAAGAACTTGATGCGCATGATCTTGAGCTGTTCCCAGCTATAATCATTATCGCTTAGTTCTTGACGCGCCACGTCTAGTGAAGAAGTCTGACAGCTTTTGAAATATTCAATAATGTCTTCTTGATCATATTCGTCTAACCACTCGTCAATAGCATAGTCTAGGTTGAGTCTGGTACCGCTAGCAGCAATGGTTTCCATTTCTTCTAACAACTCATCTAGTTTTAGACTTTTGTTCTTGGCAATGGTTTCTAGTGGAATTTTCTTGTCTACATTTTGAATAATATAGATCTTATTATTTCCTTTGTTAGCCACACTGCGCATGACAAACTCATCGGGTTTTTCAATATCGTTCTCCTCAACATATTTGGCAATCATTTCTACAAAAGGTTTGCCGTATTTAATAGACTTACCCTTGCTCACGCCTTGGCATTTTTCCAATTCTTCCAAACTGGTAGGATACAAAGTGGCCATGTCTTGCAAAGAATTCTCTAAGAAGATCACAAATGGCGGAAGGCTTTTTTTCTTGGCTTCTCTTTGACGCAACTCTTTGAGCATTTCAAAGAGTTTCTCATCAGCAGCTGCACCGGTTTGATTGGCGTTCTCCCCTTCTTCATCATCCGCATTGGCGTCTTCAAACAAGTTGTTCAAAACAATCTTAAAAGAAGCTGGTTTTTTCAAAAACTTCTCACCCAGCTCGGTGACTTTTAATAAGCCGTATTCTTCAATGTCTTTTTTAAGTAGGTTTTCCAATAACATCTGTCTAATCAAACTGCTCCACAAATGGTATTCCTTGTCTGCACCAATCCCGTATACCGGAAGGTTGTCATGACGGAACATGCTGATCTGTGGGGTGAGTTTACCCATGACCACACTAACCACATAGTCTGTAACAAAACGCTCATCCAATGCTTTAACCGTGTTAAGTATTTTAACTACGTCTTCCTTGGCTTCTATTTTTTCTTTGGGGTTCAAGCAGTTGTCACAATTGCCACAGTTCTTTCCTTCCCAGTTCTCTCCAAAATAATGCAACAATACTTTGCGGCGGCATACGGCAGATTCTGCGTAAGCTACGGTTTCATCAATTAATTGCGCGCCTACTTCTCTTTCACTCAAGGGCTTGTCGCGCATAAAATGTTCTAGCTTAGAAACATCTTTGTGGGAATAGTACAATACACAAAGCCCTTCCATACCATCTCTACCAGCCCTACCCGTTTCTTGGTAATAGTTCTCAATAGATTTTGGAATATTAAAGTGAATCACAAAACGGATATCTGGTTTGTCAATCCCCATCCCAAAGGCAATGGTGGCTACAATTACTTGCACGTCTTCATTGAGGAATTGATCCTGTCTTTCCGCGCGTAATTTTTGATCCAAGCCGGCGTGATAAGCAACTGCTTTGATACTATTGGCTACCAAGAGTTCTGCTAATTCTTCTGTGGTCTTTCTGTTCAAGGTATAAATGATCCCACTCTTACCCTTGTGACCACTGATGAATTTGACAATACTTTTGACGGTCTGGTCTTTCTTGATCTTGGGTTGAATCTCATAATAGAGATTACTCCTATTAAAAGAAGAGATATAAATATTGGGTTTGCGAAGACCTAGGTTTTTGACAATATCGCTCTGCACTTTTGGAGTTGCTGTTGCGGTCAGTGCAATTACTGGAATGTCTGGATTAATAATATCCATCATCTCGCGCAAGCGTCTATACTCTGGTCTAAAATCGTGACCCCACTCAGAAATACAGTGGGCTTCATCTACTGCAAAAAAACTAATCTTTAGGTCTGAGAAGAATTCTAGATTTTCTTGTTTGGTCAGGGTTTCTGGTGCTACATAAAGCAGCTTGGTCATACCAGAAGTTAAATCGTCTTTGACCAATTTAATCTGACCCTTGTTTAGTGAAGAGTTAAGAAAATGCGCCACATCGTCTTTTTCACTATAGCCGCGCACCAGGTCTACCTGATTTTTCATCAGCGCAATCAAGGGCGATACAATAATGGCACAACCCTCCATCATCATGGCGGGTAATTGATAACACAAACTCTTACCACCACCTGTGGGCATGATCACAAATGTGTCTTGTCCGTTAAGCAAACTATTGATGGATTGTTCTTGGGTGCCTTTGAATTCACGGAATCCAAAATATTTTTCTAGGCCAGCATAGATATCGTACTCGTGTACCGTGGTAATGGTAGCCGTATTGTCTTTGCGGGGTGAACTTTTCTTAATGCTTTTTGCGGCTGGTTTAGCAACCGCTTTCTTGGTAGTAGCCATGTATCGAATATATTTTGGTCCTTGAAGAACCACTGTTGTAATAAAAGTTAACGCTTTTTGCCGGGAATCCCCCCTTAAAATTTCCTGAACTTGATTTTTACTGGGAAACGGTTGGCAATCCGGATAAATGGTTCCGGTTTTAGTATATAAAATCCTAAAAAAGGGTAGCGAAGTTAACGAAACCCGCCCTGAAATGCTAGTTAAAGCTGTTAAAGTTTACATTTGCAGGGCATGAAAGCAAATATCGCCGCAACGGCCCTTAGAACCATTCAATTAGAAGCCCAGTCCATAAGCGGATTGGCCCCTTTTATCAATGAAACATTTGAGAAAACCATTGCTACCATTCATGCTTCCAAGGGTAGGTTGGTCATTTCTGGGATTGGCAAATCAGCCATTGTGGCCCAGAAAATTGTGGCTACCCTGAATTCTACAGGTACTCCGGCCCTATTTATGCACGCTGCTGACGCCATTCACGGAGACCTGGGTATGGTGCAGGATGAAGACGTGGTTATGATCATTAGCAAGAGTGGCGAGAGTCCTGAAATAAAGGTCTTGGTTCCCTTGATTCGCAATTTTGGCAATACCCTGATTGGTATGGTGGGTAATAGAGAGAGCTTTTTGGCCAAGGAATCTGATATTTTGTTGGATACTACGGTTGAGCAAGAAGCTTGCCCCAATAACCTGGCTCCAACCAGTAGCACCACGGCCCAAATGGTGATGGGAGACGTGATTGCCGTTTGTTTGATGGAACTCAATGGATTTAACGGCCGCGATTTTGCCAAATACCATCCCGGTGGCAACCTGGGCAAGCGTTTGTATTTACGCGTGGGCGATTTAAGCAAGGCTAACGAGGTTCCGCAAGTATCACTCAACGCCAGTTTAAAAGAAGTGATTGTAGAAATTACCCAAAAAAGACTGGGACTTACCGCTGTATTGAACCAAGAAGGCCAATTGCATGGCATAATCACGGATGGTGACCTGCGTAGGATGCTGGAGAAAAGTAGCAGCATTGACCAAATTACTGCAGCAGATATCCTGAGCCCCAAACCCAAAACCATTGCCCCAGAAACCTTGGCGGTTGAAGCCCTAGAGATCATGCGCAAAAATGATATTAGTGCGCTCCTGGTGGTAGAAGATCAACGCTATCTAGGGGTTCTTCATTTGCACGATCTGGTACGCGAAGGAATTGTTTAATCCAAGCAATAAGTCACAGGCTATCAACGTTTTTAGCACGTATCATTCCCTAAAATGAGTTAAACCTGTTTCCCACATGAATAAGCACCATTATGTAGCCATTATGGCTGGAGGTATCGGCAGTAGATTTTGGCCTAAAAGCCGTACCAGTTATCCAAAACAGTTTCTAGACATCCTGAATACTGGTAAGTCATTGATCCGCTGGACCTATGAGCGTTATGCCGCATTTATTCCAGTTGAAAATATATTCATAGTTACTTCTGAAGAATATGTTTCTATTTGCGCCGAGCAATTGCCCGAGCTGCCATTAGAAAATATCTTAGCCGAGCCTAGCAGAAAAAACACCGCACCCTGTGTGGCGTATATTTCTTACAAGCTTTTACAAAAAGACCCAGAAGCCGCGCTGATTGTGGCTCCTAGTGATCATATGATCTTGGACCAAGACGCATTCCGCGCTATTACTTCTAAAGCCTTGGATTTTGTTACACAGATCAAGTCATTGGTTACACTGGGTATTAAACCTACGCATCCCAATACTGGATACGGTTATATTCAACACGAGCCATTGGCCGCTGGCGATGGTATTTACAAAGTGAAAACTTTTACAGAGAAACCCAATCTGGAATTGGCTAAGACCTTTTTGGCCTCCGGCGATTTTCTTTGGAATGCAGGGATCTTTGTATGGCAGGTGAAAAATGTGATGAAGGCTTTTGAACAGTATCAGCCAGAAATGTATGAGCTGTTTGACAATGAGAAAGCCCATTTTAATACAGCAAGTGAAAAAGACGCCATTAACCGCATCTATCCACTGTGCACTAATGTATCTATTGACTTTGCCATTATGGAAAAAGCAGATAATGTATTTGTGATTCCTTCTTCTTTTGGCTGGAGCGATCTGGGAACCTGGAACTCAGCATATGATAACCTAGACAAGGATTATCTTGGTAATGCTGTAACCAGTGATAACGTGATTGTCATTGACGCTACCAAGTGTATGATCTCTGCCAACCACGATAAATTGGTCTTGGTACAAGGGATTGATGACTGTATTGTCATTGACACCAAGGACGTGTTGATGATCTGCAAAAAAGAAAAAGAACAAGCTATTAAGGAATATGTTGCCGAAGTAAAACGGAACAAGGGCGACAAATATCTATAATAAATTATATGAATTTTATAGGCCCTGATTCTTAGAATCGGGGCTTTTTGTTTGAAAAATGTTGATTTATGTAATTGTTTTCATCATTTTCTTAAAATAGTGCTTAGGGTTGCATAATTGTTTAAATTTGAATGCTTTGCTTGACAATTGAAGAAGTTAATCGAACATTATGCCTCTACTTAAAACCGTAATTACCGGAACCGGGTCTTATATCCCGCCCCATATTAAGACCAATCAGGATTTTGTGAACCAAGCTTTTTATGGAGAGGATCATCAACCACTCACTACACCTGCTACAGAAATAGTAGAGAAATTCAAAGACATTACAGGTATTGAAGAACGCCGTTATGCGGGTCATGAATTCAATAGTTCTGATATGGCACTCATTGCCGCCAAACACGCCATTGATGACGCTGGTGTGGACCCTGAAACCATTGACCAGATTATTTTTGCGCACAATTTTGGCAATATAGTTACGGGTAGTATTCAGTCAGATGCCTTACCCGCACTGGCTTCTAGGGTAAAACAAGGATTGGGGATTCGCAATCCCGCTTGCGTGGCTTATGATATTTTATTTGGTTGCCCCGGTTGGATTCAAGGTGTGATTCAAGGCCATGCTTATATTATGGCAGGAATGGCCAAAAAATGCTTGGTCATTGGTTCAGAGACATTGAGCCGTGTGATTGACCACTATGATAGAGACAGCATGATCTTTAGTGATGGTGCTGGTGCCTGCGTAATTGAAGCAGTAGAAGAATCAGAAAACGGCGCGGGTATTTTGTCTGTGAGTGCACAAAGTCATTGTGTAGATGAAGCATTTTATTTGCAATACGGTGCTTCAAATTTTCCAGACTCGGACCCAAATGTGCGTTACATGAAAATGAAGGGTAGAAAGGTATACGAATACGCCATTAAGAATGTACCACTAGCCATGAAGGATTGTATTGACAAAGCGGGCTTACACGTTACCGATGTTAAGAAATTCTTCCTACACCAAGCCAATGAAAAAATGGACGAGGGATTTGTAAAAGCATTGTATAGATTATACGGCATTAAAGAAGTACCAAAATTTATCATGCCCATGAGCATACATAAATTGGGTAATAGTTCTGTGGCCACTATTCCTACTTTATACGATTTGGTAAAACGCGGAGAAATGCAGGAACACGAAATTGCAGCAGGAGACATAGTAGTCTTTGCCTCAGTTGGTGCGGGCATGAATATCAATGCTTTTTGTTACCGAGTTTAATAACCCCTTACATTCTTTCCTTCCATATAATTGAGGAATGCTTTGTTCACCACGCGATTACCTCCTGCAGTTGGATAGTTTCCGGTAAAGTACCAGTCACCCGTGTTGGTTGGACAACAATCGTGTAGGTCTTCAATGGTTTGATAGATCACTTCTACATTGATTTTGGAGCCTTCTGGTGTAATCAATTGGGCTATCTTATCTGAAATCTCTAGGGTAGTAAAAGGCTTATAAATAGAACGTACCACATTCTCTGTATGCAATTGACCTGTGCGTTGTAATTCCTTGATTTTTTCTGCCGCATCGGTTAGCACATGCTCCATATTTCTATCTTTCAACAAGGCAACTGCCGCGCGGAAGGCTATAAAATCGCCCAGTTTACTCATGTCAATTCCATAGCAATCAGGGTAGCGAATCTGTGGAGCAGAACTTACTACTAAGATTTTCTTTGGAGACAATCGCGTTAGCATTCTGATAATACTTTCTTTAAGTGTAGTACCCCTAACAATGCTATCATCAATCACCACCAATGAGTCTTGGTCTTTGCGCACGGTACCATAAGTAATATCGTACACGTGTTGCACCATCTCATTTCTGTTGGCGTCTTCCGTAATAAAAGTTCTGAGCTTAACGTCTTTGATGGCAATTTTTTCCTGACGGATTTTTCTGTTGACCATCTCTTCTAACTTCTCTGGTGTAAAGTCTTTACCCCAGCTCAAGATGCGTTCAACCTTAATCTTATTCAGGTATTCTTCCATGCCCTTTACCAATCCATAGAAAGCAACTTCTGCGGTATTGGGGATATAAGAGAAAATGGTATTCTTTAAATCGTGGTCAATTCTTTTCAAAACGGTCTCACTCAAATGATGACCCAGTGCTATGCGTTCGCGATAGATTTTTTCATCGCTACCACGGCTAAAATAAATACGTTCAAAGCTACAAGCCCTGCGCTCCTTGGGTTCCAGAATTTGTTCAATCCTGTAATTGCCTTTATCATCAACTATCAATGCAGAACCTGGCATGAGTTCCATCACTTCATTTTCACCCACATTGAAGGTAGTTCTAATAGCCGCTCTTTCTGATGCTGCTACAATTACTTCATCATTCACATAATAATAAGCTGGTCTTATCCCGTGTGCATCACGCATCACAAAACTGTGTCCGTTACCAATCAATCCACCAATGGTATATCCACCATCAAATAGTGGTGTTGCTTTGCGCAATACATTTTCAATATTGGCATTGTTAGGACAAAGCTCGTCTTCCTTGGTTAAGAAATGGTGTAGCACTTCTAACATGGCGGCAAGGTCACTCTGCTTTTGAAAATCGCCCGGGCTCATATTGATCAGGTCAAAAAGTTCATCTGTATTGACTAGGTTAAAATTCCCAGCCAATGCCATGTTTTTGCCTGGCATTAAATCACGTTTGATAAAAGGGTGGCAGAACTCTACATTGTTCTTTCCCTGAGTGCCATATCGCAAATGGCCCAAGATCAGCTCTCCCAAGAAAGGTAAATGGCCTTTCATTAATCCAGGGTGTTGCTTGATATCGGGTTGGTATTTTTCTAGCTCGGCCACTTCTTGTCCAATCCTGAAAAACAGGTCGGCAATGGGTTGGGGAGCATTGCTGCGCATGCGGTGTAAATAAGGATTCCCGGGTTCTGTGTCTAGTTTCACGGAAGCCAGACCGGCTCCGTCCTGACCCCGGTTGTGCTGCTTCTCCATCAAGAGATAGAGCTTGCTGAGCCCGTAAGTAACCGTACCGTGCTGTTGCAGGTAGTAGGAAAATGGTTTTCTTAGGCGGATGTAGGCAAGCCCACATTCATGTTTGATTTCGTCGCTCATGATAGATATTAAAAGAAAGTGGCGAAGTTACAACTCCGCCACATTCTTTGTTTGTTAATTATGAACAGTTTCCGGTTTTAAGGTCTGCGCCAACCAGAGGAACTCATTGATAAAGAGATCCGCGGGTTTTTGGAAGTTTTCATCCAGCAAAACACCCTCTGCACTGAATTTCTTATCCACAAATGGGGTGATTAGCATATAGGGCGATGCAATACCAAATAGGGCAGGCACCAATAAAAGCATTTGCTGACTAGACCTCATGCCACCCATTCCACCGGTTGATGCAGGGGCAATGCCAAAGGCTTTGTGCGCTTGTTTTGGAAAATGGTCCAGCAAATTTTGCAAAGCGGGTGAATAAGAACCATTGTATTCTGGCGTAACCAAGATAAAAGCATCGGCAGCAAACATTTGCTCGGCCAAGGGCTTGTAGATATCTGGGGTTTTTTCTACGCTGGTAAATACGTCTTGTAATAAAGGCAGGTTCCATTCCCTAACGTCAATAATATTGACGGTATGGGCTGTTTTTGCTTCTAATTGCGCTTTCAGAAAGAGGGCCAGACGAAAAGTAACACTTTCCCTTCTGGGGCTTCCTGCTATAATAGCTATGTTCATACGATTGCTTGTTCTTGCTTATTCAATAATCTTAATTCTATACCCGCTGCTGCATCTAAAACTGATATATCTCATTCAACCGCGGCAAAAATACTTGAATATTTTTCCCGAAACCGTTTTGTTTAGGCTTGTTTGATCATTTGCACGCTCAAAGCCAGTTTCACCTCATCACTCACCATCACGTTGCCAGCTTCTGTAACCGCACCCCAGGTAAGACCAAATTCTTTACGACTGATTTTACCATTGATTTCAAAACCAGATTTTACTTGACCATAAGGATCAGTGGCAGTTCCACCATATTCCACGTTAAATTCCACTTGTTTGGTTACGTCACGGATAGTTAAATCGCCTACTAATTTGTAATCAGAACCACTAACCAATTTTAAAGTACCATTGTTCAGTGAAAGGGTTGGGAATTTTTCTGCTGAGAAAAAGTCATCGCTTTTCAGGTGACCATCACGCTGTTCATTATTGGTGCTGATACTGTTTACATCTGCTTCAAAACTAATTTTTGCGTCTGTAAAATCAGCAGCTTCCGACTCCATGTTGGCGTCAAATTTGGTGAAGTTGCCTGTTACGTTAGTAATCATCAAGTGTTTTACTTTAAAAGTAATTTCACTGTGTGCTGCGTCAATTTTAAAAGTTGCCATGATTGTTTTTTTTAGTTTGATTGTTTTTTTATTCTATTAAAAATTTAAATGATTCAAATTCTCTTCGTATTCTTCTTGTCATTCTTCACTCTTAACTCTTATCTCTTCACTATCTTCCTTCACTCTTCTATCAAGACGCCCATCTTCCCCAACTGATAGTCGCGAAAAGATTCCATGATCTCTGTTTGATTGTTCATGACAAATGGTCCATGTGATGCAACAGGTTCATTGAGCGGCTCGCCAGTACCAATAAAAAATCGAGCATCGCTCAGCGCTTCAAATTCAAAGCCAGTTCCATTCAATTCAAAATTGGCTAAGTACATTGGCTCCAACACCTGATCCCCATTGATTTTCAGCTGACCTTCCATTAAATAGATAAAGGCATTGTGGCTTTCTGGAATGGGAAAAAATTCCTTAGCGCCGGTTTGCATGGTAGCTGTGAAAGTATTTACATCGCTCAGCGTATGTATGGGTCCTTTGATGCCTTGAAAATTACCAGCAACAATATTGACCTTGGTTTTTGCATCTGCTGATGTCCAAACAGGCGTGTCTTCTCCAGTCAAAGGCTGATAAGCAGGTTGATCCATTTTGTGTTTGGCGGGTGTGTTCACCCATAATTGAATCAACTCTTGTACACCACCAATTTCATGAATATCAACCGGAGGTCTTTCACTATGAATAATACCCATTCCTGCATTCATCCATTGTGTACCGCCGGCATAAATTACATTGTCATTACCCCTGCTGTCGCGATGGTGAACGCCTCCCTTGAAAATAAAACTCACAGGAGAAAATCCTCTGTGCGGATGTGGACCTACACCAGTTTTTGTTACTGGAATATGTTTTGGAACTTTTACTTCAGCATGATGCAAGAGTAAAAATGGATCTATCATTTCTATAGCAGCTGTGGGTAAGGGTTGCCTAATAGGTAAGCCTCCCATGTCCATGGGTGCTGCGTAAGAGATTTGTTTAATGGTTCTGTTCATGATATGATTTTTTTCATCCCACCCCGCCCTCCGGGCACCCCTCCCGCAAGCGGTAGGGGAATTTTAAGGCACCTCCCGCAAGCGGGATGGGAATTATTTAGGCCAAGGACATGGGAATTTCTATTAAAACTATTTGCGCGTCTGTGCTTGCTTTAATGTCTAATGATTCAAGTTCTGAAATCCCTAGACCGTCTCTGGTACCAATTGTTTGACCAGCCACTTCTAAGCTTCCTTCCAAAACAAAAATGTAAACACCATTGCCTGATTTTTTCAATTGATAGCTGGTGCTGAAGTCCTTGGTAAAATTTCCCAAGGAAAACCATGCGTCTTGGTTAATCCAAACTGCCTCTTCATTATCTGGAGCTACTACCGTCAACAATTGGTTCACTCTATTTTCCGGTTTGAAGGATTTTTGTTCATATCGCGGTTCAATATTTTGCTCTTTAGGCATGACCCAGATTTGCAAAAACTTGACAGGCTTGTCTTTATTAGCATTATACTCGCTATGGGCAATGCCACTACCTGCACTCATGATCTGAACATCGTGTTCACGGATAATTTCATCCCTACCTGTGCTGTCTTTATGGTGTAAGTCTCCACTCAATGGTATGGAAACTATTTCCATATTGTCGTGAGGGTGTTTGCCAAAACCCATACCTGCACTTACAGTATCGTCATTTAAGACTCTGAGTGCACCAAAATGAACGCGCTCTGGATCATAGTAATGGCCAAAACTGAAACTATGGTAACTGTCTAACCAACCAAAATTGGCGTGACCCCTTGTTGCTGCTAGATGTAATACGGTTTTCATAATGTTAATTTAGATGTATATACATGTATTGGTATAAAAAAATATTAGACTTCTTTTTGCCTGAGTTTTTCAAGCAATTCATTCAATAGTTTGGCTTCCTCATCAGTAACACAAAGTTGCGTATCAAACAATTCATCCGCCTTTTTGGTTGTCACTTCTAATAATAATAACCCTGCTGCGGTTAATTGGATCATGGTCTCTCGCTTGTCAAAACTGGACACAGAACGCTTTACCAGTTTTTTGATTTCTAAGCGGTCTACAATCCTTGGTACGTTTGAACTCTTTTCAATCATTCGGCAAGCAATATCGCGCACGCACATTTGTTCGGGGTGCTTGCCCTTCAAAATCCGCAATACATTGTACTGCTCATGGGTAAGACCATATTCTTTTAGCGCCTGGCTAAAACTGGTCTTCAACCACCAAGCCGTATACAGAATATTCAACCCGGCTTTGTGGGCTTCGTTTTTAAATTTTGTACTTTGTATGGCTTGTTCCAATTTCACAATACAAATGTATGTACATACATCTAATTGGCCAAATTTATTTTTCTCTTTTATTCAGTAGCCAACATACTGACCTACCCTTACCTAGTTTTCGGAGTTTTGAAAAGGGGCTTTTTTTATACTTGTTCTAGTATAAAAAGAGGGTGTCTAGATGATACTTGAACGAGTATAATAGTGAATCTGTTTCATTCTCCTAGAAGACTCATAATGATGGGGAATGCATACAAGAGATATTACTAAATCTCAGGAAATATTATACTTGATCAAGTATAATATTAGGTTGATTGATTACTGTTGGAAGAAAATATCAAGAAAGTATACTAGAACTTGTATAAAATAGAAGGTCTGTTTTTATACTAGAACGAGTATAAAATTGGGGGTATTTTAAAATGTTCAAAAACAATAACCACCTAGGGGATCAATGAGCATGTTTGCAAGGATGACCAATGCGGACAACTAGTTTTCTTAACTACGTTGTTTAGTTCTTAACTATGTTGATTAGTACTTAACTATGTTGTTTAGTTCTTAACTACGTTATTGCTGGCTTTTTTCCAGTCTTCTAAGCCGGCACAGTTGCCATACTCTTTGTCAATAGAGATATAATAGGTTGGAATATGCTCTTTGAACCATTTTTCCAAGATTCCAGATTTCTTATCTTCCAAAGCGCGTTGAGATACGCGGTTATAATCTTCTTTCAGATTTTCGCGGTGTGGCTCGGTGCGATTTTTCAAATAAATTAAGCGTACTTTTTTAGAACCACGCTCATCAGTAAATACTTGGGGTTTGGAATAAGATCCGGGCTTCATGTCTTTCAATGCTACCACCATTTCCTTGTCAACTTGGTCAATAGTAATAAAGGTGGAACCATCTCTTCCTGAAATAGCACCTGCACTAAACTTACTTCCCTCGTCTTCAGAATATTTGCTCACCGCTTCTCCAAATGAAAGAGAACCAGCTACCAATTGCTTGCGAATAGAATCTAATTTGGCCTTGGATTCGTCAATTTCTTCATCAGTTACTGGAGGAATACGTAAGATATGTCTTACCACCGCATCATCACCAGCACGGCTGACCATTTGAATAATGTGTAAACCAAATTTAGACTTGATCACAGATGAGATTTGTCCTTCTTTTAAACGGAAGGCGCCTGATAGAAATGCGGGATCCCACATATTCTTGTCATTGCGGTTCAAGTTATACTGACCAGCGTTCTCTGCTTTTCCTGGATCTTCAGAATAGAATTTTACTAGTTGTTCAAATTTCTTAGAACCAGATTCTACTTGTTTTTTGTAGTCATATAATTGTTTGGCTACATATTCTTCTACATCCTTATTGGCCTTGGGTTGCAATACAATCTGACTTACTTCAATCTCACTTTCGTAGAAAGGAAGACTGTCTTTGGGTGTGCGGCTATAATAAGCTTTCACCTCTGTTGGAGTCATCTTAATATTGTCTACAATCTTACCACGCATTTGCTCGGCCATTTTCTGTTCGCGCAATGCTTCTTTAAAATCTTCCTTGATTTGGTAAACGGTTTTGCCTGCAATTTCTTCCAACACTTCTTTTGAACCATAAGAACTGATAAAGCTGCGAATCCTGTTTTCCATCTGCGCTTCAATATCTTCTTCACTCACAGTTAGAGAATCCTTCATGGCTTGTAATACCAAGGCCTTTTGAATTAACTGACCTTCTAATACCTGACACTCTGTTGGAATCATGGCGTTCTCCTGTCCTTGAGACTGGCGCTTGATATCGGAGATGGCATTGGTAATATCAGAATGCAGGATAATCTTATCACCTACTTGTGCAATGATCTTGTCCGCTACCACTTTCTTTGATTGCGCTTGAGAGGTCAATGCCCCTGACATGATCAACAAAACAACAATTACACGCTTCATAGTATACAATATCATTCAAAAATAGCAAATCAGGCCGCGAACGGCCTGATTCACATCAGCTTTAACAAACTTATAAAGTACGCTTCACTTCTTCTTCCTCAAATGCTTCTACAATATCACCCACACGCAGGTCAGAATAGTTCTTAATAGTCAAACCACACTCGGTATTGGTAGCCACTTCCTTCACATCGTCCTTGAATCGCTTCAAGCTGCCCAATTCTGCTGACTGACCTTCTCCTTTTGGATATTCAACAATACCATCACGGATGATCCTGATCTTGGAATTACGTAAGATTTTACCTTCCAATACAAAGCAACCTGCAACAGTGGCTTTGTCAAATTTGTAGACTTCGCGAACTTCCACGTTAGCGGTAATTTTCTCTTGGAATTTAGGTTCCAACATACCTTCCATGGCGCTCTTAACTTCGTCAATAGCTTGGTAGATAATAGAGTACAATTTAATTTCCACTCCTTCTGTATCGGCCAAACGGTTGGCTTGTTGAGAAGGTCTTACGTTAAATCCAATGACAATGGCGTCAGAAGCTGTTGCCAACAATACATCACTTTCAGAAATCTGACCAACACCCTTGTGTACTACGCGCACCGCAATTTCTTCGGTACTTAGTTTCTGCAAGGAATCGCTCAAGGCTTCTACAGAACCATCCACGTCACCTTTGATAATGATGTTCAGTTCTTTAAAGTTACCCAAGGCCAAACGACGTCCAATCTCATCCAATGTAATATGCTTACGAGCACGCAATCCTTGCTCACGCAATAACTGCGCACGTTTGGTTGCGGTTTCTTTTGCTTCTGCTTCGTCTTCAAAGACACGGAATTTTTCACCGGCCTGTGGTGCACCATTCAAACCAAGTATTACTACTGGTGTAGATGGAGGAGCAATTTCTATACGCTGGTTACGCTCATTGAACATGGCTTTTACACGTCCATAGTGTTGACCAGATACAATCAAGTCTCCTTGACGCAGTGTTCCGTTCTGTACCAGGATGGTGGCTACATAACCACGTCCCTTATCCAAAGATGCTTCAATAATAGTACCAGTTGCTTCTCTTTCAGGATTGGCTTTTAGGTTCAAGATCTCAGCTTCTAACAATACTTTTTCAAGTAACAAGTCTACATTCAATCCTTGTTTGGCACTCAATTCCTGGTTCTGGTATTTACCACCCCAAGCTTCTACCAAGATATTCATCTGAGACAATTGCTCATAGATTTTCTGTGGTTGTGCACCGTCTTTATCTATTTTGTTGACCGCAAAAATCATCGGCACTGCCGCAGCTTGTGCGTGGCTGATGGCTTCCTTGGTTTGAGGCATCACCGCGTCATCGGCAGCTACCACAATAATAGCAATATCGGTTACTTTGGCACCACGAGCACGCATGGCCGTAAAGGCTTCGTGACCTGGTGTATCCAAGAAGGTAATGGCTTTTCCGTTTGGAAGGGTTACTTCATAGGCACCGATGTGCTGAGTAATACCACCGGCCTCACCTGCTACCACATTGGCGCTACGGATATAATCCAACAAAGAGGTTTTACCGTGGTCAACGTGACCCATGATGGTAACAATTGGCGCTCTTTCAACCTGAGCAGCTTCATCATCATCTTCATCATCATCGTCTTCTTCATCCAAGTCATCAATACCAATAAATTCTACTTCAAATCCAAATTCGCTGGAAACCAATTCAATTACTTCTGCGTCCAAACGCTGGTTAATGGATACCATGATACCCAATCCCATACATTTTCCAATTACTTCTGCAAAGCTTACATCCATCAGGTTGGCCAACTCACTTACAGTAACAAATTCTGTTACTTGTAATTTGTTGTCTTCCGTCATTTCGCCCATATTCTCTGCAGCCTCATCGCGCTTAGCCCTTCTGTACTTGGCTTTCAAGCTCTTTCCGCGTCCACCAGTACCAGATAATTTGGCTTGTGTTTCGCGTATTTTTTCTTGAATTGCTTTTTGGTCAATCTCTTTATTGTCGTCTGCTCCTCTACGTGGGGCTGCTGTTCTGTCTCTGTTTGGACCTCCACCGCTACGGTTTCCACCACCACCGGCACCACGGTTAAATCCGCCGCCGCCTTGTTGGCCACCACCGCCACCGCGATTGAATCCGCCATTATTATTGGCTGGAACAATGGGTCTATTGGGTCCAGTTGCCCTTGCAGGTGAACCGGGAGCTCCTGGTGTACCAGTTGCTGGTGCGTCTGGTTTTTTGTCAATAGGAATGCGTTTGCGTTTGCGCTTTTCATCCCTACCCATTGGTTTTGGACGGGTATCGCTATTGATAGGCAATTCAATTTTGCCCAAGATTTTTGGTCCTTCTAGTTTTTCAGCCCTGATATTTTCAATCACTGGACCGGTTTCTGCATCTGCTACTTCTGGAGCCGCTGGTTTGGCAACTGGTGCTTCTACCACTGGAGCTGCTACTGGTTCAACTACTGCAACTGGTGCAGGCGTTGGCGCTGGAGCAACTGGAGCAGGCGCTTCTGTTTTCTTAGTAGTTTTCTTTGGTCTGGTTGAAGAGTCAATGGCAGATAGATCAATTTTGTTGATCACTTTTGGCGCTTCAATTTCTGGGGCTTCAATTTTAGAAACCGGCGTTTCTACTACTGGTGCCACTTCTACAGGCGCTACTACTACTGGCTCAACTACTACTGAAGCAGGTTCTACCACTACTGGTTTTGCCACCGGAGTTGGGGCAATTTCTACTGGTGCTGCAGAGATAATTGTTGGAGCAGCTGGCTGTTCGGGTTCTGCTGGTTTAGCAGGTTCCGCCTTAGCAGTCTTTTCTTCTTTCTTTACAAAACTGATCTCTTCTTCGTCTTTTTTCTTCCTTGGCTCGCCTTGCGCACCTTTGGGTATTTCTACTAGGTCAGCCTTGTTTTTGGCTTGTTTGTCCTGTTGAAACTCTGCCTGAAGGGCATAGTAATGATCTTCTGTAAGCTTTGCCGTAGGCTTCAGATCGTCGCGGTTAAATCCTTTCTTCACCAAAAATTCAATCAGGGTGTCCTGACCAATGTTGAATTCTTTGGCGGCTGCTAACAGTCTTGGTAATTTCAGTTCTGACATTCAGTTTTTTTTAGTCAACAAACCGGGGCGGACCCCGATTCTTATTTTGTGCTTACTCCCTGCCTTCCAAGTCTGGCAATTGGTCATCACACAGACAAAGATAGCTTGTTATAAGCTGCTTATTCTTCCCTTTGAAATTCTTCTTCTAGTACTTTGCGAACTTCTATAATGGTTTCTTTCTCCAAATCGGTTCTTCTTTCTAGTTCTTCAGCAGACAGTTTGAGTACGCTTCTTGCCGTATCGCAACCAATTTTCTTGAACTCGTCAATGATCCAAGTCTCAATTTCATCGCTAAACTCTTCCAAATCAATATCAAATTCATCAACCACTTCTTCGTCTTCACGGAACACGTCAATCTCATATCCAGTAAGCTCACAAGCCAATTTGATGTTCACCCCGCGGCGTCCAATGGCCAGAGAAACTTGGTCTGCTTTCAGATATACCTCAGCGTGCTTTTTCTCATTATCCAACTCCATATAGCTGATTTTAGCCGGCGTTAAAGAACGCTGAATCAGCAACTGGATATTGGTAGTAAAGTTGATCACGTCTATATTCTCATTCTTCAATTCACGAACAATTCCGTGAATACGGCTACCCTTCATACCAACGCAAGCACCAACTGGGTCAATCCTATCGTCGTAAGACTCAACCGCTACTTTGGCTCTTTCACCTGGGTCACGTACAATTTTCTTGATAGCAATTAAACCGTCAAAGATTTCAGGAACCTCAATTTCTAACAATTTAGACAAGAACAATGGACTAGTCCTAGACAGGATAATCACAGGTGAGTTGTTTTTCAGGTCAACCCTGGCAACAACAGCACGAATGTTTTCGCCTTTCTTGAAATAATCTTGTGGAATCTGCTCAGACTTTGGAAGGATCAGCTCATTGCTTTCTTCATCCAGCAACAAAACCTCTTTTTTCCATACCTGGTATACTTCTGCACTAATGATATCGCCCACGCGATCACCATATTTCTTAATCAATGCATTCTTTTTCAGATCACTGATACGGCTAGCCAATGTTTGTTTGGCGGCCAAAATTGCCCTGCGACCAAAATCTAGGATATCAACCTCTTCATATAACTCTTCGCCTACTTCAAAATCCGGTTCAATTTTTACGGCTTCTGTATAACCTACTTCTGCCAAAGGATCCAATACTTCTCCATCATCCACAATCATCCTTCTACGAATAATTTCCAAGTCACCTTTTTCAGCGTTGACGATTACGTCAAAGTTTTCGTCACTACCAAATTTCTTGCGCAACAAGGTTTTGAACACGTCTTCTACCACTTTCATCATCGTGGGACGGTCAATGCTCTCTGCGTCTTTGAATTCTTGGAATGCCTCAATCAGGTTGATACTAGCCATAACTTAATTTTTTTTTCGATCTGCAGACCCCGTCTGCAACTGATTAAAATTTAATTTGAACGGTTGTTGTTTTGATATTATTGAAAGGAATCAACAATTGCTGTGTAATTGCCTTCTTTCCCTTACCCTCTGTGGTTTCTAGCAAAATGTCTGCTTCGGTTACAGCCACCAATTTCCCCTCTTTAGTGGTACCATCTAGAAAGAGAATTTCTAGTGATCTTCCCATATTGCGGTGGTATTGTCTGTTAAACAAAAGTGGCTCACCAATGCCAGGAGAAGATAGTTCTAAGGAGAACTCTCCCTCTGGATACCATCCCTTTTCTTCTATGAGCTTGTAGAGCTGACGATTGAATTTTACGCATTTTTCAATGGAAATTCCCTCGTCCCCATCCATAAACACTTTGATATTGTTGGTGGGTTTAATTTTCAGGCTCACCAGAAAATAAGAAGGTTCCTCAACCAATAATTGGTTGATGAGTGCTTCTATCTGTTGTACTTGTGCATCCATTACTTCAGGTATGTAAAAAGGAGAAGGGAACGGTAGCCGTTCCCTTCTGTTGATCATTTCCATTGCAAATATAGCGCAAACAGCGCCAATCATCCAAATTTGTCTTTGTCCTGCGCGGTTGGGTCTTTATCTTTACTCCATTATGCTTAAGTT
Organism: Bacteroidota bacterium; assembly: GCA_041164585.1. GTDB lineage: Bacteria > Bacteroidota > Bacteroidia > Chitinophagales > Chitinophagaceae > Sediminibacterium. The sequence continues at coordinate 34,142 of JBEAPC010000058.1, forward strand.
TATTGTCATAGGATTGGTAGTTTACGGGATTTACAAATTGGTTTTTGAATTTGTGATCCCAGTTAGCAAAGCAAGTAATCAAATGCGTGAAAAAATCCAGCAAATGCAGGAGCAACAACGTTTTCAACAGGAACAGGCGCGTACTCAAGCACAGGCCCAAGCCAAGGCTGAGCCAGTTGCTAACTCAAAAACCGCCTCTACAGACAAGGATTATATAGAATTTGAAGAAATCAAGCCTTAAAGGTCTAAATCTGGCAAGGTTTGTGGCCATACCAAATGATGGGCTAGCATGCCAGCTTCCCTTGCTGCTTCCACATTTTTAATGGTATCATCAATAAACAAGGTTTCGCCTGCTACCAATCTCTGTTCAGCAAGTATGTGCAAAAATGGAGCAAGATCTGGTTTGCGCATGCCTAAATGCTGAGAATAGTAGGCTTTTACAAAATAGCTATCAAAGTCATCCCTTCCTGTTTGTTCCTTGTACATGCCATGAAAAGCATCGTGGTGAATTTGATTGGTATTAGAAAAAAGAAAGATTTGATATTTTCCTTTAATACTTTCTAGCCAAGTTAGGGTTGGCAACCTAAAGTCTAATAAAAGGGCATTCCAAGCCGTTATGATCTGCTCATTAGTCAAAGGAACCCCAGACGCAGCCCTAAAAGCCTCACAAAATGCTAGTTCTGTCAAGACCCCGGTTTCTAATTGAATAAATAAGTCATTGGCATGGTGCTGGGTAAACATTTCATGAAAGGCAGTAACCCCTAATTCCTTAAAGGCTGATTCTGTTTTGGCAAAATCAATATTAAACAACACCCCACCTAAATCAAAGATGATATTCTTAATGCCGGAAAAATCCTGATGAGCCGCCATATTATTTGTTCAGTTTTGCTTGAATGGCGCTAAGATATTCTGCTTTTTTGTCTGCACGCATTTTCTGGGAAGTTTTTGTCCAATAATGGTGCTTTCCCAAAAAAGATAACTGTAACATATTCCAATCATGTTCATCATGGATCATACCATAACCATAGAGTTCAGAATAGAGTTTTTTCCCAATCAACCAAAAATCATCCCTTCCCAAATAATCTAAGTCTGCATCACAAATGATTTGCTCCAAGTGATTTTGTGGCTCCTGAGGGGTTTTGGTAACTAGGATTAACTGACAGATTCGTTCCTTTTCATTGATGGTTAATTCATAAGCCAATTGCTCTGCATCTTCCATGAAGATCTGACAACCAAACTCTTCGTGATTTAAATAAGATGTAAGAAAACCGGTGTCATGATAAAGGGCCGCTATTTTCAAAAGCAGCAAATCCCGCTCGTTGTCAATTCCTTCTGATCGTGCAATTCTTTCTGCTTGCACTAACACATCAGAAGTATGCCAGATGGTATGATAATGTAATCTTTGGTCTAAATCTTTCATGCGTAGGAAAACGCGGTGCTTGATTTTTTCCAATAAAAAGAAATCATTGACAAAATACATGTCTATAAATCCCTTGTTCTTAGCTAGAATCTTACCCCTGTATTCACAATCAAAAGAATCTTTGATTAATGCATGTGTATTTCCACTGATATTAATTCTATTAACGTCACTGTTCTCCACCATCCTTGCAGCGGTATTTACAGTGTCACCCCAAATATCATAAGCAAACTTTTTAGAGCCCACTATTCCAGCAACCACAGGACCAGAACTAATACCAATGCGAATATCAAAATACAATTTAGAAGCTGCCTTTTTTAATCGCCTGTTTTCAATAATAAATTGTTGAATAGCCAGTGCGGCTTCTAATACTTTTTCTGCATGTTTTTCTTCTTCTAGTGGCAGCCCACATACTGCTAAATAAGCGTCACCAATAGTCTTGATTTTTTCCAATCCAAATTGAGTAGTGATACGGTCAAAATTTTTAAAACAAAAGTCAAGCTCTTCTACCAGCTCCCCTGGTCCGTATTGCTCTGCTAATTTGGTAAAGCCTACAAAATCTGTAAATAAAACTGTTACTTGATCATACTGCTTGGCAACAGAGCTACCCTTGTTTTTTAATTCTTCTGCAATCTCACTGGGCAAAATATTTAATAGCAGCTCTTCTGATTTTTCTTTTTCTTCCTGTAGTTCAGAAGTACGTTGTATAATCTTTTGTTCCACATTATTGTACAAAGTGGCATTCTCAAATGAAACTGCAATTTGCGATGCCAATAATTTTACAATTTCAGTGCGCTCGTGTGTAAAAGCTTGATTCAAAAAATTATTTTCTAAAAGAATAATCCCCTGAACGGCATTGTTTTTTAATACAGGCAAACAAAGGAGCGAACGTACTTGATTAGTTTGTATATAATGATCATTCTTATAAGTAGCTTCATTATAAGCATTGTTTAATAATAACACTTGTCTTGTGCGATAGACATATTGAACAATACTTAGTGGTAAGTTCCTTTTTGATGCATACACCTGTTCTGTATTTACAGGCTCCAGTCCTTTTTTAGAAGCATAAATAGCAAACTGCCCATTGGGGTCAGGAATGATAAAAAAAGCATTTTCTGCAGCAGCATTTTCAATGAGTACACTGATTAACTTGGACAATAATTTTTCCAAGTTAATTTCTGATGCAATACTATTAGATGCCTTGATAAAACTTTGGAAATCATTATCCAAAGCCACGTGAAGTCTATGAGTAGCATGGCCTTCTTTACCGGTAAGTAGAAAAGGATATTCTTTTTCTAGTTGCCTTACCAATAACTTGGCGCCCCAAAAATTATATTGTGTATGAGCATGTCTGATATAAGTTTTCTCTAACTCTCCCATACCCTGCTTCTGATAACATTCAGCCAAAGTTTTTGTGGCAATCCCTGCTGTCATGTATTGCTCATCCTTGATAGCTGTATCAAAAGCTTTTTGCAAATAAAACATGGTTTTGGCCGTTTGTTTATTTCTTGCCGCCAACATTCCCTTGAGCAACCATGATTTGGCTAAATGGTTTTCGGATTGTTGTTTTGCCCATGTTTGCATTAGTTTGATGGTCTTTCTAACAAACAAATGCTCCCAGATTTGCAATGACCTATCCAGTTTTAATATTTTCATTGCCAAGAAAAAATGGTGCACTACAAAACTGTTCACCATTCCTAATTGGTCTTTCATGGTAAGCATCAATTGCACTCTTTTTCTATCAACTTCATATTTACCTGAAAAGAAATCGTGCATTTCTTCCAGAATATGAATGTGATTTAGTGCCGTATACTCCAAATCTATTAAGGCTTTCTCTTTAATGCTTCCAATATTGGGTAGATGTTGTACCATGGCTTGGGCAGGCAATTCCGGCCCCATTAAATCCTGTGAAAATGACCGTAAGATCTCTAGAAACTCTAATGCGTTTTGTTGTTTATTTGACGCAACAATGGGCAAGATTTCAGAGAGTGATTCTAGCATTTTCTCCAGACTGGATTCAGCATAAAAACGGTTACTGAAATGGGTAATCAGGCTAAAAAAAGCAATATTTATTTGACCAATCTGTCTACTAAAAATATAATTCTCATACAATCTTTCACTACACTGCTTCCAAGACAAATGGTTGATCCCTATAAAGGTTGCATATAAAAATTCGGTAGTTGCAATAGCTACAGCATCTGAGAAGCGATCATTCATGGTCACTGCAATCTCATAGGTCTTTTGTGCTTCCTTAGGCTTGTTACTATACATGCTCAAAATAAACCCATAACAAGCCAGACAAGTTCCAAATAAATCCGAAGCTCCACTTTTAATAGACAAATTGAGTTGCTTAGCAGTGAGCTCTGGAATCATTTTAGGCGCATATAAATAGGCGGCTCCCATGGCATTCTGAAGTAGCTTTATTTTGACCAACGCCACTTTATCAGAAACAGTTGGCAATTGTTCAATAAATGCCATGTCTTTTCCACGCATGTCTTTTTGCAAGCTGATCATGGAAAAAATAATTTTTGACAATTTTGGCTGCGTACTAATAGTAACATTTAACGCATGCAGGATTTCTGCTATTACAAGAATAGATCTTCTAAAATCCTGTTGTACAAAAAGTGCATTGGCATAATAATACCCTAGATTCCCCAATTGTACTGCTGTCAATTCTTTTTGTCTTAAAAACTGATAGGTGCTTTCACAGATGTCAAATTTGAGTACAAGTGAAGCAGCTTTAATGTACTCCATGTACAAGTCAAACAATTTATCGTTATGATCCTGCCAATCTTTAGGATCAAACATTTCTATCAAGTGATTATAACAACGAAAATTGACTTCAAACAGCGCAATTTTTTGTGCGCGTTCAATTCCTTTCCAAAGCATTTGCTCATAGGGTTTGCAATACTTTGCTGGAACATTTAATAATTTGTCAAGCAATACAAAAAACTCTTCTTCCATTTCTGGGGTTTCCGGTATACTTGTGTAGGCAGCAATGATGGATAAATAAATTTCTTGCAAACTTGCATCTGGACTATTCCGCAATAAAAAAGAAGCCAGTTCCATTTCACTGAAAGCATAGAATCCATGTTTTCCCGCTGGCATTAAGATGCCTTTGTGCAAAAGTTGGTCTAGTAGGTTTATGGCTAGTCTTTCATTTTTAATGGCTGTTTTAACCACCTCAAACCAAAAGGTATTCCCAAATGCCGCTGCATAAGTGAGTAAGATGAGTTCTTCATTGGTTAGTCGGGCAATTAAAACCTCATAATAGGACGCTGGATTATTGAAATTAATATTGGTAGTAAGTGCAAGGTCTTTGTTGAGTGCCCAATATCCCTTTTCAAAATCAAATGCCAAACCACCCGTCTCAAGCAATTTTTCACAAGCTTTGTCTATGAGATTCACCAAGCCACTTGTTTTGGGCATTAACAATGCTGTAGTTGGTTCTAGGTCTTTCTCACATAGACCCGCCATAGAAAGCAGTTGTATGGTTTGAATGGCAGTAAGGGGCAATAAATTAATCTTTGCTTTTACAAATCCATGCTCTTCTACATTCTGCCATTTGTGTATATAAGTTAGTTGCTCTTGACTAAGCTTGTGATTTTCATAAGTAAAAATAAAATTGATTCTAGTTGCAGGGAACTCATTTAAAAAACCTTGAATGATTTTTAAAACTGGTGGCGCTGCATAGTGAATATCTCTTAAACAAATCAACAAACGCTTATCCATTTCCAGAAATGTTTTCAAGAAAGTAGCAAAGGCGTAGATCAATTGGTTTTGTAATTCCAAAGGTCCTTCTTCCTTATATTGTTTTACATAAGGAATGATTTGTTTTAGATCTGGACAAATATCAATTAAGATATTGGAGGCTGTTCCTAAGCGCTCTTTACAGGCATGGATAAATGCATTCAATTCTTCTTGACTCTGTGAAAGGTAATACTTGGTAATCTGATCTAGAATATGTTTAAATGCATCATAAGGTACAGGGTCATCTTTGAGAAAAATGGCGTCTACCACCAAATTTTTTTTATTGGCTACCCTTTCACAAAAATGATTTACTGCGTATTGTTTTCCAGAGCCCTTTACCCCCTCTATAAAAAACAAAAAACACTCTCCACCTTCCGCTGCTTGGTGGTAATGGCTTAAAAAATAAGTTGCTTTATTTTCAAAAACGGATGGGAAATGATGGGTTAAAATAAAATGCTGATGTTGAGAACTACTTACAATTGCCAACGCTTCATCCAAGTCTCCTTTTTCAAAAATCTGGTTGGCCTGTTCCAAGGCAAATAATGCCGCTTCAGAACCCATTAATCTCTTTTGGGGATCTTTGTTTAATAAACCAGAAATCAATCCAGAAAGCGCTTTGCCCATAAATGGGTTCCGCTCAAAAGCTGCAACTGGATCAAATGTCAGGTGCTTGTAAATGATACCCATGGAATCGTTTCCATCAAATGGAACTACCCCAGTAAAGAGTTTATAAAGCGTTGCTCCAATTCCATACATATCTGTATAATAGCCTGGCTTTACATTGTATCTGCCCGTTTGCTCTGGCGCTATATAGTGAATCATGCCTGTTGAAAGATAGCGCTCCTTTTCTAAGATTCTGGGCTTACGAGCATCGGTTAGAAATGTCCATTCACTTAAATGAAGTTGGTCATTATTGTCAATTAATACATGGTGTGGGTTAATGGCCCCGTGTAAATATTTTGACTTATGTAATTGGGCAATAATTTGTATTAATTGTTTGGCAATGGCAAATGCCTTTCTAGTATATTCTCGGTCAATTTGCTGGCTTTCTATCCACTGATCCAGTGACTGTAACTGAAAAAAGGGGTAATATAATCCTGATTCCCCGTCTTTTCCAATAGGCGTAAAAAAACGTCCATTCAATGGAAGCATTTTGGCATTGTCTAATTCTAGATCGGCCAGGCCTGGCCATGGAGACTTATAGGATTTTAACAACACAACACCACCATCCACCGTCTTTTGAAAGAAATGGGCATGGATGGTTTCCAGCAATTTTGTTTCTTTTATTTTACCTGGCTCCATGCTTTATTAATAGTGTGGAAATACTTCTTTTTTCATAAATGCTTCCAACAATTCCTTTTTTTCAAGGTTAGTGAATCTATTCAACACCTCTGTATAATCTTCTATAGGATTAACTATATAATCCGCCGGTGATGGTTCGCAATCTGCAATCCATACCGAGTGAATGGTAAAAGCAAATTGGAAGGAATCGTGCGCCATTTTACAAACAGGACCCTGTTTTAAATTTGCAGCATCAAAGAACCAGACTTCACGAGTATATTCATTTGCCTCAAGGTCTTGCGTTCCATTAACCATGGTACACAAGATATAACCATTTAGTTCTGGAGGCAAGTTAGATGAAGCATTTTTCTTTGGCACAAACTGCAGTGATCTTAAGTTTTGATTCATCTCAAAATGAAACCAGTCTTCAAATTCCATGGTAGCCGTATTCATCCTACTCAAACAAAATGGAACGCCTTTTTTGGTATATTCCAGCATCTTCTTAACTGGAATTTTCCGATGTTGGTACTTACCATACATTTTACGGATAAAAGTGGTAAGTAGTCTATAGTCTAAGCCATAAGACTGCCAAAAAATATAGGGAATAGTATTAGTAGGCGTATCGGCGGAAGCCATGTCTCTAAAGGTATTCAACCCCACCGCCCAAGTATGTGCTTCTTTGAGTTGCGTAGTATCATCTCCCTCAAATCCTTTTTGCCATATTTTAACCACTTCCTGTTTAACGCCAGTATTTCCATTAATCACAAACTTACCCGCCCTGCCAATATCCATTTCTCCACTGGCCATAAGGCCGATGGTATTTTCCAAAACCGGCTTAGTAGGGTCAATGCCCAAGGTATCATAGGGCCTTACCCATTCTGCCGCACAGGAAGCCGCATTGTGCGATGTATAAATGGTGATATCGTTGTTAGGATTTTCATATTCAACCGAGTAATGCACCGTTTCTAGGTCTACCATTACTTTGCGTGCTTTTACATCTGTTACTCCCTCAACTAGATCAGCCCTTTTAACCAAATACAATGGGGTATTGGGTTCCATGGCTTTAGCTACACACCAACGGATGATATTATTGAGTATGGGATATTTTGGAAAAGGCATATTGGTCATAATATCCAAAGCAAACTTGAGAGAACTATCTACCAATATGATAAAATCCTTGCTCAATGCTGTTTGGTGCATGGTCTGGTGAATCACCAAATTTTTACCCTTAGCTGTTACAATATTCCAGGACTGTAATTTTCCTTTTCCAGACCATTTTAAGATGCTAACAGAATTCACCATGCCAAATATATCTTCCTGTTTTTCTTCACTTGGGCTGGTATCATCTGCCTTTAATTGTTGCAGATAGGCTGGAAAAACAAATCCCATAAAAGCCCTAGCAACACCTCTAAAAACTTTGCCAATCCAACGCATAAGGGATTGTAGAAAGCGATAGACTTTTTTAAAAAAGCGATTGGTTATATGCCAAATTCTGGTGAGGTCTAAACTGAAAATACTGGTGAAAACCAGGTTATTCATGTTCTTTCTAAAACAAACTGTAAAGAACTCTTGGGTTACAGGATCAAAACAAGGGTGCGCGGAGGATTGTATCAATTCAAAAACGTCTTCTTGTATTACAAATGAAAGTGACTCACTCCATTCCTTGTTATAACCAATAGCAGTAATGACTTTCATGGATTTGGGATCCACTTCAAAAGGACGACCCGCGTCAAAATTGACGGTAATTCTAGTGTGCTGATTACCTGGAAATTTAAAAGCAGCTATGGAAGTATTGGCTTGGTTGCGTGAACCCAATATGGGTGACGTTCTAGCTATCCCTTTGCTCTTAAAAAAAATGCCATTTTTATAATTATCTGTGCCCCATTTACTGGCCTCGTCCGCATAATAGCAAGGTGTTTTTAGCATGGCCGATTTTAGCCTTACTTTTCCGGGCACACTACAATCAAAGCGGAATAACATGCCGTCTCCATTAAATACCATTTGCCCCCACTCTGGATTGTCTGTTCCATCTGGATTCTTTTTGGGGATGGGTGTACTACTATTCACCGTTCCAACTGGCGAGTTGATGAACACGAATCCATCCATATCTGTGGGCACAACACCTTCTATACACTGCAAATCAACTTCTATCTCTTCTCTTGAAGCATAGGTTAGTGCTGTTTTTCTCATGAAAACAATTTTAGGGACTCAGTAAAAATGAGATTCAAATTAAGAAAAATAATGATAAATAGGGAGGGGTATTCAAATATAACTAATGTACCAAGACCAACACATTAATCAAGTGTAATTTTTCATCTTGTTGTATTTCCAAGACTTCATTGATGATTACATGTTCCAAAAAGGAACTGATAAAGGATCTTCCTACCAAACGTTGTGGGGTTGTTAGGAGTATGGTGGTTCCCTTTGCTAGAAACTGATGAATCATTTTTAATAGCGCATCAAATTGACTGGGGTCATAGTTCACATCGCAGAGTAAAAGGGTATTGGCATTAAGATCTGGGGGTAGACTATTCCAGTTGATTTGTTTGGCTTGTATATTTTCTAGCTGATTGAGTTGGATGTTTTTTTCCATCCATTGCACTGCATCTGCAGCATAGTCAGACACAATGATCTCAGAAGCAAATTTGCTGGCATAAAAAGCGGGAAGCCCTAGCCCTGCTGCTATTTCAACAAGTTTTTTGTCTTTAATATAGACTGGGTTTGCTTCTAAGAATTGAATCATGGCCAGTGCAGAAGGCCAGGCCCTTCCCCAAAAAGGGGCATCGCCGTAGGCATTTAACTGATGACTTGCTTGTAAGGCTTGAAAATTGGGCACCCAAATTTTTAGTATTTGATTGCCCAATTTAAATTCCTGTAAGTCTGCTGCAATTGATTCCATAATCGCTCAAATGATGGTAAAATGCCTTTGATAGACTAGTTTCGCAAAAAATAAATTCCATGAGCGAACAAATCTTAACAAAAGGCCAGATCCATACCGCTAAGGGCATCATGAGTTTTGAACTCTATGATGATGACGCACCCATTGCTGTTGCCAACTTTAAAAAATTGATTAACGAAGGCTATTATAATGGTCTTACGTTTCACCGTGTGATCCCTAACTTTATGATCCAAGGTGGTTGCCCCGATGGTACTGGTGCCGGTGGCCCAGGTTATTCCATTCAGTGTGAAACCAGCGGAGCCAAGCAAATACATGACCGCGGCGTTTTGTCTATGGCACACCGTGGCAGAAATACCGGAGGTTCTCAGTTTTTCATCTGCCACAACCGTGCAGGCGTTAGACATTTAGATGGCGTTCATACTTGCTTTGGAAAACTCACCGATGGTTTGGATGTTTTAGACCAAATTAAAGGTGGCGATGTAATGACCAAAGTAGAACTGATCTAATTACAAAGTCTTTTTAGGAGGAAGGGCAAATGCCTTTGCCTCATGTTGAAACTCACCCTTGTGCGACCCATCGCAGAAGGGTTTGTTTTTACTAAGACCACAGCGGCACAAACCAACTACGTCTCTTCCTGCCAAATCATAAGTATTTCCTTCTCTGTCTACAATGGTAAAATCGCCTTCTACTTTCATAGAACCATTATCGTTAATTGTAATCTTGGTTGCCATATTTTTTTTAGCGAAGATAGCGGTTGAACAGTAATGGCAATCAGATTATGGCAGATCAACCAATTTACGCACCACCTCACTAAAATAAGCTGCATTGCCTGGTCCAAACCAATTCATGATCCGGGTTTCATAACCAGGCTCATCATAATAACTGTCTTTGGTAATATAACCCACATAGCCTCCATTAAAACTGGTCACCATTAATTGTTTGCCCTTGGTTGCAGCATATTCTGTTAGGTCTTTCATGAGCTCTCCACTAAAATCACAGGGCAATCCCACCATGACCAAATTTCCTAAGCGTAACATTTTTACTTCATTGTCATAATCACCATAGAGTTTTGTCCAAAGCCAATGTCTAAAGCACCAGTCTTTTGCAAATCGCCATTGTGGCTCACGCATAGGTAAGCGAAGGGTCATGACTTGTAAATTGGGTTTAAGTGCAGTGATTTTGCTATTCTGCTGAATGGCCGTTTCTAATCCTTGGGCCAAATGATGCAATTGTTCCCAGTCCGTTTTTCCTTCTTCTTCAGGACCCATACTCCCCACGGCACCTGCCAAATACATGGCTTGGTCAAAACCAAGATGCTGTTCTAATCCATCTATCAATTGACCTGGATAGTCTCTGCTTAAACGCATGACGGAATCACTTAGTGTTGTTGCATGTGCTGCAAAAGAAGCAAGAATGGCTTTGGGTGCACTAGGCTCCAAGCCTTGCAAATAGATCATACGCAGAAAGGGATCTTCTGTTCCTTGATCACCTACCGTTCTATTTTTGATAAGTTCAGGTTTTGCTGTGCTAGCATAAGACAATTGCATGGGTCTTGCTTTGCCTTTGGCGATGTTCACTGCTTGTACAATTTTTCTTGCCAGTTCCTGCACCATCATGGAATCATATTTACCCGCAAACAATTCTCCAATATAACGCTTACCCCATCCACCAATACTATTGTGTGAGTGTGTGGCACCAATATAAACTTGCGAAAAATCTAATCCAATAATTGGCATCATTTGTTTTAAAACCAAGGTTAATTCTGGCGGAATAATGAGTAGGTCACAACTAACAATGGCTGCTTGGGTTTGTCCCTGTTGCAAATAAATGGCCCTAGCATAAATGCTATCATGAATGGTTTCATAAGGCTTGCCCTCTCTTTTTCCATAACCCGCAGTGGGCATGGGTTTGGCGGGGGTGATATTGGCTTTGGACCAACCCGCTAAAAGCTGGGTATTGGTATCGATTGTTGTTGGATGTTGTTTTAGGCTATCAAATATGGAAAGCATTTCTGCATGAAAAGCAGATTGGTCAATAGGCGTTCTATCTGCTCTGCGAATAAACAAGGGCAGTAACATCATGATCAGTGCTATTAGCAGCATGATAGTTTTTACCAAGACTTTCAACAATTTCATAGATGCTTATTTAGATGACTGGTTGGTTCCATATGCAAACTGTTCCATCATCTCCATTGATTGTATGGCGTCAGCTGCAGAACATGGGTTGTCTGCATTTCCTAAAAAGTATGGGACAATTTTTTCAATCATGGGTTGTTGAATATGTTGGGGAGGTTGAAACTTTTCTGTTTCAATGATGCCATTGCGTTCAATGGTTAATGCATGACCAAATACAGCAAAACGCAAACTTCCTGTGGAACCTTGAATTTCAAACAAATCTTCTTCCTTTCCCTGAGGTGTGGTAAAACACCAGGTTCCATTAAATAAAACTTGATTGGGTAATTGTGCAACTCCTACCACTAAATCTTCCGCAGTATATAATCCAGCTTGGTTTACTGATAAACCAATAGCACTAGTTGGTTTTCCCAAAAAATGAATCAGTAGGTCTAATTGATGTGGGGCTAAATCATAAAATAATCCTGCACCTGCAAGATCTGGATCAACGCGCCAATTGGTTCCCGTTTTGGCAATCATGGCTGATTGGTCTGGTTGTAACAAACTGATTCTGGCAAATCTGATGTCTCCAATGGCTTGCTGATCTAGTAATTCCTTAACCCTTATGAAAAGGGGCAATGCCCTTCTATAATGTGCTACTACCAATTTCGCCCCCGTTTCTTTAGACACTTGTTCCATTCTTCTACAAGCCGCCAAATCCAATGCCATGGGTTTTTCTATATACACCTGTTTGCCCGCTTGCATAGCAGCAATGGCGTATTCCTCGTGTTGCTTGGGTGGCGTTGCAATATAAATAGCGTTAACATCAGGATCATTGATCAGGTCAGCAGCATTACTATACCATTTGAGAACAGCATGTCTTTTTGCATAGTCCTCCGCTAGGCCAGCGTCTCTTCTCATCACAGCCACCAAACTACTGTTGGCTACTTTATTGAATGCAGGACCACTTTTTACTTCTGTTACGTTACCGCATCCGATGATGCCCCATTGGATATTTTCTTGATTGTTTTGCATGAATCTTAGGACTAGTTTAAAATTCTTTTTCTCCCATTTCACTGGAAGGCAATGCAATCTTACGGTTCTTTTTTAGAAGATTAAAACCAATAGAGAATTGAATCTGATCAGTTTCATACAAATAGTTGGTTGTAGTATAAAAATCGGATCCATAAGTGGTGATCCTTTGCTGGTTTGATCCTAATATACCCGCGTCTAGATACAACCATTGCAATTGAAAATTCCAGCGTTTGTCTGCGGTGGTTTTCTTAATAGCCAAACTAGGTGTTAGAAAACGACTATCTTCTCCTTGAGCTGTTACCCTTTGAGAAAGATAATTCACAGACAATTGCATGGACCAATTTTTAGGCAATGTAAAAGACTCAGTTGCATTGATGCTATAAATCCAACTCTTGCTATCTACTGGAATAGTTCCATTAAAAATGCTTCCATAAATATGGTATTGGTAGATATTCCCACCTAGCACATTGGTCCACCAATTAGTCAGCTTAAGGGTTAAGTTGGTTTCTAGACCAATTTGTTGGGCATTACCCGCATTGGTATAAATTCTATTTAAGATGGTATCATTGAATATTTTGTTTACCCGCTGAATGGGGTTTTTGACTGTTTGATGATAAAGTGTGGCAAAAAAACTTCCTGCATTAAAATTATGTTCTACCCCTAACTCAAATGTTCCAATCAGTTCTGGTAATAGCGCAGCATCTCCCTGTTCTAAAGTTTCTGAGTGTTCTCTTTCTGGAATGGGGTTTAACTCATAATTATTGGTTCTTTTAATTCTGCGGCTATAGCCGGTTTTTAAAGAAGTTTTATCTGCTAGTTTGTATTTGAATTGAAGAGTAGGAAAAAGGTTGGTAAGGATTTGATTTTGACTTTGGTTGTTTTTAGACAATTCTAAGGTTCTATTAGAATGTTCTAAACGCAATCCAAGATTATAATTCAACAATTTAGCCGATGCTCCATATTGCAAATAGGCAGCATGAATACTATTCACAGTTTTGACTGAACTGCTGAATTGGGGGTCACTTACAAAATTTGGAGTTCCTATTTGTTTCACCAAATAAGGGAAATTTCCATTTTGGGTATCATACCTAAATTGATACCCCATTTGTAAACTGGCTTTCTCTAGCTTTTTGCTATAATCAACTTTAGCCCTATAGGCATTTAATGGATTGGTATTGGGATTAACCGTGTACTGCAAAGTATCTTTTGAACCCAAAAACAAGAGATTGTTATTATAGGTTGTTCCACTCAAATCTGCTTTCTCATACAATAATCCAAAACTAATTTTTGACTTATCTACAAAATCATGTGCAAAGTCTAGGCTTGCCAAACTAAATACGCCTTCTTTCTGTTGATCATTTTCATTATAATAGTTGAAACTACTATTTGCACCAGTAATAATATTGGTTTTCTTATTTCTATAATTGAGATTGGCCCACCTGCTTTGGTACTTAACACCCCTGTATAACCCAAAGCTGAATAGGTTTTTGGTATTTGGTTGGTAGTTTAAATTCACTCTTCCATTATAACTATATCTTTTAAAGCTCCTTTCTCCAAAAGAAGGGAAACTGGTTTTAATATTGTTGATGATGGTATATACATCTCCTTCTCTTTGACCAGCAATATCATTTCTTAAATAATTTAAACCAGCACTTAGTTCCCAGGCTTTTGATCTAAAGCCTGTAGAAAGATCCATTCCAAATCTCTGTGGATTTCTAGCATTATTATATTCATGAACTGGTGGTACACCTGCCATTAGATTGGCTTGCAACATCCAGCCATCCTGCACTGCAGTTTTAGTAATGATATTTATTGCGCCACTTTTCCCATCTGCATCAAAACTTGCATTGGGATTAGTAATCAGTTCAATATTCTCAATACTGGAGGCAGAAATTTGACTCATCACAAATGATGGATCGCCTTGTGTAGGTTTCCCATTAATCAGTACCAGAAAACTATTAGAACCTCTAAAAGCTATTTCTCCTTGTCCATTTACAGAGATAGCAGGAAGATTTTTGACAAGGTCTATGGCGCTTCCTGCAGAAGCAGTTAAAAATTGAGAGGATTTATAGACTTGTCTGTCTAATTTGAAATTAACCGTAGGTTTCTTTCCCGTAACAATTACTTCTTCTAGTCTAACGGTTTTGAAAACGGCGGTATCCTTAACATTAGTAATAACTGTATCAGTTTTTTTGATATTAGAGCTAGATTGAGAGTAGCTAGCGAAACCTGAAAACACAAACCAGCAAACAAAGGTAATTTTTCTCATACATCAATAGTGGGTATTGAAGTCTAAACATAACCTATAATTCAAATAAACAAGGGTGTCATCGGTAAAGAAGTTAATAAACTAGATAAAATAAATTTTTGCTACTAAAATCATTAATAGACAGTTTTAAAAATTGGCCACAAAAAAGTGTAATATAATTTTCAATTCTAACCTTGGTGAATAGCCTAAATTTGATGACCCACAGGAATTTATTTTATTTCAACGCAACCGTCTAACATAGACCATCGTCTAGTAACAAAGCCCCGTAGTTAAATTGGATCTGGATTCATTGGAACATATTATTAGAAAATGCCTTAAAAGTGACAGAAAATGCCAGCAATGGATTTATGAGCATTACTATGGATATGTTTTAAAAATAGCTTTCCGCTATATGGAGGATTACCAAGAAGCAGTTTCTGTAACCAATGACAGTTTTGTAAAAGCGTTTCTACATCTCAAACAGTTTGAAATAGACTCAAATAGTCAAATTCTAGAATTACGCTTTAGGGGTTGGCTGAGAAGAATTACGGTGAATGAGTCTATAGATCAAATTAGAAAAAGAAAAAGAGAGACAAAATTTGAATCATTACAGGAAAATGACTGGATGGACAAAATGTCTGAAGAAAAGGCAGATTCCAAACTACTTTATAAAGAATTAATTAAATACATGAAGGAGTTGCCTCCAAGTTATCAAAAGGTTTTTAACCTATATGTGATTGATGGATTTAGTCATGCAGAAATTGCCATTATGCTAGAAATTTCAGTTGGAACCTCCAAATCAAATCTATCTAGGGCAAAGGATTTTCTGCAAAATAAAATTGTGGAATTTTTTGAAACTAAGAAATCATGAGTGTAGATAAAAATGAATTTGAAAGTCTGTTCCAAAGGGCATCAGAGCATTATCCGTTAAATACGGATAGCGCCAACTGGAATGCCGTATTGGAAAAGCTAGAAAAAGAAGGGAACCAAAAAGGTATACTTCTTAGAAAAAGGTTATTGTATCTATTGATTCTTCTTGTGGTTAGTATTCTCTCAGCCTTTTTGATGCACATATATATGAATGGGCATAAACAAAGTAAAAATTTGATTGTTCCAACATTAAATGAACAAAAGGAATCAGAAACTAAAATGCTTAAAAAAATTACTGATGCAGTATATGAAAAAGTCATTGACTCTATTCAACAGAAAGAATTAAACAAAAAAGAAAACATTGTTGCAACATTGAATAAAAATAATTTCTCAGAAAAATCAAATAGCAATTATTCTACTTCTAATCAAACTGTTCAACTAAAGTCATCAACTCCGCAATTACCTCCCCAGAATAATCAATCAATGGTTTCTATTAATCAAGAACCATTGAATTCCGCTACACAAAAATCTTCAACTAATTCAGTATCCAATTCTCAAGAAACTAAAAATGTGATTGAAAATAAAACTGACTTAGTTGAAGCAGTAGCTAAGTATACGAGTACAGATTCAACTACTGCTAAAGAATCTATTATACAGCCAACTAGTACCCCAGTTATTAATATTAAGAAAGCACTTTTTAATAAATATTTTTATACAGGCGCTATGTATGCAACTGACAAAAGCTCTATTAATTTTGAAGCTTCAAAAGGGTCAGGATATAGCATGGCATTGGTTTTGGGGTATCAATTTTCAAAAAGATTTAGTGTTGAAACCGGTATTCATATTGAGAAAAAAGAATATTACACAAAAGGAGAACATTTTGACAAATCTATTCTTCCTGCTACTGGGAAAATCTTATGGATTGAATCTGAAAATAAATTAATTGAAATACCTGTTTCATTGAAAACAGATTTATTGGGCAATCAAAGACATCAGTTATTTGGGTCATTTGGCATTTCGTCTTTCTTAGTGAATAATGAATCTTATGAATATGAAGAAGAAATAAATGGCGTTATTCAAAGTGAGTATGTAGAGTTTACAAAAAATACTAGCAATTTATTTGCAACAGTAAACATGAGTTTGGGTTATGAATATAAAATTAAAAATAGATTCAGGCTGCGAATAGAACCTTATTTGAATCTTCCACTTAGTGGAATAGGAAAAGGCAAAGAACCCGTACTAAGCAAGGGAATTTATTTTGGTCTATTGTACAATTTCCACAAAAAATAGTTAAAACAGTAATCCCCAATTTTATTGAAAGTCTTTTGGCATGATAATTTCTGTTATCCTGCTATTGGATAGAATTATACCTATTATTTACCATTTACTAAAGCAACAACATGAAAAAGGTATTATCCATTCTTGGCGTTCTAGCCATGCTTATTAGTATTCTAGTTGTGTCCTGCACACATGAATTACCAAACATTTCAACAGCTGGGTCAGGTACCGGAACCGGTAGTGGAACGGGCACCGGAACGGGAACTGGAACAGGATCAAGTTCATCGGGCAACGCCTGCAGTGTTGATACAGTCTATTTTAATAAAGATATTGAGCCGCTGATTATATCTGGATGTGCTATGGCTGGATGTCATGATGCAATTACAAAAGCAGAAGGTGTGGTTTTAAATTCCTATGCTACAATTTCAAAATATGTTAGCCCAGGTAAATTTTCTAGTAGTAAACTCTATACCGTTTTAGTAAAGACAGGAAATGGCAGAATGCCTGAACCTCCTTTGCCAGCCTTTAATGCAAGTCAATTAAAATTGGTTGAAAAATGGATAACCCAAGGTGCTAAGAACAATGCCTGCTTCTCTTGCGACTCATCCAATTTTAAATATAGTACTTCCATTCAACCCCTCTTACAAACTAAATGTATAGGTTGTCATAGCACCGCTAGCCCTGGGGGTGGAATAGATCTTTCTAGTTATACGCTTGTCAAGAATTCCGTTACTAGTGGCAGATTCTGGGGTTCTATTAATCAGGATCCTGGCTTTTCACCCATGCCAAAAGGAATGTCTAAAATGTCTGTTTGTGAGTTGACTCAATTCAAAAAATGGATTGACGCAGGTGCACTAAATAACTAATCAATCTTCAACTAAGTCAAATGAAAAAAATGTTTTCTATGGCCATCCTATTGGGGATTGCCTTGGCCTTCAATGCTTGTTATTATGATAAAGCAGATTTACTATATCCCAACTCTAGTGGTGCAGGGGGCCTCTGTGATACAGTAGGTGTAGTTTCTTATAGTCAAAAAGTTGTACCAATTCTTCAAACAGCCTGTTATAGTTGCCATACAGTAGCTAACCCCTCTGGTGGTATTGCCATGGCTACTTATGCCACTGATAAAGCCATAGCACTAAATGGAAAACTATATGGCAGTATTAATCATGCTGCGGGTTATTCTGCCATGCCAAAAGGTGCAGCAAAATTTAATAGTTGTCAATTAGCTACCATTAAAAAATGGATAGATGCTGGAAGTCTAAATAACTAAAAATGAAAAAGAAGCAAATTAAAATAGTCATTGCAATTGCATTCATAGTGATTGCTTTAGGTTCAGTTTATGCCTATACAGAATTTAATAGAAAGGCAACAAGCACAGAAGATCTGAAGTCTGAATTCAACACCTCAGCTGCGGAAATCATAGTTGAGTTTGAAAAAGACAATAAGACTAGTAATACTAAATACTTAAATAAAACAATTGAAGTGACTGGTCATATTAAAACGGTAGAGAATCAACTGGGGACTACCATTGTCTTAGGAGACAGTATTCATAGCACTTCCATTAGGTGTAGTATGGATTCTAGTTTTCGTGCTAAAACCTCATACACGAATGGACAAGTCATTACTATTAAAGGTATTTACACAGGTTTCAATGCCGATGATCTTGGAATAGGTTCTGATATCATTATCAATAAATCAATTATTAAACAATAATAAACATCAGATGAAAAAAACAATTTTCTTTTTAGCAATGATTGCAATTGTCACAAGCACATATTCACAGGATAAATATTTTACTAAATCAGGGAAACTTGGTTTTGATGCAACGGTACCAAAATCACCAGAAAATATTGACGCAGTAAATAAAGCTGCTCTTTGTGTACTTGATACCAAAACTGGAGATGTTCAATTTTCCTGTCTTATGAAAGGGTTTGAATTTGACCGTGCGTTGATGATGGAACATTTTAATGAGAATTATGCTGAGAGTGACAAATATCCAAAAACTGTTTTCAAAGGGGTGATTACCAATAATGCCAGCATTAATTATACCAAAGATGGTATCTATCCCGCAAAAGTAAAAGGTCAAATGACTTTGCATGGTGAAACCAAAGAGGTAGAAGCCACAGGTAACATTATTTCAAAAGCAGGCAAGTTGCAAATTGTAGCCAATTTCAATATTGTCTTTGCAGATTATAAAATAGTGATCCCTCAACTTGTTGCAGATAAACTTGCCAAAACAGCCAAGATTTCAGTTGACTGCTTACTTGAGCCTTTGAAAAAATAATCCCTTATCTCCCCCAAAATAACTAACATGAAGCAATTGCTCCTGAATGGATTTGCCATTCTACTACTCAGTACCATTTCATTAAAATCAATTGCACAAGAGGTTGATTTATTAGACTTAGTGGAAGACAAAACACCCAAAAAAGAAATTGTCAAAAACGCATTTAAATCTATCCGAGTGATTAACGGTCACAGTATGGAGTTTTTATCGCCAGGGACCATGGATTTTAGAATTTTACACAGATTTGGTACCCTTAACCAAGGAACCAAAAACTTTTTTGGCCTTGACCAAGCCAGTATGCGATTGGGTTTTGATTTTGGCATTTTGCAAAATTTACAAATTGGTGTAGGTAGGAGTACTTTTAAAAAAGAGCTAGATGGATATATCAAATATGCTCCTATTAGACAGTCAACAGGTGCACATGCATTCCCGGCAACCATTGCATTTGTGGGTGGAATGACAATGAACACCATGGACTTTGCCGACCCTACCATCACCAACTATTTTAGTTCTAGGTTAGCCTATTATTTTCAAACCATTATTGGTAGAAAATTTAGTGAGGGACTAACCTTACAATTATCTCCAACAATGGTGCATAACAACTTAGTGCCACTATCTACCCAACCCAATGATGTCTATTCGCTTGGCTTGGGTGGCAGATTGAAGATGTCTAAAAGAATGGCTTTTACTTGGGACTACTACTATCTCATAAATGGCATTCAGGATGATGTTAACTACAATCCTTTGTCTATTGGGGTAGATATTGAAACGGGTGGTCACGTTTTCCAATTGCATGTTTCTAACGCCGTTGGTATGAATGAAAGAGCGTTTATTACTGAAACAACCAGTAGTTGGGAAAATTTTGATGTCAGAATGGGTTTCAATCTGTCTAGGATTTTTCAAATCAAAAAACACAAAAAATAATTTAATCATCCCCCTTAAATCTATCAATCATGGAAAGAGCTGAATTTTTAAACAAGATGGGACTAGGAGCAATGTTTGCCCTAACCGCTACATGCTTGGGTTCTTGTAGCAAAAACGCCAATACACCATCTGGGCCAGTTGACTTTACCCTCAATTTGAATGATGCTTCTAGTGCAGCCTTAAGTTCTACTGGCGGTTATATTATTCAAAATGGGGTAGTCATTGCCAAAACAGGTACTAACACCTATGCTGCTGCAACTGTAATTTGTAGTCATGAAGGTGAAAAGCAAATTACTTATAGATCTAATAATAATCAGTGGTATTGTACTGCACACGGTGCTAGCTTTGACATAAATGGAGCTGGTTTAAATAGTAATGGATCTAGGGGTTTAACCATTTATAAGACAAGCCTTTCTGGAACTAGTTTAAGGGTTTATTCTTAATAGTATTTGATCAAGGATTAGCAGTTTTGAATCAACTAGTTAATCCTTGATCAAAATTTCTGTATGTAATAATTTACCATTCCTATCATACAAGCGCAACAGATAGGATCCTCTAATCAGATTTCCCATGGGTAGACTACCTCCATTTGAAAGACTGTTCTGTTGCAACACCAATTTTCCTGTTACATCATAGAGCATGGCTTTGATACTATTGGTACCATTTAACTGATACTGTATGTGTAATTCATTATGTACCGGATTTGGAAAGGTTTTAATGAATTGGCCTGCACTTAAATTTGTCAAGGCAGTTGGAATATAATTGGTGGCCGAAGATAGCGTTGAGCTACACCCTCCCTGAACCACTTTTACAGAATAATTACCACTGGATGTTGGCTTAATTTTCTGAGTTGTATCAGACATGAGCACATTGTCTTTGTACCAAGTATTATTATATAAGGAAGATGACACTAAGAAGTTGTCAATGTCTTTGGTAATAGTTGGAGTAGTAATAGTATTACAATTAACCGTAACAGGGAATCGCTCTGAAACAGTCCATTTTTCAGTTGTAGCAGTTTCTGCAATGGATACTGTAACAGCAGCAATACCATTGAATCCTGCAGCACCATAGATGATCACAGAATCGCCACGCACAATGGTTTTTAAATCTGCAGTTTCTGCTGATGCAGTTAATGACAACTGTGTATTGGCAGTATTATAATCGTTGAAATCGCGATAGCTAATTTTTAATCTTAACGTATCAAATTTGGTAAATGATTTAGCACCAATAGAATCCATAGTTGGATAGCGATTAATGATTCTATTGATTTTATAAAAAGCAGCGGTCTTTCTTGGAAACACACCAGTTGACAAATCTCGGGCTGCCACTACTATTCTATCACCAGATGCACTTGCCCAACCTGATTGTGATTGTTCTCCAGATCCGGTTCCAATATAAGTGGCTTTATTGGCCACACTATTTCCACCATAACGGGGATACACATCTACAAATCTATCAGCAGTTAATACAAAACTACCATTGAGGATACTATGCTTAACAGAATTGCCTCCAACACTGGCAATAGCCCTACCAGAATTTCTATCTGTAACAATGGGTCCAAAACCAAATACAGGGCCGGTAAAAGAGCTATCTACCGATGCATCATATCCAAAGGTTCCAGCAAAATATTGAACAGCCCCATCAGAATCACGGATCACTGTTCTGTCTTTAGACTTAGTGCCAGTAATCACATAACCGTTGGCAATGACTAGTCCATTTACAAAAGGCCATCCACCTATATAGGCTTTCCAAACCAAACTACTGTCTGCAATTTTATACTTTCTCAAATACATGTCTCCGCAACCAGCATATACATATTGGTCATTATCAGAAAAAACAATCTTCCTAATTTGTCCAATATCCTTATTTCCATTTGCAAAGTCAGCTGGATTACTCCATAATAGTGTTCCACTATTTCCATTGTTTTTATAGACAGAAAATCTACCACTTCCAGTAGTTCCCATGGCTATATAAGTACCAGTTGAGGAAATGGCCACTTCTAAACCTTCTTGTATTTGTTGGTTACCTCTTAAACCCCACTTTTTTTGTCCTGTTGTTCCATCCAAAACGCCCACCCAATCTACTGTTGGATCATTTTCTAATCCGCTTTCTCTACCCTTTTGGTTAATCATATAAACTATATGTTTACCATCTTTACTCACGCCCCCGCCCCAAGATTCTGTAGGTAATGCATATTCCCAAAGCTTTGTTCCAAAGCCGGCCCAGTCTGCTTTGTACTTAATAATTTTTGATTTGGCCCTATAGACATTCCGTTCTGTATTAGTGGCCCCATACCAGTTCTCTTGGCCGGGGAATACCGTAATTGAGCTATCGCCAGGCGAAAAGACAGTTCTCCAAAATCCCACTTCTGTTTCATGCGTGATAACAGAGTCAATACTAAAAGACGCTTTCCCATAGGGCAATACCGTAGCACGCAAAGTATCATTAGATGCCGCAGTTGGTACAACTATGGTTGTGGCAGGCACTAATAGTGCTAAGTTGGTTGAATTAAATTTTGCTTCAATTCTATAATCTGCTCTGGGGTCTACTGTTAAATTAAACCTATAATACCTATTACCATTACTACTATCAACAGTTGAAATAGAAGAAGGCGTATTGGGATAAATTGCCCATGTTAGTCCATTAGTAGCAATGGATACTGTATTTAGCGAAACAAGACTTTTTATATATCCAGGTATAATAAATTGGCCTCTTAAAGTTTGAGTTGCGGAGGTTTGAATAACCCCTATTTGGTTCTGTTGTGATTGCGATCGCTGCACAATGACTATTGGTTGGATGATGGTATCTGCTAGCGCGATGGTACCGTCGGGCAGTCCATCTGGACCATAAAAAGTAGAGTCGTATGCAAAAATGAATCGAACAGATTTATTGTTATTCCCGTCAGAAATACAACTGCATTCTCTCCATCCACTTGACCAACCTTGCACAACAGTGGTATCTCTTGAAGCTAGGTTTACAGTACCACCATTGGGGAATACGGCAAATCCGCCACCACTTAAGGTTGGTACAGTACCATCGGCATTTAATCCGGTATAACTCACCCTTACATTGGTCTTAGCATTGGGCCCAATATTTTCCACTTTTACGCGGTGATTGGGTTCATTGTCAATAGCAGGTTGTAATAAAGTGCTGCTGACAAATGTATATCGCAGACCCATTCTACCGGTTTTGGTTACGGAAGCTGGATTAGATGGCAAAGCGCCAAAGGGCTGGGAAAAGAGTTCTGAACTGATAAACAGTGCCAACAAGAAGTAAATAATTCTCATGAAGTGGGATTGGTATTATGTGTCAAAAGCAACCATGATTGATTCATGATTGGGTTTGATTCATGGGATATCTCTATAAACAGTCTTAAAATACAAAATATTGTGTCAAATTAATAGATTGGATTAAAACTGGTTGCACCATACTAAACAGTTTAAATAGGAAAACAACCAAGACCTCAACTAATCATATTAAAATAAGTCACAGCATCTCAGATACCATGTGTGGTAAATCTGCTGCCTATAAGCTAGCTTTTTTCAAAAATTTTGAGCTTGTTGAAAATTAGTCCAATCAATTGTTCTACCTATAGGAATTCTAGGATGATTTAAATGCAATGGGATGGTGCGTTTTCTTGTGTTGGCCACAGAACAGTCTTGTATAAATTCGTAAAAGAGAAATTTCAATAAAAAGCAAACTCAAGGCTGTAAATCCAATTAACAGGTATTGATGACTTTCTATATAGGTTAACAAAAGATCTAGTCCAACATACAAGGGCGATATGGGAAAACCAACTAGACCCAAACAGGAAATTAAAAAAACAACTGCTGCGCCAGAGTATTCATAAGAGTTGCCATGATACTGATGCAAACTAATGTCTTTTTCAGTTTTTTCTAAGTTCAATAATGACAACAGTCCTAAAACGCCAAAAAAGGCAATACAACCTAAATAGAGCATCAAATACTGAAATGGAATATGGCTGTTTACAGAGATGCTTAGTGTAATAAATAAATGTCCTACTATGACTTTATTCCATGCGTTTTTACCAGACGCGCGTTCACTGAATGAACTAAGTATAAATAACAAAGAGATTATTGAATAAAGTATAGCAAAGGTATCCAATACCCATTCTTCAAATAAACCCGTGTTAATGTCTAAAAATATCCCCCAAACAAACACTGATATTACAAAAGCCAGTGTTAATTTTTGGTTCATTTTCCCTAGCACTGTTCCAAATTTTTTAAATGGTTTCCACAAATAATGGTAGTGCGCAAGATCCATATTATACTCTTTGATAGACAACATATACAAAGAATTGAGTAGCCTATTTTGGCTACCTTCTTTTCTTGGAATAAAATGGAATAATTGGTTGTGTATTAAATAACCGAGTACAGATGGCGAAACTAAAATTTGGTATGCTCTTAAAAAGGCATTCCCCGCAAAATGCAATAAAGCCAAGTTGTGCCAACCTAGTGCAATTTCAATTGCTATCAGTCCTATTTGCGTAATAGACGCATACGCAATTTTAGTCTTAACCGCTGGTTGTGTACTAGCAATTGTATTACTGGTAATACAAGTGATGGCACCAAAAACAATAATTACCACTTTAAGAATAGTCAAATGCTCCCAAAATGAATAGGTTCTCAATAAAAGAAAAATACCCAAATGAATAGAGAGTGACCCATAAAAAATAGCGCTTGAACTTGAGGGGCCTTCCATAGCCCTAGATACCCAAGACGAAAAAGGAAACATGGCTGATTTTACTGCAGATCCTAAAAAAAGGGCCAAGCCAATCATAATTGCTAAGAAGTAATGCTCATTGATTTTTGTAATAACTGCAAGCGAATCATCTAATTGGGAAAAAGAAATATTGGAATGCCATAGGTGGTGATTAAACCACATTGCCAAGATGAGAAATACGTCTCCCAATCTATACAAAGACACAACTTTCATGGCATTTTTAACGGGCAAATACCTATCACGGTAAAATGAAATCAATAAAAAAGAACTGATGCCCACCATTTCCCAACCTATAAATAAGGTTTCAAAATTTCCAGAAACTATTAATAAGCTGAATCCAAAGAAAAACAGTTGAATATTGTTAAAGTATCTTTTGTAGCCCTCTTCTCTGTGTATATAATATTTACTAAATACAGAAACCAATAGGGTCAATATAGTTCCAACTAAAAGGAAAATGGCCGAAGTTTTGTCAAAATAAAAATCAATGTAAAAATCAAATTGAGGTGTGTCTAGAATTGTAAATTGACGAATATCTAATTTTGGTATGCCCGCCCTTAACCAATGAAAAATCATATAGCACAATAATAAAAATTGTGCTGCCGCTGTGGTAATTAAAATAGCTGCCAAAGATCTTTCGTGTTTCTTTTTTTGTAGCACGCTCAAAGCAAAACCCAACAAAGGTATATAGGCAAAAAATTGTATTAATTCTACCATTATGATTTTTTATTGATGCTAAAAATGGGAAGATTTTCTCTAGTGGCGTCTTCAATTTCAAAAGAACTCATTTCAATGCCATTTGCAATAACCTGGTGTGGATGATGCATTTTCTCGGCTTCACCATGAAGCGGATCATACTGAGAGAATATTCCATTAGCAAAATGATACAATAGTTTGTCTTTGGGATTAATGACTACTAAATGCACCCATTCATTAATATACCATTCATAGATTGCAGGATCCGATTGAATTGTTTTGAGTACAATCTCTGGATAATGCTCCACTATAATTAATAAACGAACTGGATCATGCACTTCAATCATTTGAACAGGCAAACCAGGTCTTAAGTCCCCGTCACTACTATTGGCAACGCCAATTAGCCCCATCACATTATGGGGTAATTTTGTTCCGGCTCCTAATTTTTGATTATCAATTCTTGAAAAATAATACTCCAAGTTAATACCACCGCAAACAGGGCCAATTGGCCTAATTACATTTACTAATAATTCGCCTTCAGGATCTGAAGTGTAGTCATAGGAGTTTAAAAAAGCTCTTCTGTCCAGAAATAAATCTTTAGTAAGACTTCTTCTTCCAATTACACAAAGTGCATTAGAACCGTGACCCAATTCAGGTCTAGGTTCAAATAAGGAAACAGAACGTTTCTTGATTTCTTTTCTAATGGCTTTAATATCAGACTTTGAATTAATTGAAGCAAACCTTCTTGATCTTTCTTTAGCATTAAAATCTAGTGCAGTCTCAAAATGCAACACATTTTCTAAGTGTTTAGACTTATGATCTGGTGCTAAATCTGAACAATCAAAGAATCTGATTTCGTCAGCTGCGGTATCATGTAATGCTCCAATAAATCTTGTTGTTGATGGAATTTCTATACCTGATTTGGAAAGTATTTCTCTTACACCTTGATGATTGGCCATAAAGGAAAACACCCTAGCATTAACCGAACCAGGCCTACCACTACAAGCTCCACAATCATGAGCTCCGTGGTGAGGGTTGTTGGCACTACTTGAACCATGGGCAACAATATATACCAAAGACGCAAAATCTTTAACCATACCCATATTACGCAATTGGGCTTTTACCCTCTGCGCCATTTCTTCTACCGTAAACCCAATTTGCAAATCTTTCTCTCTGTCATTAGGGTCCAGATTTTCTATAGTTAATGCTGATTCTTCTCCAACATGGGAAAATGCATTAGAAATGGCCGGACTCATTTTTGGCTGAAACAGGTGTAAAAACAACTGCACCAAAGACAACCAACCAGCTAATAAAGAGAATAAAAGTCCTCCAAAAAGAGAATGGGTTTCTTTATGATACAACAACTCATGTTTTCGTTTCTCTAATTTACCCTCTTCTTTGATTAAGTATTTAGGGGTTACTGGTGCTGGGCAGAGTTTCTCATAAAACTTGGCATGTTCTGGCTGAAAATAAAACTCTACACCAAAGAATCCAGGTGCGCCAAATGTTTCACAATGTGGTTCAACAAATTCTAAATGTCTTCTAAATGAGCATTCTCTTTCATCAATACAAAACACAGCTTGAAATAATGATATAGGGTGCTTATCTTTTTCGTTTGTATTGTCGTGAACAAAAGCACCAAGCACAGCATCATAATAACTCCACTCAAACGCGTCTTGGAATAATTCTAAAACTTCTTGTAATTCAGAACTTGGCAATTCAGCAAATAGATCAACTGGAGTTAATTTATCTAGTTTTGAAATTGGCTTCCAATTTTTTTCTAAATTATCATCCAAAACATCAATTTCAAGAAGTAATTCAAAATGAATTAGGTCTCTTAATGTAATGGTTCTTTTTTCAAATAGGGTTTCAGGTTTGGTTTCTATTGTTGCTACCATACCAGCCCAACCCCTATGAGCAAATTGCTGATCAAAAACATACTGATCATATAAATCCTCTTGCCCAACCAATATTTCTAATAAGTTAGACAAGCTAATTGTTTCATTAAAAAAAAGCGCTCTTGCTCTTTTTGAATGAAAAAAACTGATATAACTATTTTTTTCAACCAATCTCAAGGCATCTAAAAATCCTTTGCTGGTAATAGGAAAATTCCAATCAGAAATTCCCTGATCCAGATAAGCTGCTAATATTCTAAATAATAATGGCTGAACTTTATTATTGAGATCTATGTGATAATGCTGATTCCAAGCTGACCTTAATTTTCCAATACGTGACTCTTTTTGTAAATCATATTCATTGTATTGCATTTTTTGCAACCAAGTCTCTACATTATCAGAACCCTTCTTGGATGCAATTGCCCTATACAAAACATCTTTTTTTATTCTACCGGTATTTACTAGATTTCTGTATTCCTCTAGTTCTAGCGTTACGTGGTAACCAAAGATGGCCGATGCATTAAAAATACCCTCATAAAAACGCTTATGCTGAAACGCATGTAAGGTATTGTGATGGATAAAATCCTTCAATGGCGTTTGGGATGGCAAATAATGCTGCAACTCTTTTATAAGAATTGACTCGTCAAAAATGTTTCCAGACATTCAATGTAATTGTTATTGTGAAACAAGTATTAATGACCAGATACTCCAAGAAATGCAGGAATGTTTACCAGATGAACTTCTATATTTTTGAGTAAAGCCGCTTGTTTAAAATCATGTATGATTTCTAACACGTCTATATCAATAAAATGAGAATTTGTACCAACTATAGTTACGATACTTCCATCTGGGAAATCAGCTAACTTTTTAGCAATACTTCCTTTGTTGATGAAAGTCACTTGTTCAGCCAAAGTGATAAATATTTTTCCCCCTTCCGATTTTTTCTCTTGGTGAATGGTATAATCTCTTTTGTGATTAGACCTAAGAATAAAGAAAATAGATACGGCAACGCCAAGGAAAATTCCTTTTAATAAATCAGAAAACTGAATAGCAACTACTGTAATGATAAAAGGTAAAAATTGCTCCCAACCTAATTTAAACATTTGCCTATAAAGACCAATTTTGGTTAATTTATAACCAACAACAAGTAATACTGCTGCTAAACAGGCTAGCGGAATCATGTTTAACACAGATGACAAAGCAACAACACTCAACAACAAAAGTAAGCCATGAATAATAGCGGACATCTTGGTTTTACCACCAGCATTAATGTTAGCTGAAGTTCTTACAATCACTGCTGTCATGGGCAAGCCTCCAATTAAACCTGAAATGGTATTTCCAATTCCTTGTGCAATTAATTCCTTGTTTGTGGGGGATAATCTTTTATATGGATCCAGCTTATCGGCAGCTTCAATGCTTAAAAGTGTTTCCAAACTAGCTATTATGGCAATAGTAACTGCCAAGAGATATACTTTATAATTAGTAAAGGCAGTAAAATCAGGTAAGGTAAATTGATTCAGAAAATCACTTGCGCTATTTGCTACTGGAAGGGTTACCAAATACTTATTTTCTAATACCCAATTTGGATGCATTGTTTTAAAAGCCTCATTAGCAATAACACCAAATACTACTGCTACCAAAGCCCCTGGAACCCACTTGAAAAAAATGTACTTCTTAATCCCAGGTATTTCCCAGATTAAAAGAATTACTAATGAAACAGCTGCAATAATAACTGCTCCCATTTGAAAGGAATTTGCTTGGTCTTTTGCATATCCAATTGCAATTGGTGCCTGCTTGAGAATAAGGATAATCCCAATAGCGGCTAGCATTCCTTTAATAACACTAGAAGGAAAATAATAACCTATTACGCCAGCTTTTAACCAACCTAATAAAAATTGTATGATGCCAGCTAAAACCACGGCTAATAAGAATGCTTCATAGGAACCAACATCATGTATCCCATTTAAAACTATTACAGTTAACCCAGCGGCTGGACCACTGACACTGAGTGCCGAACCACTAAACATTGCTACTACTATACCCCCAATAATTCCCGATATAATTCCAGAAAACAAAGGGGCGCCAGAAGCCAGGGCAATTCCAAGACATAGGGGCAGGGCAACAAAAAATACTACTAATCCAGCTGGTAAATCTTCTTTTAAATATTGGAAACTCAATCCCTGAGTGGGTTTGTTCAATTTCATAACAACTTTTTCAAATAATGGGCAATAGCAAAAGAATATGTCTTTGCTTTAAAGTAACTAAAAAGGAGGGCTAAAGGAAATTTGGGGGTGGAATTAATAATTCAGGTTGATGGCCCATAGATGTTACCACTTTAAAACTTGGTTTAGTTGCATTTAAAACTTGCAATTTAAATTGCAGTTCAGGGGCATCAAAAGCAGAAAGGTATTCTTGCTTTTTAATTTTAATGGGATCATCGTCAGCGTCTGACTCATCAGTATTTGAGAATAAGTCTTTATCAATTTGCTCTTGGAAATTTCCAAGTCCTAATAAATAACAAAAGCCCTCCACAGGAAAGACCTGCATGGAAA
This sequence comes from Bacteroidota bacterium, assembly GCA_041164585.1. GTDB lineage: Bacteria > Bacteroidota > Bacteroidia > Chitinophagales > Chitinophagaceae > Sediminibacterium. The sequence goes on from JBEAPC010000058.1 coordinate 64,125, forward strand.
GCACCGTTACCATTACAACAAATATGTATTTCCGTATTCTCAATTTCTAATGTAGCAAGCCAAGATATTGTTTTTTAAACAGAAAACAATCAGTTAGCCATCTTGGAAACCAAAAATCTATTAAAGTACTATAGTAAGTCCTTGTTCGGCTATTTTGTATCCCATTTTTTCCAAATTCAATTTTTCGGCAGATTTTTCTCTGATTAAAGGATTGGTATGATTAAAATGTATGAAGCAAATTTTAGATTTGTCTTTTAGGGGTAATAATGCAAATTTCTTAATGCTTTCTTCCACAAAAGGGTGGGGCACTTCAGACATATTTCTATTAGGCAATTCCCCATCTTTTAAAAAAGTGCCATCAATCAATGCTAGGTCTACCAATTTTACCATCTCAACTATCTGTTCTTGCCATTTTTCCCATTTGTCAATATCTGGGATAAACAATACTGATTTGCGGCTTGATTGAATGATAAAGCCAATAGTTTCTGAAAATTCATCGCGGTGTGGTACTAAAATTGGCGTTACAGACAATTGCTCATTCAATTGAATGGGTTGTTTGTGTTGAATAGGTTTTAAAACAATATTATTTAACTGAACCAATTGGCTCCACGGTCCATTGTTTCTCAAAAAATTATCCATTTTGGGCATGGCATACACTGGCACTTTAGATGCCCCAAGTGCTTCCCTTCCTAAAAATTGCAAACCGGAATAATGTCCCATATGTGCATGTGAAATAAAGATTCCTTCAGGCATTAGAAAACTGGAATGCTTTACTTCTTTTTGCATTAGACCTAATTGGTCACTGATATCCGGGGTTGCTTCAAAAAGCCAATACTTATTGTTACTCACCAAACCTAAGGAAACCACATTTTTCTTGGTTTCTTTTCCTTGCTTAATGGCATTGCAACAAGCTTTTATACAACCTATTTGAGGGTATCCGCCGTCTTGTGCAATTCCAAGAATTTTGATATAAACAGAATCTTTGGGGAATATGGCTTTTTCCGATACTTTAGGATGTGAAAAAGATGAAAAACAACTAAACAATAAGCCAATAAGTAAAATAGATTGGATGGAATAATGGCAATTGAAGAAATTTTTACTTTGAAAAATCATCATTTAATTAGTTTGGTAATTATTTTTTCTCCTGCCCCATTTTTAATTACTAATAAATAAATACCAGAAGATATGAAAGAAAAATTTTGGTCAATTTGATTAAGGCCTTCTATCAAAAGTTTCTTTGAAGTATAAGTCAGTTTACCATTTACTTGAAATAATTCCACACTAATTTCTTGTTCTTCCTTAGCAATAATTTGAATTTTAGAACGGCTATTAATAGGATTGGGAAAAACATTTACATGAAGTGTTCCTGTATTAGACTCAGGCCAATTAGGTTTAATTTGTTTGGGTAAATTTTGATCAATCCATATTAGCCTTTGTTCTAACCATACTTTCAAATAGCTTATTTCTTCGGCATATGAATTTGGTATAGGATTGGGATTAGGCCAAATAAATTGACCCAAAATTGGCCAACGTTTAAAATGCCTTTGTCTTGCTTCATCGGTTAATTGAACAATTGAATCAATTACTTGATTCAATTTAGCTGTTTTCAATACCGAGTTTCTTTGCTGAGACCATCGACTATGCAAATCTTTTACATAATTACTATCTGCAAACAACTTTTCCCACCAAAATGGTACAAGACCTGCGCCATCTCCGGGGCAGACATCATTGAATTGAAAAGCCCAACCATTCACATTGCTTCCATTACAATAATTAGCGTTTCTAAATGACAAGTCATAATCCCAAACAGGACCAGCCTTGATTAAGGAATTTTTACTATCTCTATCTTTATTAAAATAACTGCTTAGTCTATACCCATCAACATTTCTACTAATTTCATTGACAATAAAATAATCCATAAACGAATTCAAGTCTGCATATTTTCTTACCCCAATAAAAGGATCTTGAAAATTGCTACCATTCAATGCCGCTTCAAAATCATCCACTTGCTTTTTGATATAGGCTTTTTGTTGTGCCACAATATCTGTCTCTTTGGGATAAACATATGAGAAATGAGGAAAGCTTTGATTTGTAGACTTTAGTGCAGGAAAAGAAGAATACCAAGCATTGGGTTGTTTGTCCAAACTAAAAATATATCCACCTGTCAAAGCATCACCATCAATATCCGACTTCTTCATTTTTACAATACCAGCTCTTCCAGGCTTGATTTTTTCCATTAATACATAAACCCCTTTATAGTCATTATCCAGTATTAGTTCTACATACCTACATCGCGCTGCATACCTTCCCAAGCTATTACTAATGCCATAAGCTAGTACGTTACGCATCAATGTTTTATCAGTATATGGCGCATACAATACCCAGTCGCTTTCTGATGGCATTCCAATCAATGATTGATTATTACTAGAACCATACGCCAAGCGTAATTCAATAACATAAGATTTCATTGGAAAAATATGTGAAGACTGCCCCCATATTTCAATACCAAATTTCCCATTATAATT